>CP112999.1:310694-621389 GCA_026625165.1 Methanoregula sp. | reverse complement strand
GTAAGGGCAGACTTTTGTACACAGGTTGCACCCTTTGCACCGGGCCTCGTCAATGGCGAGCTTCATGGAGCGTCCTATCGTATAATGTGAAAGCCCGGACGAATAAAACCTATTTATTGTAATACACATTATGGTTGGTTCAGGGCTGGCCCCTGCAATACCGTTCAAACTCTTTTTCCGCACGGGCGCGGATGAGATCAAAGATGTCGTTTCCCTGTGCATCGATCCCCACGACGAGGGGCAGTCTGTCAAGCTCAATTGCCCAGACCGCTTCCGCCATCCCGAGGTCTTCAAAATAAACGCCACGGAGCGCCATGTGTGAGGCGGCAAGCGCAGCACACCCGCCCGTGAACGCGAGATACACTCCCTTTCCCCGGAGCTGCTCACGCACCGCGCTGCCCATACCTCCTTTCCCGATCAGCGCCCGTACACCCCTTGCGATGAGGAAGCCGGAGAGAGCATTCATCCGCGACGATGTCGTAGGCCCTGCTGCGATGATCCGGTTATCCTGCACGACCGGGCCGCAGTGGTATACTGCAGCGCCGTCCGGGTCAAAGGGGATACCCTCCTCCTGCATGCGCAGGTGCGCTTCGTCCCGTGCGGTGTATACCATCCCGGAGAGCTCGACATGGTCGCCGGCATGGAGCCCGAGCACTTCACTGCCAAGCGGGGTTTTGAGCTGTGCCGGCTTTTTCATGTCCTCTTCACCTCGACAGTGGCCCGGCGGCATGCCCAGCACTGGACATTGACAGCGACCGGGAGAGATGCTGTATGGCACGCGGCAGTCCTGACCTTGACGGCGAGAGCTGTCGTTTTACCCCCAAGCCCCATAGGGCCGATCCCGAGGCGGTTTACCGCATTGCAGAGCTGCTGCTCATACTCTGTCATCGAATCAATGGGGAGCAGCAGCGCCTCCTTTGCGAGCGTCGCCGCGCCATCAAAAGTCCCGCCGATCCCGACCCCGAGCACTACCGGCGGACAGGGTTTTCCCCCGGCAAGCAGCACCGTCTCGATAACAAACTTCCCGATCTCGTCTTTTTGGGAAGGCAGGAGCATTGTGATGCGCGACACATTCTCGGCGCCCGCCCCTTTGGGAAGTACTGTCACGGTAAGCTTGTCGCCAGGTCTCACGTGTACTGCAGGCATGCCATCACCGGTATTGTCACCAGTGTTATGCCGGGAAAGAGGGTCAACGACATTTGGGCGGAGCGGGACGGACCTGGTCGCCCTGCGGACACCCTCAATAACGGCGTCGTACAAGTCCTTGGTCAGCGGTACATCCGGTGGAAGGGTAAGGTAGATGACCGGCACACCGGTGTCCTGGCAGAGCGGGACCGCAAGTCCTTCAGCAGCTGCGATGTTTTCCTGTATATTGGCAAACTCACCCTGTGCCACCGGGTCTGTTTCCGCAGCTGCCGCCCTCTGTATCGCACGCTTCACATCGGGCGGCAGGAAAATAACCGCCTCTTTTACAGCCTCTTCCGTGGCCTCCGATATCCGCTTACGCAGGAAGGCTGCGCTGCCCCTTCTCATCAGAAAAGTGTTCGGGAGGGGCGGTGATAAGGATTTGGGATACCGGTCTATTGTCCCCGGCGGATTTGCCGGTGTCCCTTATCTGTTCCCAGTACCTGGTCCCTCCTGCCCGGGTTTCTTCGGATAAGGGATGCGTAAATCCCGATCACGCAGAAGACCGTGAACAGGATTAACGTGTAATGGACGCTCACAGCAAATGCGGGATAGTACTCCGGGGTTATCTCGACCCTGCCGATCACAATGGCAAAGATCATTGTCGCGATCCCCATAGAGAGCATCTGGCCCAAAAGGCGCATCGTGCCCACGATCCCTGATGCGACCCCGTAGTACTTCTTCTCAACCGCGCTCATGATGGCATTTGTATTCGGGGAAGAGAAAATGCCGAAACCCAGCCCGAGCACTGCCAGTGACATGACGATGAACCACAGGGGCGTCGTTTCGTTAAGGAAAGTTAACAGGAACAGGCCGAGCGCAGAGATCGCCATTCCGACGGAGGCAATGATCCCCGGCTCAATTTTATCCGAGAGCCGGCCCGCAAAGGGTGATACTGCCGCCTGAACGAGAGGGGCAGCGATCAGGATGATCCCGGCATATTCCGGCGAGAAGTCCCTGGTATACTGGAGGTCGAGGGAGAGGAGGAAGGAGACTGCATATGTTGCACTATAGTTAATCAGCGCTGCGATGTTCGAGAATAAAAAGACCCTGCTCCCGGAAAAGAGCCGCATGTTCAGGACCGGACATTCCTGCCGCAGCTCGAACCGGATGAACGCGATTGCGAGCAAAAACCCGACAAGGACAAGCATCACCCCGCCAGCCGATGGCAGCTCTGAGAACCCTAGCATGACGGCGACCAGAGCGAGGCCGTACAGGACCGAACCGGTAAGGTCGAACGTTTCACCTTTGCATTCGGACCACTCTCCTTCAAGTTTTGTGAGGACGAGGAGAATTATCAAGACAGCAATCGGGACATTGATAAAAAAAATGCTCCGCCACCCGAAATTTTCGGTAAGGATGCCCCCAAGGAACGGGCCAAGGGTCAGGCCCATGTACACCGCAGTGATGTAGATGCCAAGCATCCGTCCCCGTTCTCCGGGGGGGAAGACAGATGTTAAGATCGCAACCGAAGTCCCGAAGATCATGGACGCCCCGAACCCCTGCACGATGCGGACTGCAAGTAGCAAGCCGGCAGAGGGCACCATGGTCATCACCAGCGATGCTGCCCCAAAGATCGCTATCCCATACAGAAAAATTTTCTTCCTGCCGTAAATGTCGGCGATCTTGCCGAACGGTACAAGGAAGAGGACGGAGGAAAGAAGGTAGGTGGTGGCCACCCATGACAGGGCGATCGCATCCATGTGAAACGCAGCCCCGATAGTCGGGAGCGCGATGTTGACTGCGGAGCCGTCGAAGGGAGTAAGGAAACCGGCGAGGACGGCGATAAGTATGACGACCTGTTTTCCCGTCGATGTCAGCGGCGTAGGGGGAACATGGCAGATCGCAGGGACTTCAGGAGTTGCGTCAGGGATCTCCGCATTCACGGTTTGCACCCATAAGACTAATGTAGGGATTTCCGGGATATGTGCTCTCCTGTTTTTCACAGGACAGGTCGCAGATCCCCACTGATCGATTACAGGGACAAAATCAAAAACATGGTTGGGAAAAACGGGTGATTAAAGAGGTAATGAAAAAATGAAGGAATATTGAAAAAATTATTTCTTGCCTTTGGCGCCCTTTGCGGGTTCTGCGCCTTTCTTCTCTTCAGCACCCTTTGCAGGCTCCTTGCCGGCTTTACCTGCATCCTTGCCCTTTGCCACCGGCTCCTTGCCGCCCTTTGCCGCTGCAGCCTCCGCTTCCTTTGGATCTTCAGCGGCAACGACCGGTGCCGCGACAACCTTCTCTTCAGCAAACTTGGGCGCAATAATCCTCCCGCTCACCTTGATGGTGCTCACCTTGATGTGGGACGGGGACGGGAGCTTGTGTGCACCGTTGCGGAGCGCGTCCTTGACCTTCTCAAGGTATGCCGGTGTGGAGAAGACCGTGAAGATGCGCTGGTTTGACGCGACGCGTGCAGCGGTGCCCACTGCCTTGCCGAATGCAAGGCGCATCCCTTCCGAAACACGGTCGGCACCGGCGCCGGTTGCCTGTTTGTTCTCTCTGAGGACATGATGGGGATAAACCCGGACCTTGAAGTGGAAGTTTGCCCTGCCAACGTCTTTCATCAGCCTGCGGTTGATGCTGATGCGTGCGGCTTCCAGCGCCGAGTGCCGGACCTGGCACGCTTCATCAATCAACAGATCGATCTGCGTCGGAAACTCCTGCGTGAGGTTACCCATCTCGAACTGTACGATCTTGCTTCCCGGAACACCGCCCATATACTCACGGCGCGTATAGGCTTTCTTTGAAATGTTCCTGTACATCTTTCCCGGTTTTCTAACCATCGCGTCCTTCTCCTTAAAGAATGTATGAGCGGGCATGAAAAATCTGCAAAAAATCAGATATCATGCGAATGCGCTGCACAAACTGCTTGTATAAAATGGAAATGAGGCGTATTAAACCTTACTGGAGCTCACACTTCGGCAGGTTGATCAGGTCGAGCACGTGGCGCCGGAACTTCGCAAACTCGATGCTTGTCCGGTCCCGCGGTCGCGGCAGTTCAAGGGGGATGGTCTCGCAGACCCGGCCGGGCCGGGGGGTGAGCACGACGATACGGTCTGCCAAAAAGACCGCTTCATCAACGCTATGGGTGATGAAGATGATCGTCTTTTTTGTCTTCTCCCAGATCGTAAGGAGCTCGTGCTGGAGCATGTTCCGGGTCTGGGCATCGAGGGCCCCGAACGGCTCGTCCATCAGGAGCACGACCGGGTCGAGGGCGAGCGCCCGGGCAACCGCGACCCGCTGGCGCATCCCGCCGGAGAGCTCAGACGGGTAGCTATTCGCAAACTGGGTTAAGCCCACGAGATCGAGATACCGGGCAGCCTGCCGGTGCCGCTCATCCCGTTCCATACCCTGCATCTCGAGCCCGAACGCGACATTGTCGAGAACATTGCGCCAGGGAAAGAGTGAGTACTCTTGGAAGACAATCCCCACTTTCGGGTTCGTGCCTCTCATCTCCTCGCCGTCAAGGAGTATTGCACCCGACTCCGCGGCATCAAGGCCCGCAATCAGGCGCAGCAGCGTCGTCTTCCCGCAGCCAGACGGGCCGAGAATGCAGACAAACTCCTTGTCCTGCACCTCAAGGCTGAAGTTTTCCAGCACATGGAGCCGGCTGCCGTCGTCCCGCGGGAAGAACTGGTTCAGGTTAAGGATCTGGAGCTTGCCCATGCTCAGGCAACCTCCCCAGTCCGCCACTTCAGAAAGTGCCGGTCAATATAGTACCGGAAAACGATGTCGATAACAAGGCCGATCAGGCCGAGGAGGATCATGTACACCACCACGGCATCCATCTGGTGGAGGTTGTAGTAAAACCAGAGGTCTTTTCCTAGACCGTTGTTGGAGACGCCAAAGAGTTCCGCGGCAACCAGGCACATCCACCCGACTCCGGTCGCGATCCGGATCCCGGAGACGACGGACGGCAGGGCAGCCGGGAACGCGATGTACCGTATCTGGTCCTTCGTCCTGTTGCACCCGAGCATCCTTCCAGCCTCGACAAAAATGCGGGGAACGCCCCGGAAGCCGGTATAGGTGTTAATCAGGATAGGAAAGACCGCCCCGATAAAGATGACGAAGCCGGCCGAGACCGGCGTGAAGCCAAACCAGATAATCGCAAACGGGATCCACGCGAGCGGGGGGATCGGCCGGAGGATCTCGATGAGGGGGTTGAGGAACTCGTCGGCCTGGCGGTTCCATCCCATCGCAATGCCGATCGGGATGCCGATGAGGAGGGCGCCGGTAAGGCCGATAGCGAAATGCAACAGGCTCACCTCGAAATCGGCAAGGAGGATCCCTTTCGAAAGAAGGCTGAAAAAGGCGTGGAAAACGTCTGTAGGGCCCGGGAGCAGGAAACTGTTCCTGACGATAAACGAGGCATAGCACTCCCAGACAACGAGGGCAAGGACTATGGCAAGGGCGCCGAGCCAGTGTTTCCTGATCCTGTGTACCATGCTTCCGATGGTGGTCATCTCCTTTGGATCAATGCATAAACCGCGGCCCGGCTCCCCCGCAACCGGGCTCTTGCGGATTATCCTTATAGTACCAGTGCGTAACTGCAAAAAAAGGTTGGGGGACGAAGCGGTTTTAGCTCTTCTGGTAGAAGCTCAGGTCGAAGATCTCCTCTTTGGTCAGGGGCTTCTTGATGTACCCGAGGTCGTACTGGATCTTCGCATAGTCAAGGACCGGGCTGACGATGATACTGGGGTCCGAAACCCAGCTGCCGTCCCATTCTTTCAGAGAGGCCTTCACGTCTGCCAGGTTCGCACCGGTCTTGTTGGCATAGATCGCTGCTGCTTCGTCAAGGTTCTGCTGGTTAAAGGCAACTGCCCGATCGTTGGTCTTTATGATCTGCCGGACGATCTCCGGGTGCTCGCGGATCAACTTGCCGCTGACCACGAGGACACAGCAGGTGTGGTTGGGGTACATCTCACCGGAATGGACAACGATCCTGCCCTTGCCCTGGTTCACGACCGTGCTCGGCGAGGGTGTCGGCAGGAAGATGGCATCGACCTTGCCGGCCGTAATCGCCGTTACTGCATCGCCCGGGGTCATGCCCTTGATGAAGACATCCTTGTCAGGGGTGAGGTTGTTCTTCTTGAGCCAGTCCCGGAGGATGGTGTCCTGGATGCTCCCCGCCGGGAACGTGGCAATCGTTTTCATAGAAAGGCTGTGCGGGCCCGTATAGGCAAGGTCGTTGCTGACAACAAGGTCGGAGCCCTGCGAGTTGACACCTGCAACGATCTTAGCATCAAGCCCGGTGGCGAGCGCGGAGAGGACCGGGGCTGCACCAACGTAGGCAACATCGAGGTCACCTGCAAGCATTGCCTGCATCTCGGGCGGGCCGCTCGGGAAGACCTTGTCGGAAACATTGACGACACCAAGCGGGGCAAGATCCTGCTGCCACCAGCCCTTGCTCATGGCGGTGATCTCGGCCATCTGGTGGGTGCTTGGCTGGTACCCGATGCGGATCTCGGTCACTTTGGAGGATGTCTGCGGCTGGGTGCAGCCGGCGGTTAACAGTACAAGTGCGACTGCCAGAATGGCAAACACTGCAAGAGAGATTCTTTTCATGGGGGAACTGTTGTGCGGCCACTATTAAAAAATATCCGATTTGGACAATTATTTTCTCTTTTTGTGATATTTTGCCCAGATAAACTTCACAATTGGATAATATTTTTTTACAAAAAAGTCGATGAGCCAGGTATCTTTTTGATCACTTTTGGCACAATAATAAAAAAATTTTTCAGGATTTGGCACAATTGTACTCAGTATATGGCACAAGTGGACCCTATCGACCGGCTCGTGCGCGCAGCGCTCATCTCTGATGATGAATTTGTCGGGACGCTCAATAATCTCCTGAAACATGAGCTCAGGATCAGTGTGCGCGAGCTCTCGGAAAAGAGCGGGATCTCCCAGAGCTCGCTCTATAAACTCCTGCATGGAAGACGTTCCCCGAACCTCTCCACGCTCAGGGAGATCGTCCGCGCCCTGCGTCATCTCTACCATGTAAGTGACGAGGAGTTCATCGGGCTGATCGCAGCCCGCCCGGTGCTGGAGAGCGTGGAAGAGCGGGTTGCGGATATCGACGGGCACCGCATGCGGGTACGCGAATACCCCGTCCACACGATGGAAGATGCGATTGTCGCAGCAGTGCGGGCGGAACGGGAAGGTGCAATCGCGATCGTCTGTGCCCCGATCGTCAGCAGCATCATCGAGCAGCTCGTCCATGTACCGGTGGCGACGATCATCCCCCGCGAATCGGTGCAGCGGGCTATCGAACTCGCCGCAAAAAAGGCGTGGATTTAAAGAGCCCGCCGACCAAAAAGAAAAGAGTACATACCGGATGGTGAACGGATGCGAACCGATGTTGTGAGGCTGGGGCGCCTCTCGGGGGAGAGGACAGGCGAGATGATGCATTTCCTCTCATCGATGCGTGCGGATCGGTGTATTGCCGATGCCGACGTGCTGGTGGATATTGCGCATGTGCTGATGCTGGACAAACAGAAGATCATCGACCGCGATATCGCGAAACAGATCCTGCCCGCGCTCCTCGAACTCTATGATGAAGGGGTACCGGAGGAGGTGTTTGATGATCGTTTCGAGGACGTTCACGCAGGCATCGAGGCACTCCTCATCGAAGCAGTCGGTGCGGAAGCCGGCGGGCGCATGCACATGGGGCGCTCGCGCAATGACGAGGTCGCCACCTGCATCCGGATCAAGCTGCGCGACGATGTCCTCAAGCAGATGGCAGCGCTCCTCAAGGTGCGGGAGGTGCTGGTCGCCCTTGCCGCACAGCATATCGACAGCGTCATGCCCGGTTTCACCCATATGCAGCACGCCCAGCCGACCACGCTCGCCCACCACCTTCTCGCGTACGAACAGGCGTTCTCACGGGACTTCGACCGGTTAAAGGAAGCATATATCCGGATAAACTTAAGCCCGCTTGGCGCAGCTGCATTTGCATCCACCGGCTATCCCATCAACCGCGAACTTGCCGCAGGCTTCCTTGGGTTCGAAGGGCTGGTCACCAACACGATGGATGCAGTGGCAACCCGGGACTTTGCCTTAGAAACGCTCGCCGATCTTTCCATCCTGATGGCAAATGTGAGCCGGCTCTGCGAGGACCTGATCATCTGGAGCACGTGGTTTGTCAGGTTCGTCACCCTTGACGATGCATTCTGTTCGACGTCCTCCATCATGCCCCAGAAGAAGAACCCGGATATCGCAGAGATCATGCGGGCAAAGACCGGATCGGTTTTTGGGGCGTACACGGGTGCGCTCCTGACGGTCAAAGGGCTCCCGATGAGCTACAACCGGGACCTGCAGGAACTCACCCCCAATATCTGGCGCGGGATGCGGGACGCAAAAGAGAGCCTGCGCATGCTCGTGGACATGCTCTCAAGCGCAACCTTTGATACCAAACGGATGCGGGAGGAATCAGGGAAAAACTTCGCCACGGCAACCGAGCTTGCCGATACGCTTGTCCGGAACTACAGCTTAGCGTTCCGCACTGCCCACAATATTGTAGGGAGAGCGGTGCAGAAAGGGTACCTCAACCTTGAGACGCTGGATACTGCGGCACGGGAACTCAACGCAGGGATCTCGTTTGTAGAGAAAGGGCTCACGCAGGACCAGATCCGGGAGGCGCTGGATGTGGACGCTTCGATCGCCCTGCGCAAGGTATCCGGGGGCCCGGCCCCGCTTGCAGTGAAGATCGCAATCGAGGAGTGCAAAAAACAACTTGATACTGATTCGACTCTTATCGACGAGCGGCTCACAAAACTCTCAAAGGCAAAAGACGATCTTATCACCGAAGCTCGGAGGCTGGTACCATAACCGCCCAGTTCACTCCGGGGGACATTGTCAGCTGCGAAGTCGGGGGACAGAAAAAGACCGGCACATACATCACCAGCCGCGACGAAATGGCTGTCGTAAAACTTGATTCCGGGTATAATATAGGTATTCTGCCGGGATCCTGCACCTTTGTAAAACGAACTCAACCGGCACCGGCAAAAAAAACCGAAGTGGCACCCGGTAGTGGCCTCCCCGACCTCGCGATCGTGTCGACCGGGGGCACAATTGCAAGCCGCATCGATTACCGGACCGGCTCGGTCACCAGCCAGTTTGACGCACGAGATATCCTCACTGCAATCCCTGAACTGGCACAGGTGGCAAATTACAGGGCAAAGCCGATATCAACGATCCTGTCCGAGAACATGACACCGTCAATCTGGCAGGTGCTTGCCCGTGCTGTGTATGATGAGATAAAAACCGGAGTGGCGGGAGTGATCATCACCCATGGCACTGACACGATGGCGTACAGTGCATCGGTGCTCAGCTTCATGCTTGAGACCCCGGTACCGGTCATCTTTGTCGGATCGCAGCGGTCTGCCGACCGGCCGTCAAGCGACAACGCGATGAACGCGGTCTGCGCAGCCAGCGCGGCAACAAGCGATCTTGGCGAAGTGGCGGTGGTGATGCATGCAACCATGAGCGATGACCGGTGCGCGATCCACCGCGGCACCCGGGTGCGCAAGATGCATACGTCTCGCAGGGATGCGTTCAGGAGCATCGGCATCCCGCCAATCGGTTTTGTGGACTACCCCTCGCGCAGGGTTATCCTTGCTCCCGAGGCGGTGCGGCGCGGGGCACACACGCTCGCGCTCCATGAAAAACTGGAGGAGCAGTGCGGGCTTGTCCAGTTCTACCCGGGCATGTCACCTGGGATTCTCGATGCATTTTCCGGGTACCGTGGCCTTGTGATCGCCGGTACCGGGCTCGGGCACACCAGCACGGACCTCATCCCGTCCCTGCGCTCGCTCATCGATGACGGGACGGTGGTTGTGATGACCTCACAGTGTCTGAATGGCAGGGTCTGCGACCGGGTCTATGATACCGGCCGCGACCTGTTGAACATTGGAGTGATTGAAGGCGGCGACATGCTCCCGGAAGTGGCTCTCACAAAGCTGATGTGGGTGCTTGGACAGGAGCCCGGCCGAAAGAAAGTATCTGCGCTGATGCAGGCTGACCGTGCCGGTGAATGCAACAGGAGGAGCCTCCATGGGCTCTGAGAAGACCGGGCTTATCGCAGGTATCGAGATCCACCAGCAGCTGAACACGCAGGAGAAGCTCTTCTGCCATTGCCCAACGCTGCTCCGCGACACTGCTGAGCATTCCGGAGAATTCTTCAGGTTCCTCAGGGCAACTGAGAGCGAGATGGGCGAGATCGACCGGGCGGCGCAGGAGGAGATGAAAAGGGACCGGAAATACACGTATTATACCTACGATACCACATGCCTCGTGGAGAACGACGAGGAGCCCCCGGCGCCTCTCAACGACGAGGCGCTCACGGTCTGCCTAACAATCGCTAAGATGTTCTCCATGACGCCCATCCCACAGGTTCACACGATGCGCAAGCTCGTTATCGACGGTTCGAATACGAGCGGGTTCCAGCGCACTGCCCTTGTTGCAACGAACGGCGACCTCCCGGGCGGCGGACGGATTGAGACCGTCTGCCTTGAGGAGGAGGCAGCACAGCGGGTAAAAAATGACTGCTTTTCGCTTGACCGGCTCGGGATCCCGCTCATCGAGATCACGACCTCTCCCTGCATGCACACGCCAGAGGAGGTCCAGCAGGTCGCAGAGCACATCGGCATGGTTCTGCGCTCCACAGGAAAGGTGAAGCGCGGGATAGGGACGATCCGGCAGGACGTGAACATCTCAATTGACGGTGGCGCCAGGGTCGAGATCAAGGGCGTGCAGGAGCTCGACCTCATCGCAGAAGCGGTCCGTCGCGAGGTGCAGCGGCAGCAGAACCTGATTTCCATCCGCAATGAGCTGAAGAAGCGGGGGGCGGCAGTTGATGAGAGCAGGGTGACCGATATCACGGCACTCTTTAAGGAGACAAAATCCGCTATCCTCAAAAAAGCGAAGCGGATCGATGCGATTATCCTTCCCGGGTTTGCCGGGCTGGTCAGGAGAGAGATCCAGCCTGACCGCCGGCTCGGCTCCGAGATCTCTGATTACGCGAAGGTATGTGGGGTCGGCGGGATCTTCCACACTGATGAACTGCCGGCATACGGGATCACTGCAGACGAAGTAACAGCCCTCAGGCAGCAGTTGAACGCAGGCGACCATGACTGTGTCGTGATTGTTGCAGGTGCAAACGAGAAACAGGCAGGCTGTGCCGCACGGCAGGTACTCCTGCGGGCAAAGATGGCAATATTAGATCAACCAGTACCAGAGGAGACGCGGAAGATGCTTGAGTCCGGGAGCACCGCGTACATGCGCCCGCTCCCAGGTGCCGCCCGCATGTATCCAGAGACCGATGTGCTGCCGGTGATTATCGATGAAAAGCGGTGGGCTGCGGTTGCGGTGCCGGAACTGCTTGCCGCAAAGACCGAGCGCTATGCACGTGAATTCGGCATAGACAGAAACTATGCTGCACAGCTGGCCTCATCGGAGAGACTGCCCCTGTTCGAACGTGCAATAAAGGAAGGGATAATGCCAAAACTCGCGGCATTCTCCCTCCTGTCCACATCTACGGAACTTCGCCGTGAGGGTGTTGAGATGCGGAATGTGCCAGATGACGCATATCTTGCGATCTGGCATGCGGTTCAGCAGGGCAAGGCTGCAAAAGAAGCTATTCCTGATCTGCTCCGTTCCGTAGCTTCGGGGAGCAGTGTTAAGGATGCTCTCGATAGACTCGTTCCCGCAATCTCCCGAGACGAACTCCAGTCCATTATCAAGAAGATCATCGCGGATAAATCGGACTTTATACGGGCAAAACAGAAAGCAGCGCTCGGGCCGTTGATGGGAATCGTGATGGCGGAGGTCCGGGGTTCGGTGGACGGGAAGGTTGTTTCGGAGATTTTAAAAAAGGAGATCGAGCAGGAGCTTGCCAAAAAGGGGAAGTAAAAGTGTCCGGGTTATCGATCTTTTCAGAACAGATACCTGTTAATCTATTTTTATGGATAAAGATAAAATAAATTCTAGGTATGATATCCAAATCCTGAACCTGTTATAGTTCAGCACTTACCCAAAACCAATTGTAACATTCAAGTATATCCAGACAACAATACGGGAATATATGCCTGCCACCCCTCCGGAAAACAATCCGTATCATGAGGACCGGTACAGCAGATTTTCCATAACTGTACCTGAGTACTACAACTTCGGTTACGATGTAATCGATGCATGGGCGGAGCGGGCACCAAAGAAAACCGCCCTCCTCTGGGTCAATGGGCAGGGAGAGGAAAAGCGGTATACGTTCAGGGACCTGAAGAATGAATCCGACATGGCGGCACGGGTCCTGCACCGTAGCGGGATTAAAAAAGGCGACAGGGTATTTATCATGCTCCCGCGAGTCACGGACTGGTGGGTACTTATCGTCGCCCTGACCAAGATTGGGGCTGTCTACACCCCTGCCCCCACGATGCTGACGTCCCATGACATCGCCTACCGGCTCTGCGCAGGCATGTTTTCTCTTGTTATTACTGACCTTGAGAATGCACCCAAGGTGCAGGAATCTGAGCTAGGGGGGTCCGGTAAGGTCGGGTTAATGGTAGTTGACGGGGAGCTGCCGGGCTGGATCAGTTATCCGGGGGAACTCGCGTCCCTTCCATCACCAATGCCAGCCGAAGATAATTTGCCCTCCCGAATGATGACAAAATCTTCGGATCCGCTCGTGATCTTCTTCACCTCCGGAACCACCGGCAACCCCAAAATGGTGCTCCACGACCACAGTTATCCGCTCGGCCATATCGTGACAGCACAGCTCTGGCAGGACTTAAAACCATCAGACCTCCACTTCACAATCTCCGATACCGGGTGGGCCAAGAGCGCGTGGGGAAACCTCTTCGGACAGTGGATTGCGGGAGCAGCAGTCTTTGTCTATGATATCCGGGGCAAATTTGATCCAGCAGAGATACCCCCGCTCATTGAGAAGTACGCGATTACCACGTTCTGCTGTCCGCCCACGATCTACCGGATGCTAATCCTCCTCGACCTGTCCAGGTATGACCTCTCAAAGCTCCGTCACTGCGTGAGCGCCGGCGAGCCGTTGAACCCCGAGGTGATCCGGATCTGGAAAGAAAAGACCGGCCACACAATCTATGAGGGGTACGGCCAGACCGAGACTGTGCTCTGCATCGGGGCGTTACCGGGACGGGAATGCCCACCGGGCTCCATGGGAAGGCCGGCCCCTGGCTGGCACATCGAGCTCCATGACAAGCATGGGAACCTTGTGGGCATTGACCGCGAAGGCAGGATTGCGGTCTCGCTTGATCCCCGGCCGGTCGGGCTGTTTACCGGATATATTAACAACGGACCGGCAAACAGGAAGTCCTTTGTAAAGGGCTGGTATTATACAGATGACAAGGCGGCTATGGACAGGGAGGGCAACTTCTGGTTCATCGGCAGGGACGATGACGTCATCAAGGCGTCAGGGTACCGCATCGGGCCATTTGAAGTTGAGAGTGCCCTGTTAGAGCACCCGTCAGTGGCGGAAGCAGCAGTTGTAGGGTCACCGGATCCCATACGGGGAATGATTGTCAAGGCGTATGTTGTACTCAAACCCGGTTATGAGCCGTCCAAATCGCTCGCGACCGATCTGCAGGAGCATGTCAAACGGGAGACTGCTCCGTATAAGTACCCACGTGCAATCGAATTCACCAGTGCCCTCCCAAAGACAATCTCAGGAAAGATCCGCAGGACCGAACTCCGCGAGCGGGAGATAAAAAGGCAGGACAGGAATGATGAGGAATGGAACCAGAGATGAGATGAACGAACCCGGAACAGCCACACAGGAAGCACACGCGATCCGGGTGCGGCATTACGTCATAATGCCGGGACATACCGCATCGGGCTGCACCCGTGAAAAAAATCCCGATGCTGCCTTTCTTTCATTTCACTCTCCACAGCTCCGAACACAGTGCCCTAACCTTTATCAATTGCACAGCAGAATTAGATAAGGAGTTTAATTATGGGTAAGACAGGGACAACCATCTGGGCACAGGTAAAAGGGGTCAAAGGTCAGATCCGGCTCGTGCCGAAAAAAGAGTCGGAACTCAAGACCCCCGGGCCGAACCAGCGGTTCAAGCAGGGAGCAACAGTCAAGAATATTGACGATGCAGCCGAACAGCAGTTCGGCGGACGTGGCGGCAGGCGCAGTGGCGGCAGGCGCAGTGGCGGCAGCCGGGGAGGGAGCCGTGGCGGAGACCGCGGTGCTCCTGAAAGGACCGGCAACCCCCTGATACGGCGCCGGATGAAGCGCGCTAAGGTCTCGGCGCTGGGCGCAAAGGCCAAGTCAGCACGGTAATTCACCGCACCGTCACCCAAAAGAAGGATTCGTTCAAGAGAGGGGCCGGTGACAAAGGCTCCCAAAGTTCAATAATCCCCTTTTTCATATAAACAGGAAAAATTTTTGTCATGAAAACATTCTATTATGGTGAGTATCTATGGTGAATATGGATCTCCCGACAGCAGTAAAAAGTTACCAGTTCGGCGAACGGGCAAAGTCAGAACTGATTGTAATTTCCCATCTTGCAAACTCTTTGCCCGGGTTCCCGGAACCGGAGCGTACGGGCGGGCGGCGGATGCTGCTAATGGTAATGGAAGCGGTCCGTTCCGAACTACAGTTCGCGTACAACAGCACCAGCCAGCAGGATTTCCAGCGGTCAATAAACGCACTTAATGAGGCGATCTCTTTAGTGGAGAGCAACCAGCCCGAACAGGCGTCGTTAAAGATCGCTGCGGCAATCAGTGCTTCAACAACATCTGCGCAACAGGCATGGCAGGTCCTGTCGGAACATGGACTCCTCTGAATTCCAGGGGTTTCTGACCAGCAGGTCATCGGTGCGGGAATATTCCCCCGATAGTATTACAGATGACGATATCGCTTTCATCCTTGACTGCGCATCCACTGCACCATCCGCCGGAAACCTTGAGGCATGGGACGTTGTGGTAGTCACCGATGAGGATGCGAGACTGGGACTTAAAGACGCAAGCTTCGAACAGGAGCACATCCGGCAGGCGGCAGCCGTCCTCGTTGTCTGCGCAAACTATGTGCGGTCGATGTCAAGGTACGGGGAACGAGGCATCCTGTACGCGGTACAGGACGCGACCATCGCATGCACGTACATGATGCTGGCCGCACATGCTCGGCAGCTCCACTCGTGCTGGACGGGAGCGTTTGATGAAGAATCAGTCAGGGCGATTCTCGGGCTCCCCCAGCACGCGAGGCCTGTTGTGCTCCTTGCTCTCGGCAGGGGACAGGTTCCGGTCACCCTGACGGAACGGATGCCGGTCGCGGAGCACGTCCACCGGGATGCATGGTAAGGGTCAGGAGAGAGGACAATGCCGGATTATCTGGTAACACTTGAATCAGCGTGGATTATTCGGGATGCAAATTCGCTTGACGATGCAATCGGGATCGCGATCAGCGAAGCGGGCAAACGGCTCAACCCTACAGCAAAGTTCGTGGAAGTCGAGGCGGGGATGCTCTCCTGCCCGCACTGCGAGGGAGAACTCTCCAGCGCAATTGTCGTTGCTGACACGGGGCTCGTCGGGCTCTCCCTCGAAATGAAAGTGTTCCGTGCAGAGTCAAAGGACCATGCGGAAAAGATCGCAAAATCTGTCGTGGGAAAGGCGCTGCGGGATGTCCCTCTCAAACTCGTGGACGTGCGGGAACTATGATCCATGTCATCGGGCACACGGCAATTGACCATATATCCACCGTGCACCATCTGCCGGATCCGAACACGTCCACGCATATCACCGACCGCAGGATCTTTTTTGGTGGCGGTGCGGCTAACATTGCCTCAGGAATTGCGAAGCTGGGGGAACCCTGCACACTGGTTTCCTGCGTTGGTGACGATTTCGCAGGTACTGACTACGATCGGTGGCTGAACCATGTCGGGGTACGCCAGCAGTTCTTTGTTGTCCCTGACACCCACACGCCAACCGCGTTCATGTTCACGGACAATACCGGCGCCCAGATGACATTTTTTGAATGGGGTGCATCGAAGGCATTTGCCACTGCAGATGCCCCGGCACTGCCGTTTGTCCATATGGCAACCGCCGATCCGGACTTCAACTGCCGGGTCGCGGGAAAAAGCGAATTTGTGTCCTTTGACCCGGGGCAGGACGTGTTCTGGTACACAAAAGAGCAGCTTGGCTCGATCATTGATAACACCGACATCCTGTTTGCAAACCAGCATGAGGTTGGCCACATGTGCAGGACACTGGGGATTAGCCGCGACGCACTAATTGCGCAGGTCAGCACTGCAGTCTTTACCATGAGCGGGAACGGGAGCATGCTGTACGAAGACGGACACGAAACGTTTATTCCGGTCGTACCGGTACAGCTTGCCGACCCGACCGGAGCGGGAGACTCCTACCGTGCCGGATTTCTCAGCGCGTACGCGAGGGGTTATGCTCTGCCTGACTGCTGCAGGATCGGCACAGTTACCGCATCGTTTGTTGTCGAGCACCCCGGCTGCCAGACCCATCTTCCGGGCTGGGCGTCGATGCTGGGGCGGTACCGGCAGCATTTCGGGAGTCTTGGAGAACCACGCGGGCGGAGATCTGGATGAGCTGGGCAGCACTCACTTCCGGAGGCAAGGATTCGATTCTCGCATGCCAGAAGGCGATTGACAGTAACAAGGATATTGAATTCCTCGTAACGGTCAGGCCGGACAATCCTGATTCCTACATGTTTCACTCGGCAAACCTTGATGCAGTTCAGGTAATCGCACGTGTGGCAGGGATGAAGTACGTTGACATCCGTACCCATGGCAGGAAAGAGGAGGAACTCGCTGACCTCCTGCAGGGGCTTTCCTGCCTGCCAGTCGAAGGGATTGTGGTCGGTGCCGTTGCATCCGTGTACCAGAATGAGCGGGTGACTTCAATTGCAAAGGAGTTATCCCTCGAAGTGTTTGCCCCGCTCTGGCAGATGGACACCGGATTGCTGCTGGAGGAAGTCGCATCGCGGATGGATTCGATGATTGTCGTGACTGCCGCAGAAGGGCTGGACGAAAGTTTTCTTGGCGCCCATATCGATAAGCGGCTGATTGCACGGCTCAAAACAGTCGCGTCACGCCACCGGATCAACCTTGCCGGAGAGGGCGGGGAATATGAGAGCCTAACCCTCAATGCACCTTTCTATGGCCGTCCCGTCACCTGGGCAACCTCGGAAATCCGTACCTCTGGCGGCCGCAGCGAACTCCTGCTCGGGGGCTTTGCCTGATGGCGATCGGCAGTGATGTCAAGCTCGGGCAGCTGACCCGGTTCCTGTTCACCGCCCCGTCGTGGAAACGTTCCCTTGTTATTATCGCACTGCTCGGCCTCCTCATCGATGGCGTAGGAGTGCGTGCATGGGTGATCCTGCCGGTCTCAAACATCCCGTTCTCTGGGACCATCGCGTTCACCCTCCCGGCGCTTGTTGCGTTCCTTGTAACAAAACCTCTCATCGAGCATAGTGGCAAGGCGATGACCTGGAACCGGTCTGCACTGCTCGCACTCAGCTGCACCGTATTTGCGGTCATCATCACGCTTGCCGCATTCATATCCAAGGTTGAGCCCGTTTTCCTTTTCTACGCGATCTCGCTTGGGTTCGTTTTCGGGCTCCGGCTATTTGTGCTGGTCGCGATCGCCGACTACCGGATCCCGCGGATGCTCTTTCCAGCGTTCATCCAGAGCGGCACCGGTATCCTTGCCGGCATGTTCCTCTTCCCGCCGGCAGGCGGGTTTGTCATTTTTGCGCTCGTGCTCCACTGCGTCTTTGGACTTGGATTTGCGATCCTGATCTGGCTGATCGAACGCCCCCTGCAACGGGCATTCCGGATCCGGGGGCTTGCGTTCATCAACGCATTCATCGCCCATACTACAGACGGGTCAAAGGGTATGGAGGACTTCTTCCGCGAGATTGGAGAGGAGATATTTGTCCCGCAGGAGAGCCTGTTTTTTAAACTTCGCAACGGAAAAGGCGTCATCTTTACCGTCCCGAATCTGCACCCCGGCCCCATGGGTGAGATCGGTGGCGGCAACCTGCCCCGGATCCTGCACGATAATTTTGAGGAGGAAACCCTTGTACCGCATGGATGCGCCACGCATGATTTCAACCTCGTCTCTGAGAGCGAGATTTTAAAGGTGATTGCAGCGCTCAGGGATTCACAGCGCAACCTCCAGTACGACGGTACTGCAACCCGCTCTTTCAGGATCTCTACGGGTTCGGTACAGCTGCTCGTCCAGCGGTTTGGGGATGCAATACTGCTGGTCTCCACGCGTTCTCCCCGGCGGACCGAAGACCTCGACTATGCGATCGGCATGGCAATTATGGCAGAAGGGCACCGCTGGTATCCCCACGTTGCGTTTGTCGATGCGCATAACTGTATGACCGACCTCTCGTCACCGGTGCTTGCAGCAACACTCACCGCAACTGAGTATATGAAGGCAGCTCACGCGGCGATGGAGTTATGTCTTTCCGAACAGCTCCGGCCGTTTGCGATAGGGGTCGCCCACCAGACCGTGCCATTCTCCCGCGAGCAGGGATTTGGGGATCTCGGCATCCAGGTGCTTGTCATCGATGTGGCAGGGCAGACAACCGCATATGTCCTCATCGATGGCAATAACATGGCGCAGGGCGTGCGGGAGGTGCTGCTCGAAGCAGTCCTCACCAGAGTGGATGCCGCCGAGATCATGACTACCGATTCGCATGTAGTTAACACGATTACCGGGAAGAACCCGGTGGGAATGCATGTGCCACCTGCGGAGTTCCTGCCGTTTGTCATGCAGGCGGTCAGTGCTGCCCTTGCTGACCGTGCACCCGCGGAAGTGGCGGCAGGTACGGCGCACTGCGACCGTATTGTCGTTTTCGGGTCAAACCGGATCTCACAGCTCGCAAGCACGGTGAACGCAATGCTGATCTATGTCGCCCCTCTCTCCCTTGCGATGCTCCTTTTGGCATTCCTGCTCTCGCTTGTGGCATATATTGTAATTGTCTAGCGCTGCACTCTCCTTTTTTAAAAAAAAGCGAAGAAATCTTTTCTTTAAACAAAGTATTTATGGGAAACCGTTTGATTACTCATTGTAAGGTACAGGAGGGAGCAATAACAGAATTACCGGAATATAGGGCATTATTGTACAGCGGATGAACGATCGTGAAAGGAAAGGTGATCGAATTTCATTCAGCCATGATATCCGGGACCCGCTGGATCGGTGTTGACTTAAACACCACCGGGCATGTGGCGGTGGCCGCCGACCCGTTGAGCGGGAAGGTCATGAAACTGGGAAAGAATGCACCATATATTCACAGCCATTGCCTGAACAACTGTACAAAACTCATAAAATCGGGAAAGTTCTGGAAACTAAAGAAGCTCAAAAGCCGCGAGCGGAGCATCATCAAGGGTGTGATCCACACCATCAGCAGGCAGATCGTTTCGTTTGCGGAATCGGTCGGTTCCGGCATCAAATTCGAGAAACTCTTCAGCCCCCGGCACGACCCTACGAAAGAATCAACGAACTATTTTGAATTCTCGTTTGACAATGCCTCGTTCTTCCACCTCCAGCGGCAGGTCGAACGCAAGGCAAAAAAAGCCGGCATCCCCGTCATCTATGTAAATCCTGCATACACCTCCAAACGGTGCAGCAGGTGCGGCGGGTTCGGCCGGCGGTACCGGAAACGGTTCGAGTGCCCGCACTGCGGGTTTGTTGTGCATGCCGATGTGAATGCGGCATTCAATATCGCCACCGCTTCGTTTGTGATGGATGCGATCGGGGCAGGCAGCGAGATGACCCATGAACGCATCCGGCTTTCAAAAAAGCAGGTGCGCAGGCTTACAAGGACGGCGCCAGTATATGCCTGTTCCGGACATGGCATGTTTTCATCGAAGGATTTTGAGAATCTTCTATATGTATTGGAGTGCCACGATCAGCAGGTGCAATGTACTCCATCCTGATCTTTCTTTTGACCATCGCCCTCATCTCGGTCATTGCAATCAGGTACCGTACTCCGCCGTTCCTCATCCTTTTTGCAGGGGCGCTCTTCTTCGGGATTGCATCCGGGATGCCGCTTAATGACCTTGTTTCGCAGGCGATCGACGGTATGGGCAGGATATTTGCACTGTTAGGGCTGGTGATCCTCGCAGGTGCTGTCATCGCAAAGCTGATGCAGGAGCAGCACCAGATCGAACAGGTCGTTTCTGACCTGAGGTCGATTACAGAAAAGCCGTTTGCCCTCTCCGGGTTTGCCGGGTATATCCTTGCGATCCCGCTGATGTGCTGCATCACGGCATTTGTTATCCTGCAGCCCATAATCAACGGGATGGGAAATTCCAAGAATCACCGGAAAGGGCTGCTCTACACCGCGGCGCTCGGAAGCCTGATATCGTTTGCGCTGATCTACCCGACGCCGGTCATCATCGCGCTCTTTGCAGCACTTCCCGATGCTGCAATCTCCCCGGTTGTCTTCGATCTGTACATGATCCCGGTCTCGCTTTTTTTGCTTGCCGCAGCTGTCCTGCTGATGCGACACCGGTTTGGAGAATCCGGATCCGGTGAACTGCCTGCACCGGCAGTGCAGCCTGTATCAAAGGAAAAGTCCCGTTTTAAGGCATGGTGCCCATTCATCGTGATGGGAATTGTGATGGTAGGCTGCACCGCGCTCTTCCGGCTCTCGCCATCTATCCTGATCCAGATCGTCATGTTCGCTGGGCTGATTGCCGCGCTCACGCTCGCGCCAGCGACAATCCGGACAAGCGCTTTTTCCGCTGGCGCAAAACACGCGGGCGTGATCATCTTTGACCTCTGCGGGGCGGGAGCACTCGGTGCGGTGATCGGTGCAAGTGCAATGGGAACGGAGGCGTACTCCCTGCTTATCCCGTGCCTCCCGCTGCTTGCCGTGCCATTCCTGCTCGCGGCACTGGTCCAGACAGCCCAGGGTTCCCGGGTCGTGACTGCGGTAATCACCGGCGAGATCATTGCAGGAACCGGCATTGCCACGTCCATCCATCCGATCCCGCTCATCCTGCTCATCAGTGGCGGCGCATGCATTGTGTCGTACGTCACCGACCCGTACTTCTGGCTCGTCCAGCGGGCGACGGGGGACGATGTTGCTACGGTTGTTAAGAACTACACGGTCCCGCTCGCCGCGTTCGGTGTTATGATGTTTGTCGTGGCTGCTGCAATGGAGATAGGATTGCCTTTGTAGGAAATAATTCGGGGCATCTGTAATGCAAAAATTTTTTTTAAAAAATAATTATTCTGAATTTCCGTACCGGGTGATCTTCCTGCAGTGCGTGGAAGCCCACGCGGCTTTTTTTGTGGATTAACCTTCAGGTTCAATGAATCCCCTGCAGGGTTATTGTAATTAACCGTGATGATTTTGGCATTATATATGGTGCTTCCTTCAACCACACTATCATATGAAGAACTATTCAGAAAAAGGAGCCATCGGATTTTTGCGATGCAGATTACAGGAAGCGGCGCATGATCACCGGACGATCCGAAGGTTCCAAATCCATTCAGGAGGGAACTGACCAATGACCAATATTGGAGATGTTATCAGGCAGGTTGAATCTGTTGTTTCTGACACCGAGTATCCCCCGACACGGGAACAACTCAAAGTCGTCAACAAGATCTTAAAAACCGTGCATGCACACAATCTTGCCAAAACAGCTCACCACCAGGGCAGCTCATTCAGGACAAGAATACTAAGCTGATTTATTCCGGGAACAAAACTAAAACGTGAAAAATGGACTTATGGTTTATCCAGAGAGATTTGTACCTGAATTTTTGCGGCATCTAACTTCTGATACCGCTGACAACCGGTCTTTTGGTTGCTGCCATTTCGCACTAAAATTTTCTCACCGGACGATCACCGATGCGTTCGCATCGAACGGGTTGGTACGCATCGCGAGCGAAAAGAGGTACGGATAGTTGGTCTTTAAGTGCTTCATATACATCAGCCATTCCCGGATCAGCAGTTCGTAGACCCTGTTGCCGTCGCCTGAAAGGTGATCATAATCGGCTTTGGGGAGCTCAATGAGCCGTTCACGGATACGCAGCTCCTCGGTAAGGTGGAAAAGCGCCTGCATCAGTTCGGTAAAAGCATCGTGTTCGATCAAGTATGGGTTTTCAAGCATAGCAACCATGAGCGGCTTGTTTGATGATAAGAACCGGTTGAGTGCCGGCAGATCGAGGTTCCTGCTGTCGAGCCTGACATTGTGGCCGGACAGGGTGGATACGGCGTTTACAAAATCGGTTTCTGACCAGTTAGTTGAGACCACCAGCATGTTTTTTATGACGCCAAGGTCGGGATCGGCAGCAGAGAACCGCCGGAGCAGGTCGGTCCCGATCTCGGAGTAAAAGACCCCGACCAGCATGTTTATCTTGCGCAGGCGCTCGGTGCGTTCGCGCTCGGACATATAAAATTCAAAGACATTGGCGGCAAGAGCAACAAAACACCCGACACCGGTAATAATGACAGCGAGAGTGATGATTTTACCCGGTACAGTCTGAGGCGAGATGTCGCCAAACCCTACCGTTGCAATCGTCACAATCACGAAATAGAAGGCATCAAACGGGTGAAGATCTTCAGCGGCTGTCAGGCCGATCGTTCCACAGATGACGACTGCGGCAAGCACGGTAATATAGATCCGGAGCCGGAACCTGACACGTTCCTGCATGCACTCTTCTCATACCCGCTGCTATTAAAGTTCTGCGAAAAAGTTAACGATACCCCCGACCAGATTCGAACTGGTGTCGCCGGATCCAAAGTCCTGCATGATTGACCGCTACACTACGGGGGTGTGCTGTGCCAATACTATTTGCGTGATTCGATATTTAAGCGATGGGGGACTTCATATTCCCGGAAAAGAAAATATATTCATCGCCCCGGTTTTTTTACCGATAAAAGTGTATTAAAAAAACAGCCAGTTTTCATATAGCATTATATGGTTTATAAAAAAGAATTTCAGATGTTCGGTGGCTTTTCATTGTTGCCGGAGAGCGGGAAGAACTGCTGGTATACCTGCCGGCGCTCGTCGATATCGGTGTGGAGATATATCTCGGTGGTTTTGATGGAGGTGTGGCCGAGGTTTTCCTGCACAACCCGCAGGTTCTTTGAACGCCTGTACAGTTCGCTTGCATAACTATGCCGGATCTTGTGGGGGGTGATACCTACCGGTGCATAGTGCCGGAAGATATGCTGGATGGCACGAGGGGAGATATTTTTGCCCTGCTGCCCTGCAAAGAGGGGGCCGGTAATCTGGGTACCGGAAAAATTTTTTATCGCTTCAAGGGTCTCATCATCGACAAACACGATACGGAGCTTGTCACCCTTGCCCCGTATCCTGATAGTGTGCTCCTCAAAGTCAATATCCTCGATGTTGATGTTGCAAAGCTCTGAGACCCGGACACCGGTGGCATAAATCGTCCGTATGATCAGCTTGTCCCGTTCATCAGGGATGGAGTCGATGAGCCGTAGCACCTGGCTGTGCTTGAGATACTTGACCTCCTGCTGTTTTATCCTCGGGCGTTCGATCCCGATCATCGGGTTTGCCACAACAGCACCCTGCGTATATAAAAAACGGTAAAACGAACTTAACGTGGAGATAACACGGTGAAAAGTCTTGGGTTTGTAGGTGCGCATCGATGATAAGAATGAAAGAAAATCAGTGATCATCACCGGGTTTACATCGACACCGGTATCAAGACGGGCCTTCTGGAGGTCTTTCCAGTAAAAGACAAGTTTGGTCACTTCAGTATGCCGGCGCAACCAGACATAAAACGCGAAATGCTTGATCACCTGTTCGTAACTGTCAAGTGTGCGGTCGGAGTAATTGCGCATCCGGAGGTAATCCCGGTAGCTCTTGAGCCACTCCGAAAAATAACCGCTTTCCATGGTTTATTCTTTATTATCTCTTTTGATTAAAGGTTTGCGCAGAATAGTCATTTAGCGACAAATCGATTTTTGCCTGCTGAACAGCTACTCTGCGCTCCATGGATTGCACCGAACCGCTGCATCACGCTCAAGGCCACGGCACTAAAAAGACTCCGGGAGATCAACCCCGGGGGCTGCGTGGTGGGCTTGTCCGATGTTTTTTCTTTGGGTCACCGGACATGATAAACTTTCTCAGTTTGAAAAACCGCCAATTCCCAAAAAAGGGGGATGCTGAGGTATACCCCACCCCTCAGATCGTGCCCGCAATGTGCCAATTTCAAAAGGTTTCGTCTGAAAAAATGAAAAAGTGACTACAAAGTAGCTGCAGGGTCACTTTCCGGCTCGAGACACTTTTTCAGCATGAAGACCCCCACATTCAAGTGAACTCGGGAAGGGACCGGGCGATCACACGCACCAACATACAGCAGGACCAGCAGCTCATCACGGGTCAGATCTGCAGGGTCCACAAAATCACCTGGCTGCTGCAGCGGCCGGCTCGAGATCCTCCAGCAGGTCCTTCCGGCACCCGCTCATCCGGCACATGGCCGGGCGGGTTGCATAGATGTCACACCAATCCGGTCCTTCTTGACAATAATCCTCACCACAGTACGGGCAGGGATTCACCTGCAGGTGCGGGCATATACTCGGGATCACCAGGTTGCCCTTGATAATCCGGATTCCCCTGGCTGCCATCCACTCGAGGTTAACCTTCACCCTCCAGGAGCGATCGCGTTTGTCCAGGGGAATTATCACATACTTGCAGCACAGACCGCAGCGGTCACACGTGTTCGTTTCCATCGCCTATAACCAAGGTATTTTCTTTGATAAGATTGCCGCCATTTTCCATGTACGGACCAAAACAATTACAGAAGATCCAGAGCGGTATTCTATATTCGTTAAGACAGGGGTTTTCGGGTTCCAATCCGGTATAGTAAGGATTCATCTGGAGGACTTTTTTCCCGGCTTCTGTAGGTACAAATTTCACATATTCATTCAGATTGATCCTTACCATGGCGATCGCTCCACAGGAAATACCACTTTTTTAAATTTATTTCTCAGCTTTATCAATTCTTTGCCCCGTTCCAGTGGAAATGGTTTTTTGAAAAACAAATGATCTGCCACGGACTCAAAAAATACCGCAAAATCGGGCGATTTCGTTTTTTGTCGTGCAACGATTATTCTGCGACAGATTTCGCAGCGAAATTACACCGACGGTGATATACCGCCAGTTGCTATATACAAAAAGGAAAAAGGGACGGTGCAATCAGGCCAGCGGATCGTTGCCCTGGTTTGTAAGCCCCGCCAGCTCATCGATGAGCACTGCTTTTTTGGGATTGTTCCGTTCCCAGATTGCGACGGCTTGCTGAGGGTGAATGAAGCCATTGCGGTAGTCCAGCCATGCTTTCCAGTTTTCAGCGTCAAGCTTCTGGAGCTCACGCCTGATCTCAAGGTTTCGTGCAGATGTCATAGAGGGATTCCAAAGAATTTTCCGGCCAGGCTCAAGGCCAGAGCCCGGTTCGTGATCATAAAATACAATGCCAGGGCAACCAGGGCAATGTCTTCCGGCAGGTCGAAGGCGATCCAGTAATAGTGATACTTTGCCTTCAGGTCCGCCTTCCATTCTGGAGAAAGGGGCAGGGTGTCAATGTCAGCATATGCTACCGGCTTCCGCTTCCAGAATTTGAGGCCTTCCAGAAGACCATAGCCTACAGCATGCCACTCGACCGCCGTCAGTCCCAAAAAGGTTGGGGTGGCGGGGTCCTCCATCATTCGGGAACTCCAGCACCACATGCGATCTTTGTCTCCAGGATGATGAGCCTGCGATCAAGATCTGCAATTTTCTGCCAGACCCTCCAGTTGCCAGCGAGAGTCGCCCCTACATCCAGCAGGACCAGCCCGACAATGAGCTCTTCGTACACTATGCCCCGCTCCCGTGGTCCTTGATCATCGAGTAGAGCGTAGGCTCGCACTTCTGAGCCCATGCGATCTCTGCGTTGGTGAAATCCTGCCCGGAGTTCAATTTGTTCACCAGGCGCTGAGCTTCCGCGACGGCATCGGCGGGTTGGTCGCAGAGGACCTGGGTGATTTGTCCAGGCTTGTTGATGTAGATATACCCGTCAGTGCTCTTGTTGGTGCCATCATTCGGATCGCAGAATTTCCCTGATAATGCACAGATGATCGGGTTCACATACTTGACGTCAGACCCAACGATGGGATCCCCCGCGGCCGTGGTCCCGGTCTGCTTGTCAGCGGGTGCATCCTTGTTTGGCATCAGGGATAGAGCCATTTTTTGCAGGAAATCCTTACCGAAATACAGCAGGGCGATGATGAAGACCACGATCGCCACGATCGCCACGATCAGGCCCTCAGCTCCGAGCTTCATGCCCTCACCCCGCGGCGGGATCCTCGTGGCAAAGCCACGAAGACCAGGACAATGAACAGGACCGCAACACCGGCGAGCAGGTACATGCCATAGCCCCCGGCTTTCGTGATGAGGTCCTGTACCGTTGTATTTGTGTCAACAATAGCCGTATTTGTGTCAACAATAGCCGTTTTGTCCGTTACCTTCACGATGGGATCTGCCGGGTAATCCCCCGTGCCGGTAAATTTCACCACATCGGTGAGCGGGACCAGTTTCCCATTGACCAGGACATTTGGCGTGAAATCCGTTTTTGGAGCTGCCACTCCTGCCGTAATCTGCTGCTGAATTGCAGCCATCTGTGCCTGGGCATAGTCATATGCATATTGAGCATCTGAAAATGCCCTTTTGACATCCAGGGTGGGCTCCGGTCCCGTGTAATTTGTGTCCATCCAGAATTGAGATCCTACCTGAACGCCCCCGTTCTGGGCTGAGGACAGCCAGGCCTGGATCTCCGTGTCCGACCATCCCGCCGCTTTCCGGCTATCAATCTGCCATTGCTCGATTGCCATGTTTTATACCTCCTTTCATTGCCATGAAGACCAGGACAAGGAACAGGACCGCAACACCGGCGAGCAGGTATATGCCATAGCCCCCGGCTTTGGTGATGAGGTCCTGTACGGAGATCCCTGCGGGTGTCACGGCGGCTAACCCTCCTTTTTGCGTGCTGTTGTCCGTCATTGTAGTGCTGTCAATCGTCTCGGTCGGGTTAGTGCCCTGGTTAAGTGCTTTGATAATCGCATCTGCAGATGCTCCTGCAATTGCGGCTTTCGTTGCAAGGGTTTCTGCATTACCCCCCATCGCTTGAATTTGGGCATACTGAGCGGGGGTAAATCCGGGGATCGGAACACCGGCATATTGCGTGATGCCTGGAATGTACAGATTAATTACCGGTGCAGGTTCAGGCGGGGGCGGGTTGTATGACGCCTTGAAAGTGCCATCGTCATTAACGACAATTTCACTTTCGGACAATCCCATCGTTAATAGACGCTGCCGTCCTATCCGTTGCTGTCCTGCAGGGTTTTTGTAACATTCAGGCCATGCCAAAAGAACATCTGATTCCTGACAATGGCTATCAAACCATGCATCATTGGTCATTTAGACCGCCTGTCCGTCTGCATTACAGAGGATAACGGTGAAAATCCTCCCAGAATCACCGGTGATGGGTGTCATTCTGCAACTGAATATATCATTCAGGTCTGCGGCCACGTCCCCGCAAACTGTGATCGTGTTCCCTTCAATACCGGCACCAGC
Source organism: Methanoregula sp. (assembly GCA_026625165.1). Classification (NCBI taxonomy): domain Archaea; kingdom Methanobacteriati; phylum Methanobacteriota; class Methanomicrobia; order Methanomicrobiales; family Methanoregulaceae; genus Methanoregula; species Methanoregula sp. Next base: position 593,595 of record CP112999.1, on the reverse strand, counting down.
GTTATTCCAAAAGGGGACTTCATTTTTCATCACAGAGATTGTATCTCCTGCTGCAATTGGACGGTAATTGTGGAATTTTACGCGGTAGGTTCCGGCACGAGTAACAAAGATGTTACACATATATGTGCCAGCCACTTGAGTTCTAAATGATTCCGTTTTTGCGATCGTATCCCCGGCGGCACTTGCAGTAGCTCCACAAATTTTTTTCCCACCTGGAACCTTCAGGTCTGCATCCCATGAAATTGCTGATATGGATGCTGATGGGTTAACGACGTTAAATCCGCCCATAATTTACCTCTTGTAGGCCGAGACGATCACTTCGATGACGGCGTCTGCAGTATCGCTCACAATCCATTTTTTTGACAGATTGATGAGTTCCCCGGGGTTGCATGAATACGAAAATGTCTGGCCAATACCAGTGAGCCGGTACTCCTCTGCTTTAATCGAGCCGAGTGCGATGTATGAGGCGGTCCCCATGCTCCGGACACGGATCACGTACGAAAGGACCCAGAACTCATCGATCCCTGGAAAAAGGGATTGTTTTTCCCCCGGCACCGTTATCGTGTAGGGGTCAGACTCTTCAACTTCTTTGTATCCTGGCGGGATCATACGATCACCGCCGGGTTACGCAAGCTGCTTGAGTTGGACCATCACGGCGCCCCGCGTCTGCGGGTTGCCGATCGGGATGGGAAGCGGGATCCTGTTGTTGAGCGTGTTCAGGACCGTGGTGTTGATCCACTTGATGCCGGTGTCCTTGTTGTTCACCCAGAGATTCGTCTTGGTGGTGTCCGTCCCGCCGGTGACCTCTGCGAGATCGACAAGATACACGGGTTCGGGCAGGCTGATGAAAGACAGGCCTGAAGAGTCAAATGTCGCAAATGCGTTTGCCACATCGGAGAAGCTGAGAGCTTCCACGTAGGGCGTTCCCGAGATTCCACGGAATGAGACCGTACCTTTGAAGGCTGCTGCTGCCATTTCTGATCACTCCTTAATAGATCCAGCCCGCGGAACTCATCCCGGCCTGGTTGCCGGTTACCGCTCCGGAAAGCGATGTCATGGCCGGGACCCGGCTCTTGAGCTGTACAATACCCCATTTCACAACGAAGACCACTGCGAAAATCAGGGCAACCGCGACGATTGCCCCCAGAATCCATCCGGGCGTAGCCCGGGGGTGCGTGAGGTCCGCACCCTGAGCGAGAGCTTTTGGTTTGAATGACATAGAGAGAGCCTCCCTATTACCGGCGGTATTTGGTACTTGACATATAAGAGAAGATGTCAAGAAACCGTCAAAAACGTGACAAAAAAGGGGATTAAAGCCGCTTGACGGGGCTTATGACCCCGTGATCGAGATCCACGATGATGTGCTGTCCCTGTTCCAGGGTCCGCAGGATCTCCAGGCTGCCCGCTCCGGTCGCAGCCCACCGCTCGAGCTGTTCGATGTCGTCCGGTGAGGTGTTCTGGAAGAGCACCAGGTAATTGAACCTGGTCCGGTAGTCCGGGTGCACGGCCATGGGGCGCTTGCCGATGACCATGGAGCCGATCCCCCTGTTCCTGGCTGTCGTACAGAACCTCGTCGTGCTCGGGGTCTTGTTCCGGAAGTAATTGTCCGCTTCATCAAAGACCGAGAAACAGTTGCCGATCGAGTAGATTGTGTTGATGCAGTCTTCACACTCTTCCTGCCCGCCGCCTTCGTAGTCCCAGACGTTGGCGGCTGCCTTCATGTCCTGGTAATCGTTCCGGTTGAAATCGAGGATGTAGAGCCGGCCTGCAGGTACCACCTTCGCATGGGCGCGGACCCAGTGCGTTTTTCCGCTGTTCGCCTTGCCGGTGATGAAGAGCCAGTCGTTGGATTTGATTTTCATGCGAAGCCCCCATTGTACCAGAATTGGATGAAAAACATGATTGCCCCGCAAATTGTCAAAATGATCACCGTTTCCCAGTCCTGTCGCGTCATGCTGTGGTCTCCTTTTTCTTAAAGAAGTTCAGGATCGCGTCTTTGCATTGTGCGAGCTTCGAGATGATGACCAAGAGGATGATGATCGCGGACCATACCCAGGACTTGATCTTCAGCGCTTCGCACAGGACGGTGAAGTGTTTGGCGAGGGCCGCTGCTTCATCGTCGTCCAGGTTAAATTTCTCGCACTGCAGGGTCTTCGCGCCAAACCTGAAGATGAGCCAGGGGACCTCTTTGGGGACGGGCGCGATCGCGGTTTTATCGACCCCGAGATCCTCCCGGACCTGCTCCTCGACCTGCTGCCGCTCGATCTTGTGGATGACCTGCGCCTGGAGCTTCTTTGTGTTCGGGTCCTCTACATGGGGGACGTCTTTCGAGCCGACGTCTAAAAAGCTGATTTCATCAGTTGATCCAGTGCTGCTGCTCTCCTCCATCTTCAGTCACCTCCTGCGCGGGCGGGTCGAACCGTTTCAGGAATTTCTTACCTTCGCGCTCGATGACATCCCAGAAAAGGATGACCAGGGCAAGGATCCCGATCAGCAGCAGCAGGATGAAGACGAGTGCCGGGTGAGCCTTCGATCGCTGCTGTTCCCTCAGCTCCCCATGGTCCGGGACCATTTCACCAGGTGAGGGCTTCTGAGCTGCTGCAGGTGTCGACGTGGACGGTTTCGGCGGGTCGGCTGCAGCCGCTTCCGGGGGGGGCGCCAAGACCGGGAACGCGGCCTGTTTCATCACATCCGCAAGGGTCCGGGCAGCCGGCTCCCGGAGATCCTGCGCGGCTGCCTGTGAGGGAGCTGTAGGTTTCGGCTTGATGTCAAGCGGACGATTTTCACAAGTGTTTAACCTATGATATGACAAGGCTTGACGGCTTTGAAAATCGTCCCTTCCGCAATATTCACAGACGTGTTTTTTCTTTTTTGACGGTCCCAAAAAAGAGGGGGTTCCCCCGCGTTCCTGTGGCATATTTGACATTGTCAAGTCAAGTATATTAAATTAATCTGTTTGACAAAATCAATAATGTTCAATGAACATGATGAACAAAACGACAAAAAAGTGACAAAAACCTGTAAATTCTTCCTACATTTTCAGGTTTTTTCACATGATTTCGGGACGTGCACGGTCAAAATTTGAGTGAGAGGGTCAAAAATTAAGCCTTTGCTGAGTGTTTTGAGGATACGTCCGCTTCATTTTTTTCAGCGCGCGATTCATTAAATGTGAAAAATGAGACCAAAATATGATCGGAAAGCTTAGCTCCCTGGAGAAAAATTGCAAAATGTTCAAGACTTTTTGGTGAAAGATACGGAGCTACCATCCGCTGCAGGTCCAGCCTGCGTTCATCAGACTTGCGAAGGACATCAAAATCAGCTTCCGTGAGGATCGAACAGACCTCTGAGGATACCTTATTCCAGGCTGCAGCATATGCGTAAACGTCCTTGTCGGGGTATTCCTGTGTCATTTCCTTGATTTTGTCCGCAAGAGCTCTCCGGAATAACCGTGAGACGTTCAATTTATGCCTCTCAATTAATTTTTTTTCCCATGTTGAGATGCGGATGTAGCACATTTCATTGAGCAAAAACCCACCCCAATATCATTTTGTCCGGACAATTTTGTCCGGTATTGATGTCCGGACAATGGTTTTCTCTCTCTCTCTCTCTCTCTCTCTGTCCGGACAAGTGATCGTAGCTAGTAGTAGTATTGTGCTGTCCGGACTGAGGAGCCGGACAAGTTTGTCCGGACATTTTGAGCTTTTCACAAGGAAATTTTGAACAATGCTGCCGGATGCACAATAACCGAAAGTCCCCGGCCATCTGGAGAGATCCACCACTCACCAGGGGAATGAAGGGTTCAGGGCACTCGAATATCTCAATCATCGTACCACCTGCCATATACCATCACCGACCCTATGCAGGTCCTCGCGCTCCCTGAGGAGAGACCCGATCCGGCGCCGGGAAAAATCCCGGTTCCGGTTCTTTATATTCACGATCTCACAGAGGCGTTCCGTTGTCACAACATCACCAGGTGCGACACGCTTCAGGATCCTACTTAGCTCATCCCGGACCCGGCGGTTCGTAAACCGATACCCTTTGGAAGTCATGCCTCACCCCACATCCAGGCTACGCGCCGCATGAACCAGTCCAGGCATGCGGCCGCGTTCCCCTCGACCACGGACGGCTGCCCGGCATGGAACTTCACGGTACAGTGACCCCGGGAATGATTCGCATGCAGTTTTTTGTAAAAATGACAATGCCGGCAGAGCATCTCACATCCCCCCGGCCTTTTCACACGCATCAGCGATCCGTCTCAGGTGCCCGTTCATCACCTGCAGGCTGTCAGCGATGTAAAAGAATGCCTCTCCCGGGTCAACACCATCGCTCAGGCGCTTGATTTCCAATTTAGCGGGTTGCACCTGCCCCCCCCCCTGTCGGTGCGGCTGCAGCGGGTTTTTTGCCCCCTTTCTTCCGGCCGTTCTTTTTGTACCAGTCCCGCTGATATTGCCTTTTTTCCTCACGCTCCTCGGGGGTCATCTCAGAATAATTTTTTCTGACCATCACGACACCTCGAGGTGAGCCTGGCGGCAGCCGTCCACATAGTCCGGCGGGATCTCACGGCCTGGCAGGTCCCGAGCTATCTGAACTCCGCACTGCCGGCACTGCTTGACCTTCGGATATTTGTACAGGACCTTACCGTGGTCGTCCTTTCCGACACTCTCACGGCGCCGGACATTCTCGGTGTGACAGTGCGGACAGATTACCGGAGCGGGCATGATACCCCCCCTCTGAAAGATTGCCTCAGAGAGAAACCCTATAAACCGGAAAAGCGATAGAATAATCGCCCCCCTTCGTGTTCTCGTGGCAAGCCTGAATCCTGGAGCGGGGCACTTCCCCTCCCCAATATCGCCATCTGACTGTTTTTCTTTCATGTATTCTTGCTCCTGCAGGTATTTTTTCAGTCGTGGTCGTTTGCCTGGCTGCATCCCGAGCACTGGTCGGAGAACCTCATCGATCGAGCGGTACTGGCCGGCAAATTTCCTGTTTACGAGCGCCCAGTACACATCTTCCGACACGATAACGTCGCGTTTGACCATTTTACGACCTCATCTCATCCAAAAAAGCGCAATTTATCGAGTTCTCGACCAATAGTCATTTGACGACAAAACCAATACAGCGAGGGAACATGTAAATGGCTGTGATATTTTACGCATGCTCGTCGGCCGGTTAAACCGGCTTGGATGTAAACACAATCACCCAACCAAGGGCATTACAAAACAGGGGTTTTTTCCCTTTTGACCATATCCAACATCGATCCCACTCTATTTCGTGCCCGCAAACCCCTGTTTTTACCCTGATTTTTTTCACGTCGGAAAATGCCAGAGATATCGATGGGAAGATTCTGGGTAAATTGAATTTTTTATAATTAGGACATTGGATACGATTGTTAAAAAAATGAAGAACAATCTCGTTTATGAATTTTAATATTGGGAGGATTGGAAGGACCATTATTGTTATCAAAATGTTGTGGCTGGACTGGTTTTATTAAAACTCCAGGTTCAGTATTCTTGGCATCATCTCAACCCATTATCCCAAAACGAGCCATATTTTTTTCCATCCTTTTTTATTTTGTACGAGAGAGGGTCTTTGAAAAATCCCCCTGCTGCTTGGCAACAACCTCCTGTTGAGATAGCCGATAAAAATGTTATAAAAATATTGATTAAAATGAGATTTTCTCCGGAGCCAAACTCATATCAATAAAAGCGATAATACAATCGGAATTTCCTTAGGCCAAGTACCCCTACCCCGGGTTAATAACAGGAAGAAAATTTCATCATATATTCCTTGTTTTCTTGGGAGATGTAAGAGAAAAACCTTCAAAAAGAATTTTTTTATTAAAACACTTTTTTAAAAATTATTCCTAATGAGCATGGTTGAAACCGACGAGAAAGTCGGAAATAGTGTAATTTTCTCCCGTTTACATTCCATTGGGAGCCTTAAACTTATCCCCAGGCGGCAAATCCCATAAAAAAAATACGAGTGTATGAAAATAATCTGGATGCATGGAAGAGCATTTCCAGTACCGTCCTTAATTCCCGTGGCGGCAGGGAGAAGAAGTTGGATCGCTTCGTGTGGAGTGTATGAGGTTAATCGCTCTTAATAGGAAGGAGTTTTCAGATCTAATAATTAGGACGCACAAACCTCTTTTGATACCCCGAGAACAAAAAAATTCTATTTCATTGAAAAGTAAGATAATAAAAAGTGGCCTAATCACGTTTTTTTTAAGAATAGACAGGATTTTTCGGGATATTATTAAAAAATATTTGATTTAGAGTGAAATTTTTCAAAAATCGTTCTGGAAATCGTCAATTTTGTACATATAAACCATATGATGCTATACACAAAAGGCGTTATTCTGACAATTGTGTGGCATCTCTATCTTTTTCATAAAGCAATGAGATCTTTCCGGTTTTATCAATCCCTTTCCGATCCAAAATATTACGATAACCCATTCCTGTTTAATATCATGGACTCGCGAGACAGGAAGAACATGCAGTTAAAAAATCCAACCAGAATCAAAATTTAATAAAAATTGTCTCTCAATCTGATGAAATGATAATAAGACGATCCCTCATTCCACCAATAAATGCTCAATAACATCCCCACAATGATTCGGGTTGAATACCTACCGCGAGGGATATCTCACTCGCTATTCACCAGTAGTAAAGAGAAATAATTTCAACCCAAGATCTTTATGGAGATAGTAAATCCATGATCCCTTAAAAAATATCTTCATGATTGTTTTTAAGGAATCGATACGGAGGGGAATAAGAGAATTATCAGAATTTTCACAAATCCGAGAAGAGAATTAAGCCCCAGTATAAGCTGTGCAGGTTACTCCCGTTGTTCAATCCCATCTATCTAATAAAATTGATCGCATACGGAATTTTTCACATACCCGAAATGTGAGAATTTATTGTTTTGTGCATAAGATAAAATGGATTTCTGTTTCTATTGCTAACAAGGAAAAACCCTTTTTCCTAAATGGATGGAAAAGGGTCCAGATTCTTTATCACAAATTGCATATGAATCTGAAGAGAAATCCGGTTATCCGAAAATAAAAAAATCCCAAGTTGATGGCATACATGACCAGAATTCTTGCAAACAGGAGTTTTCTTGGTAAGTATTGTATCAGGATGCACAGATCCTGACTATCTGCATAATATTTTCCGGGTCAAACACAGATCTGCTGGTTTGGGGTTAATTTCTCGTTTAACAAATGAGATCACGACCCTTCAGACGGTGGTTTTTTAATGAATAAACCAAATAATGCTATATGAAAAGGGACATTCTTACCTCTTTATACCGAATCCAACTCATGATTTAAAATGTGCCTATGGAGTTTATCGCATGGATGAGACTCGGATCCAGGAAGAGATCAACAAATATAAAAAATTCAAAAAAGTTGATGGCGGGACGTACCGGAAAGTAAACCAGTTCTTAAGGAAACGGACATATATCACCGCACGGGAATGGGCGCTTGCACGGCTCTGCACGGATTTCAGGACAACCGGGGGGGCGGAAATGACATTTATCGGACAGCACCTGCCCGAACTTGTACCGTTCATGGAAGATACCTACTCTCCACAGGCTGTAAACCAGGCGCGCAACTCATTCAAGAAAAAAGTGAGGAAAGCAAGCGCGACTTTTTTTTATGGAGCCATGTGCGGTTTCTTCACGACTGACGAGCTTGATGACCTGCTCTTTGAAGCAAGTGAAGTAGCCCGTTTTCTGCTTGAAGTGGAGGGCACAACGCTCGATATCGATGAAGAGATTGATATTGAGGACAGGATCACAAAAGTCATGAGAAGTGTTGGCGAAACGGCAAAAACCATCCTCAAAAACCGTGTTATGGTCGCCGAACAGGATCAGGACACCCATGCCTCTCTGGAAAAACCAGAAAAACGCCAGGCTGCCCTTGACGCTCGTCTGTCTGTAAAAGCAATCCGTAGAAAGAGAAAACGGACTTTCACTGAAGAGTCCCGGCCATTATCACACAATATGCAGGAAGAAACGGGTACTGGCAAGCCAGAAGCACCATCAGTACCAGACACCCCCCAGCAACCTGCTGATGTGCCGGAGATTGTGACCGGTAAAAATAGTAGTAGAACAAAGGACCTTGACGAAGGGAGTGCTCATGGTGATCCTCCTTTGCTTCCTGTGGAAAACGAAGCCGAACATGATACGGGAGCTATTCAGCAATGAGAATAATTCAGGTCGTTGGAAGATCCAATTCCGGCAAGACGTCGTTTATTAAAAAACTGGTACCCGAACTGGAAAAAATGGGCCGTGTCGCCGTCGTAAAACACCTTGGCGACCATGAGTTTGGCCTTGAAAAGAAGAAGGACACCACGCAGTTTTTCGAGGCAGGCGCTACCATTTCATTTGGAGTTGACAACAAAAAATCGGTGGGTACATTCCGGATAAACAGGCTCAACGATCTCTTGTTCCTGTTCAGTCAGCAGGGAATTGAATACGCGGTCATCGAGGGGTTCAAAACCTATGGCTTTCCAAAAATTGTAATCGGGGATCTCGTGACCGAAAACTGCGTTGCTTCAAACCCGACGGTTCAGGAAGTGCTTGCGTCCCTCGAACGGTTTGATACCTATCCAAAAGAAGAAAATAATAGAAAAACAGCGGAGTGCTGATATGAAAAACAAAATCAATAAAAAACGTCTCTTCGGGACCAACGGGGTCCGCGGTGTGATAGGGCGTGATATGACCCCCGAGCTTGTTTTCCATATCGGGACAGCACTTGGCACGCTCCGCAGAGGATCCATTGCTGTCGGCAGAGATACAAGGACTTCGGGGGAAACTCTGATCCATGCGCTCAAAGCCGGGCTTCTGGCAACCGGGTGCGATGTCACCGATTGCGGCGTGTTGCCGACTCCCGCCCTCCAGTATCTCATCAAAGGGAAGTTTGACGGCGGGGCGATGATCACCGCATCCCATAATCCCCCTGAATATAACGGGGTTAAGATCATCGAGGCCGACGGCACCGAAATGGGGGATCTCGAGACTATCGAGCTGGAACAGCATATTTTCAGCCGGTCTTTTGCCCTGCAGCCATGGGATAAGGCCGGTTGTGAGCACAGCGCCCCCGGTCTCGTTGACCAGTATATTTCAGCAGTCGTCCGGCAATTCCCGCCCTCTATTGGCAGGGGGATGCTGGTTGTCGTTGATCCGGGTTCCGGCCCGGCCTGCAGGACAACGCCGGAGATCCTGAAAACCTTGGGGTGCCAGGTGCTGACCGTCAACGGGATTATGGATGGTCATTTCCCGGCACGAATGCCGGAACCGACCCCGGAAGGACTTGCAGCACTTTCTGCCCTCGTGGTGAGCTCAGGGGCTGCATTTGGTGTTGCCCATGACGGTGATGCTGACCGTGCAGTTTTCGTCGATGAGAAGGGGCACTATGTTGAGGAAAACCAGGAGTTTGCAATTGTAGCCCGGTACCTGTGCCAACACCACAAAGGAGTGATTGTCACCCCGGTTAGTACGTCCGGGATCGTTGAAGCGGTTGCATCGCCTGAAGGCTGCAGTGTCAATTATACGAGAGTGGGGAGCATCCATGTTGCACGCACCATGCATTCACTGATTAAACAGGGGGTGGATGTGGTGTTCGGAGGGGAAGGGAACGGGGGGCTGATTTTTCCCGATCACCAGTTCTGCCGTGATGGTGCAATGACTGCTGCCAGTATGGTCTTAATCCTCGCAACAACCAAAAACCGGTTATCGGAGATCGTCAAGGAACTCCCAAAACGATATATGATCAAGGAGAAACACAAGACTATCCATGCCCGAAAATTAATGGTAAAGATCGAACACTCCTTTTTACACGACCACATCGATCATACCGATGGATTAAAGATTACCCGTGAACCGTCATGGGCATTAATCCGGGCGTCCGGGACTGAGCCTTTGATCCGGATTATTGTTGAATCTGAAAAGAAGAAGGATGCAGAGAGATTTTTTAAAGAGATTTCCGCAATTGTTGCACGCGAATCCGGCACTTAATATCAGGACATGACAAAGTACTGGGACAGGAAGGCAAAATTGATTTCAATATGGTTGAAATTTGATTATTATCAGAATATCTCTTTTATTAATGGGAATATGAAGGTTTTATTTGTAAACTATCTTTAATTTTTAAATTGGACAAAAATTTGAAATTTTAATAAATTTATCAAAGAAATCGAATACAAAAATTTATTAATTAATTTATCGAATTGAGTGTATCCTAAAAACCCGTGTTGTTTATTCATGGATTCACGATCAGAAACGATGGTACATGCTCTCCAACGTGCTACAGCACAAGAGGACCTTAATGTAATTAAAAAGAATCTTGATGCAGTTCTCCTCAATACAGGAAGGAAAAAACGCGATGGGCTGATAAATCAGATAAATGCATTATTGCTTGACGCCTCCATCGAAAAAAACAATCCCGCTATTATCCGGGCGCTCCGGGAAATATCTTATAAAAACGCACTTGGCTTCCTGGATCGGATCATCGGGCACTATCTCAAAACCCGTGATGAGGCATGGCTGACAGAAATTTTCACCCTTATTGACAGGCTCAAAACAAAAAGTCATCAGTCTTATGCATATGCGGTTCTTGTACGCCGGCTCATCGAAACCGGGATCAATACATCAGATCCGGCACTGGTCGGGCAGGGTATCAGAATACTCGACCGTGTCACAATCAGGAAATGCCGGTCTGAAATCATTGAAACCATAATTCCAATACTCATCGCATGGGCAGGAAATTCGGGGGATTGTGAACTCCTGAATACTATCTCACTCATGATCCGGGATATTGGTAACACTGCAAAACGGTCAGTTGAATTTTCAAACCTGGCCGAAACTATGGCAACCATAGCAGTTCGTGAACGCAACCCTTCAAAATTTATTGAAAGCATCAAAGTTGCATGCAATATACAACAGAAAATTAGGAGACAAAGTTGTATCGCATTCGTTATCACGGGGGGGTCTTCTCTATTCCTGCGAGATGAAAATGGCGAAATTAGTGCATTTATTGACTTTTTTACTGATGAACCTGAAGAGATCAGAAGTGAGATCATCTGCGCATTATTAGACGACCTCTGTGATTGCGGGAACAACTACACAGCAATACTAACAATCCTGAACACATTTATCAAAAAAGTGCCAGCATCCATCTCCCCGCTCGTTCTCACGCTCCTGAAACGGGCAGAAAAAGAGGGAGATTTCTGGTATTATACAACCGCACTCCATCTCCATACAATTTTTAAAGAGAGGTCCCGGTATCCGACCCGCGACCTCGTGCGAACCGGAATCACAATCACGCACAATACCCAAGACCCACGTCCGCTCATGATAATCATTCCCCTCGTTGCAACGTCCTGCGATCCGGTTGCAGCCTCAAGGATATATATCAGGATTGCCAATGTCCTCCTCTCAATGGAGAGATTGGAGGAATCCATAGAAGTACTAGAGAAGATCGGTGCCGGGGGCCAAAACCAACGACTATTTGAAGAATGCTGTGTTGCTCTCTGCAGGCAGGCTGTCATTTCAGGCAAAGTCGCCCCCGTTAAGGATTTTCTGGAGAAGAGAACGGACAGGATACATCTGCCCGATATTCTTATGAGAGCATCACAGGATATCTGCAGACATTTTTCATTTGAAATGATTATCCGGCACATCGATTCGTTGCATGCACTCATGCAGATTCATAAACACAAGGATGGGATGGTGCTGGATTGCATATCCATGCTCATCAGTCGTGGATTTCTTGAAACAAACGATCCTGATGTCCTGATTTCATTTACCAGAAATATCAGCGATCCAGTGCAAAAAGAGCAGGCGCTCTCATCGATTGTCATTGAAGTAGCGAGACTTGGCGTGCATACACGGAACCGCGATTCACTCCAACGGGCGGTCGGCCTTACTTGCCTTATTGAAGGGGAGACAACCCGGTCCTCAACCCTGACAATGATCATCAATGAGGCAACCGATCTGGCAGTCCATGATGGTGACCTCGACCTTCTTCGGAGGATGCGCGAATGGAGCGCCTCCCTGCTTTCACGGGACATTGAGATCCTTGCTATGGCAAAAATCGCTGAGGGGATGATCAAATATGCGATTGATACCCGGCATCCGGGCGCGCTGGAAGAAGCATACATTATCGCACAGGAAATAGGCGACATATCAAGCAATAAGGAACTTGTCGACCATATATCCGATAGTTTTGTTATACTGGGGTGCCTTGCAATCCTGGATACCAATTATCCTGTTAAAAATACCGGTTTCACACAGGTATTCCAACCATTTCAGCGAGGTCTCGAACTCCTGATCATGCACGGAAAAAAAGATGACCGGTCTATCAGGGTTTCGTATTTCATCGACATCATCCTTGAATCTATGCACCAGCGGTTCCAAAAAAGTTTTTTTTTCCCACTTTGTTTGTATGTCCTCGAAATAAAAGATCCTTTTGAACGCGATGCGATGGTGTCACGGATTGTCGCCAGTATCAGACCACAGGGTCTTGCGACGGAATCAACCGATCCGTACGAGGTTCTGGCAAACCACCTCCTCTCCATCCAATGCCCGGCTCATACGAGCATGATAATCGACCTGATGGTTCCGATAGCTAGGGGAATTAAGGATCCCTTTCTCCGGTTGTTATCGATGCTGCAGGGAGCAGAAATCTGCCTGCGAGAAAATAACCGGAAAAAAGCAGACGGGATCCTTCAGGAGGTCCGGTCATCGCTCCACCTTGTTCCATCCAGCCATCAGAAAGTGATTCTCCTTGCCGGCCTCATTGATTCATACCGGGGCATTTCAGAAGATCTGGCGAAAAAATGCTTAAAAGATGCAGTACATCTGTTGCCTGCCGTAGAATATGACCAGAAGTCAGCTGCGCTTCAACAGGTTGTATATGCAATTGCCAGGTTTAATGAAACCCACCAGGACCCGGTGTATATTGAAGATGCCTTGAGCGTGGCATCAGCAATTGACAACCCGTCAGATTATGTCATGTCTATGATGGCAATTTTCCTGATGACCCGGAACGATACCCGTAAAACAGAGATGATCCTGGCACATATTGAAAAAAAATGCGAACACATTACTGAGCCGGATGAGAGAGCGTTAATCTTACTCTCCGTCCTCTCCCTTTTTGATGGCAAGAATGATGGCAAACAATTGCTTATACTCCTTGACCGGATCGCAGGTATTATACCATCTATCAGTCTTGTTTTTATTTCTGATATGGTCAAAAAAAGCATTGTTCACCTTTACCTGAATCTTGGGGAGACTCTCCACAATACTCGACTTCTCAATAAGGCAAATGCTGTTGCGCAGACAATCGAATATGATATTATCCGTGACAGGCTCCGGAATGCGAACGGGCAGATTGATATAAAATGTTCACCAACTTACGAAAAAATCAAAAACTTGACGACTCATATTGCCGCAGAAGGAATTGATCCTGCATACCTGGCAGATCTGGAAAAATCAATCCAATCACATCCTGACCGTATAAAAAGAATCCGGTACTATGCAACGATTTACATCCTGCTTAAGGGGCAGGTACACCAGAAGACCACAAAACATTTCATGCAGGCAGCAGTCGGGGAAGCAGTTAAAATCCGGCCCCTGTCAAGCCGTTTGACAGTTCTCTGTGATATTGCGATGCTGTGGCATTCTGCCGGTTATGAGGGGGATGCACAGACACTCATGGATTATGCAGTTGATGCAACAACAAATATCCGGCATGAGGCTGAGCGTGACTCAGGGTTTGAAAAACTCTCATGCGCTATAAAATTTTTACAAGGCGGATATTTATGAAAACGATCCAGATATTCATTTCCGGCAGGGTCCAGGGTGTCGGATTCCGGGCTTGCGTACGGCGGATCGCCATTGACCTAAACATCAGGGGTGCAGTAATGAACCTGCCGGATGGGAAAGTTAAGGTATATGCAACCGGAGAACCCATGGTCCTTGAAAAATTTATCTCCATGCTGTATGGGTGTCCCCGTGCCGTTGTGAGGGATATCAGTACAAATGATGTTTCCTTCAACCAGTACGATGATTTTTCCATTATAAAGGGCGAAGGCCGTATCAGTACAGGATTCTGAACTCTTCATGGTCCTGTAATGCATGTACCAGTGAACAAACCTGTTCATCGATCTCCCCGACCTGGATCGAAGTTTTGAACAGGTTGATCAACCTCCGTACAAGTTCATCGGAGAGTATGCAACGGTTGCCGCTTATTTCAAAATCATCAGGGCTGATCCCTTCTGCAGCGACCTTGATAACTGTTGCGTCAATCATGCGGGCCTTGAGCGGGTCGAACAGGTCATATACGAGCCCTCCCTGACCTTCATGCAGGATGCCGATATCAGGATCCAAATGAGCTCCAAGGATCGCGACGAGACAGTTTCCATAGAGCATCGAGTATCCGATTGAAAACATTGCATTCACGACGTCCTGCTGGGACTGGAGCCGCCTCCGCCGGTACCCCAGTTCCGGCGGGATGGCACGTGACAGGATCTCGTAATACATATCAGAGGTCAGCCGGTGAATCCGCCTGATCTCTTCAAGCCTGATGAGGTATTCCAGTTCCCCGAGCGATTTATGGATAATCTCGTTCTCTCCCTTGTAGAGCAGGGATAAGCCCCGCGATTCTTCAAGCCTTTGTAAAAAGAGCAGGCGCGATTTGATCGACCCTCCCGCGAGTTCAACCGCGTACCGGTGCCGGGGTGCCTCAGCCTGCAACTCCCTCATCTTTGAAAATTTATTGCTGCTATACGGACGGATTGTGCTCACTGGGGTTCCGTCAGCTTCAAAAATCGAAAGGTATACCCCTTTTTTTAAAAGGTGGATGATCGCGGATGTATGGAGCGTATGCCCGCCAACAATCAGGAGATGGTTGATCGAATCAATAGGAAATTCCCGGGTCCTGTTTTTCTGCACCACAATCAGTTTTGATGGGCTTGACTTTATGTGTGCGCCAAAACCGCTGACCAGAAACCACGGGATTTTAGGAGGCATCATTTGTATAAAACACGGGTTTTCTATCTAATTACTACCATCTTACGGACAGATTAAAGCATCGTTTTCATGGTGAAGCAGGATTAAATTTACCTACTTTCAGGAAAAATCCACTTTACCGGTTCAGGATTCTTTTAAGGGCAAAATATCTTTTTTTCAACAATCCTTATCGGAATTACCTGGAAATTGCGCAGGATAGATTAGGAATATAAACCATATTATGCGATATACAAACCCTGCCAAAAAGGTCAGAAGTAAATCTTACACTATGAGAACGGGGATTTGATGGTTATCAGCCTCAGTTTTTTGTTGTGCAGAAATCCGGAGTCGGATTTTTCCCTTATCTCTGCCTGTGCGATACTAAAACATAACAATGCTTTTCTCTGCCGCACGAGTATGTACTGATGCCTTAAAAAAACAGACATGCGGGTATTCGCTCATGGAGGATAATGAAAAATAATCCTTGTGATCAGGCAGAATCACGGGCGGATGATATCCTTTTTACCGTATACGAATTACCGTGACACAAGAGGTGACAGATGTTCTGGGACAAAACAACCGAGACTCTCAAAGGAGAGAGACTCAAAGCTCTCCAGTTTAAACGCTTAAAAAAAACCATCCGCGATTCACAAAAAGTGGAGTTTTACAAAAAAAGACTTGATGATGCACACGTCCGACCGGCTGACATCAGGAAGCTGGATGATATTGAAAAGATCCCGTTCACAAAGAAACAGGACCTGAGGAGCGGGTACCCTTTTGGGTTCTTTGCTGTGCCGCTCAAAAAAGTTGTCCGGATCCACACCACCTCCGGCACAACGGGCAAACCAACGGTTGTCGGTTATACGCACAACGACCTTGAAGTGTGGGCAGACCTGATCGCCAGAAATATGACCATGATCGGTGTTACAAAAGACGACATCTTCCAGAACATGGTCAATTACGGTATGTTCACCGGGGGTCTAGGGTTCCATTACGGCGCAGAAAAGATCGGGATGACGGTAATCCCCAGCGCAACGGGAAACACAAGGCGCCAGATTGAGATGATCAGGGACTTTGGGGTCACCACGATCCACTGCACTCCCAGCTACGCCATGCACCTTTCAGAGGTGGCCGAAGAGATGCATGAGTCGCTTGATAGCTTAAAGACCGGCATTTTTGGCGCCGAACCATGGTCAGAAACCATGCGCAGTTCTCTGGAAGAGCGCCTTGGGGTCACGGCATATGACTCATACGGGCTTTCCGAACTATTCGGGCCCGGAGTCGCGTTTGAATGCCCTGAACGCGACGGGCTCCACATTTGGCACGATGCATACCTTGTCGAGATAATTGATCCGGAGACCGGTGAACAGCTTGGAGAAGGGGAGCGTGGGGAACTTGTTGTCACGCCATTAGTGAAAGAGGCAATGCCGCTCCTGCGGTACCGCACGGGTGATGTTACCATGAAAATGGAAGACGGTTGTATCTGCACACGAGGACAAAAAATCTCACGGATCACCGGGCGGAGTGATGACATGCTGGTCATCCGCGGAATCAATGTCTTCCCATCCCAGATCGAACATATATTATTAAAAATCCCTGAAGTCGGCAATCAGTTTATGGTCTATGTGGACAAAGTGAATCATTTGGATGAGATGACCGTGGACGTTGAGATCAATCGGGACTATTTCAGCGGGGAACTTACTGACCTTGCACGAATACAGAAGAAAGTGGTTAAAGAACTGCGGGATGCACTCGAGCTAAGGACAACTGTAAGGATCGTCGAACCAGGGACACTTCCCCGTTTTGAGGGGAAAGCCAAACGAGTGATTGATCGGCGAGGTGACATCATATGAGATGCTGGGATCCGCGGATTGAGGAGATGCCGGTTGCAGACCTGAAAAAGATGCAGTACCGTTTGTTAAAAACGCTCGTGTACCGGCTGTACAGCTTCTCCCCGTTCTATCATGAACGAATGAAAGCACACAAGGTGCACCCGGACGACATAAAAGAACTGTCTGATGTAAAGAAGCTTCCATTCATGTTCAAGAAAGACCTGCGGGACAATTACCCGAACAAGTTCTTCACCGCATCTCAGGAAGAACTGGTCAGGTATCATGTCTCATCAGGGACAACCGGTAAGCCAACCGTCGTAGGCTATACAGAGAATGACCTGAACGCATGGACGACTTCGCTCGCCCGCGCACTCACTTCAGCGGGTCTTGGCCGTGGCGATGTAATTCAGATCAGCTACGGGTATGGGCTCTTCACCGGTGGCCTCGGGCTTCACTACGGGGCTGAACGGATTGGGGCAACGGTGCTTCCGACAAGCGTTGGCAATACCGAGCGGCAGATCGAACTGATGCAGGACTTGGGTTCGACCGCGATCGCATGCACTCCCTCCTACCTCCTTCACATGGGAGAAGTTGCTGAAAAGATGGGGGTGTCGATCAAGAAGGATACAAAACTTCGGACCGGAATTCTGGGGGCGGAACCATGGACTGAGAAGATGCGGGAACGGATGGAGGAGTGGCTTGGGATCAAGGCTTACGACATCTACGGGACGAGTGAACTTTCAGGCCCGATGTTCACGGAATGTACCGAGCAGAACGGGTTCCATATCTGGAGCGACATTGCATACACCGAGGTGGTTGACCCGAATACCGGGGAACCGGTCCCACAGGGCGAGCGGGGAGAACTGACTGTTACAATCCTGCAGAAAGAGGCGCTGCCCATGATCCGATACAGGATAGGGGACATCACGGTCATGGATGAAGATCTCTGTCCCTGTGGCAGAACACACCCCCGGGTCCACCGTATTCAGGGCCGTGTCGACGACATGCTGATCATCAGGGGCATCAATGTGTTCCCGTCGCAGGTCGAGTATGCCCTCATGGGGATTCCTGAGGTCGGGCAGCACTTCCAGATCGTGGTCGACCGCAAAGGAGCGCTCGACGATATGCTCGTGCGGGTCGAACTCAACAAAGAATCATTCTCAGATAAAATTACAGACCTGATGCATATCAGTGAAAAAGTAGAACACAAACTCCGCAACGCCTTAAACGTGAATGCAAACGTGGAACTCGTTGAACCGGGTTCATTACCAAGGTTTGAGGGAAAATCAAAGAAAGTGGTTGACAGGAGGTCGTTGTAATGGATGTAAAAAAATATGTGGTCAAACAGATTTCCGTGTTTTCAGAAAACCGGCCCGGCAGGCTTGCTGCCATCGCTCATGCACTGGGGGAGGAGAAGATCAATATCCTTGCGTTCAGCATCGCTGAAGCAAGCGGTTTCGGGGTTGTCCGAGCGCTCGTCGACCATCCCGAAAAAGCGCATAAGAAACTCTCATCGCTCGGGTTCAACGTTGCATTCACCGATGTTATTGCCGTTCACATGAAGGACAAACCCGGTGGGCTCTACGAGATTGCTAAGATCCTCGGGGATGCAATGATCAACATCGAATATTCATATGCCTATTCAGGGAAAGATGGCGCGGTCCTGATCCTCCGGGTAGACCATGTAGAAGAGGCAATTGAAAGGATTTCAAAAACCGGTGCAACCCTGATCGAGAGTTCGGTCTTCCACTAAAAAAATATGCTCATTTCTTTTCCCATTTTATTAAATCTGCAACCTGCGAGAGCGTACTCCCGCGCTGTATCTCCTCCCTTATCCTTTCTTCATTTTTCCTTACCTCAAGCGCCCGCCGGGCAATTTCAAAAGCGCGTTCCTGAGGCACCACGACTACCCCGCTCTCGTCACCGATAATCCAGTCCCCGGGGTTGACGAATTGCCCAGCGCACCGGATCTCGGCATTTATCTCGCCGAATCCTTTTGGTTCACCGGCATTGGGAACGATTGCCTTTGCAAAAACCGGGAACCCTGTTTTCCTGATATCGTCCACATCCCGCACGGCACCATCGATGACAACTCCTGCGATCCCTTTTTTGATACAACTCAGGGTAGCCAGTTCACCCCATGGAGCAATGTGGGTTGCACTGTCGTTGTTTATTACGATGATATTTCCCGGTGCTGCGACATCAATGGCTTCGACAGGTTTTGCCCAGTCACCGGAGAATGTCTGGACAGTAACTGCCTGACCTGCTATCTTCACATTGCCGCAGATGGAGATAATTCCCTCCATCGCACCTTTGCGGTGCATCGCATCGCTAATATTTGATGAGGACACTTTCTGGAAAAGTTCCCGGATCCGTTCCGCCAGGGAACCCGTTTCCCTTTTCTGGATAGATGGATTGTCGATAGAAGCCCGGATCGAAAAAGTGGATCCCGTCACATCCGCAGACCGTGAGATCGCACTCCCTACAATTACGATCGATGCCCCGTTTTGTACAGCCTGCGCTGCAGTAACTGAATCAAGTCCCCCGGCCACGGCAACGGGGATCGTGACTTTGCCGGTGATGTCGGATAACAGGTCAAGGGAACTCCTTCCTGTCATCTGTTGATCGATGCCAACATGCACCGTGACGAGATCAATGCCCATTGCCTCAACCTGCCTAGCCCGTTGCGCTGGATCATGCGAGTTGATGAGGTCTGCCATCAGCCTGACACCATAAAGACGTGCCGCCCGTACCGCTTCGGCAATCACCGAATCATCTGCATCGGCTAGAATACAGACCACTCCGGCGCCGGCCTTTGCTGCCATTTCAACTTCAAGGCTCCCGGTATCGGCAATCTTCATATCGGCAACAATCGTATAATCGGGGAATTGGTTTTTTAATGTCCGTACAGCATTCATTCCCTCGCTTTTAATCAATGGTGTTCCTGCCTCGATCCAGTCAGCCCCGCCCCGCACTGATTCCTGCGCAATCTGGAGTGCCCGGTTCAGTTCCGTGAGATCAAGGGCTACCTGCAGGATTGGCTTTTTCATACTTTAAGAGAATATGAGATGCCATGGCATAAGGATTACTTCACGATAGAAGTACCTAGAAAATTTTTTACATCGAAAATTCTGCAGGGAAAAATTAATCGGGATATTTATCCCGCAATTATCCCTGCGGGTCAATCCCCATCTTTTAAGTATTTCCAACACCGACATAAATTCCACTCTTCATGGATATCCTATCAATAATTCTGGTCATTGGCGGGCTCTGTCTTTTTGAAACGATCAGCAGCATCGACAACGCAATCATCAACGCAGAAGTGCTCTCAACAATGGGAGAACGGGCGAGGAGATGGTTTTTACTCTGGGGACTCTTCCTTGCCGTCTTTATGGTCCGAGGGGTTCTGCCCTGGCTTATTGTATGGGTAGCTACACCCTCGCTTGGTCCTGTGGGTTCATTTTTTGCCACATTCTCAAACGATCCTGCGATGATCGACGCGATTGAACAATCGGCACCTATTCTCCTTATGGGAGGAGGGACTTTTTTGATATTTCTCTTCTTCCATTGGATTTTTTTGGAGGAGAAGTACTATGGGTTGCGCGGAGAGCGGTTTATTGAGTCCAAAGGAGTCTGGTTCTATGCAATAGTCTCTATTTTTCTGGCGCTCATTGTATGGATATCACTTGAGAGAAATCCTCTTCTCGCATTCGGGGCGGTTATCGGGTCAACAGCATTTTTTATTGTCCACGGGTTCCGCCAGAACGCAGAACTTCATGAAAAAAAGATGTTGGGGAGTGGCCTTCCAGATGTGAGCAAGCTCTTTTATCTTGAAGTGATAGATGCGACATTCTCCATTGATGGTGTACTTGGTGCCTTTGCATTCACCCTCTCCGTTCCCCTCATCCTGATTGGCAATGGCCTAGGTGCTATTGTAGTCAGGGAACTCACGATGAAGAATATTAAAACAATAAAAAAATATATCTTCTTAAAAAACGGTGCAATGTACTCTATCCTGTTCCTTGGCTGCATCATGGTCCTCGATGGCTTCGGGTTTCACATCCCCCCGTGGTTCTCTCCTATAGTTACATTCGGGGTTGTCGGCTTCTTCCTCCTGAAATCCATCTGGAACCTGCCTGTATCTGAAACCGCATAACTTTTTATAAACCAACAGCGATGTTTCTGTCTTTAATCAAATGATTGGACATTTTTTTAGGCATATGGGATTCCCTGTCTGCTCAAATCGGATGTGTCACGATCGTGTGGTAAAAACCTTAATGGTTACGAGCGGTAATATAAAAAATCAGGAATTTGTATGAGGGAGATAAGACCCGATTCCAGCGGAATTTCAGAGATAGAATCTATAATATTAATGATTATTCTGGTCGTTGCCCTAGGAGCTATTATTTTTGCTCTTGTAACCGGGTCCCTTACCCCCTACTTACAGAAGACCTCGCTTGTTGCTGCGTCAGCAGGTGTTGCCTATGTCCCCATCGATACGACAACAGCCATGCCGGTCTTTGATGTTCTTCCCCGAGCCGGAGAACAATTCTACCTTTCAGGACAACCAAATATTCCTGGAGGGTCCCCTTCTGTTTCATTTGTGATTGTCGGACCTGACGGGACATTTGCAAAGACTTCCGGTACCGATATATCCGGCACAGGGAATCTCTATGGTAAATCGATGTATATCTACAGGGACCAGCGGGGCGGCGGGTACTGGGTAACCGATACGATGCAGACAAATCAGAAGATAAAATACTTGCTGCCCCTTAAAGGTGGCGCCTGGACAATTAGAATGGTTGACGATACCGCAAATGTCATCCTTAATGAGATGACGGTATCTATTGCCGCGAACGGTTCGGTTGTCGCAAACCCGCTTGCACCAACGACCATCTGGACAAATACTACCGATCTGTCGCTGACTAATTCATCAGGTTATCCAATCCCTTTCACAAATTACGGAGTGACTCCATTTATAGGCCCAAATGGATTACAGATGTTTAATTACAACGGGACCGGTGCTTACATCCTGGGAGCAGACAACCCTGACCTGACATTTACAGGAGATATGAGCATTTCACTCTGGATGAAGCCAACTACAGGTGCTGTTACTACCTATGCCACTTCTATCGTCGGGAAGGGAATTACCGGCGATGCCAATGATAATTATGATATGTTCATAACGAACGGCAAACTCTACATGGAATGGTCCGATAAAGATACGGGACAGATGTACCATATAGAAACGCAAGCTCCAGTAAGCTGGGGAAGTCCCCCCTCCCTGAATTACGTGACATTTACCGTTGCTTCCGGTGTGCCGAATATTTATTTCGCAGGGGCCCAAATGCCAATCAATTATTACCTTGGGGATATTCCCGGTGCCGGTCTGATCTCCGGACCCCCGCCTCCGGTCAACTTAAAACCGGATAATAACCCAATAACGATCGGGAAGCAGAACTATCCCGGCGCCGAATTCTATTATGCCGGTGACATGAGTGAAGTATCATTCTATAACAGGGCGCTCACTCAGTCAGAGATCACGGCCAACAATAGTACTTACACGACCTGATCTCAATATTATTTTTAGATTTTTTTTTGGAGATTGTGGAGGAATCCCTGAATATCAGTTGAAAAAAATTGGGGTGGATATGAGAAAAATCTGAAATTAATTCAGAGGGGGGAGTGATTTATTATAATTTATGATGCATCTTTTTTGAACGATTCTTTGAAGTGCACCAGTTTCAGATCCTTCTTCTTTGCCACGGATATCTCTGCCGGCAATCCCGCAGGAACCAGTGATACCAGGGTATAAGTATCAGGCACATTGAGCAGTTTCCTAACATCTTCTGCATATGGTTTTTTATCACCTGCAACCCAGCAGGAACTGATGCCATACGCCTGCAACGCGATAATCAGGTTCTCTGTTGCTGCGCAGCAGTCTTCTAAGTAATATTTTACGTTCTTCTCACCAAAAACAGCAAAGCAAACAGCTGCCTTAGTAATAAATTTTCCGTGGTCTGTGAGATCAGCGATCTTGCGGAGCATGCCCTTGTCCTGCAATACCCCGAATAACCATGGCTGGAGGTTCATAGCTGTCGGGGCTTGTCGGGCGCATTCAATTGCGTCCCTTATAATAGTTTGATCAACAGAATCGGGCTTGAACTCCCGGACGCTGTGCCGGGATTTGATAACCATGGTTACAACGTTCATAGTGAAGGATTTGGGAAACAGATTGATAAATTATTCCGGCACTGCAAAAAAAGGTTACTGTCGCCGTGCACCATAAAGCGCACAACCGATAATACCCGCAATAACAGCACACCAATCGCAAAGACCCGCTGCTTTCGTTCGGGTTGGGGATGGGATTGGGATAACAGGAGATTGAAATGTGTCGACAGGGGTGGTCATGGTCGTTGGTACCATTGTTGTTGGTTTCGTTGTCACAACCAGTGTCTGTTTTGGTGTAGTTTTCGTGGTAATCATTGTCGTCGGACCGGTTGTCGGGCTTGTTGTAGTGACCTTGACACCGATTAAAGGATTTTGCTCCTGAACGCGCAGGGGTCTTGAACTACTAACGGTTTTTCCAGCAATATTGTAATTGTCTTTCATCCTGTTCGCGTTGCATTCGGCCCAGATCGTATAGGTCCCGGGGGCGTATGAGCTGCTCCCGGTGTCCCAGACAGTCACAGTATAGAAGGGGGTTGTGGTAACACGGACATCCAAAGGAGTGAGGACTCCTGCTTTGTTTACAAGTGCAGAATACGTACCGCCATCGGGTCCCTGTACTTTGATGGTGACCGTAGGTTCTATCGCACCCGTTCTGGCAGCGATATCAGCAAGGTTGCTGTCAACCCGGAACCTGACTTCGTCTCCCCGGTATACCCATCCATTGTCCGTGATATCCCCATTAATTGTCGTATCTTCGATTCTGATACCGATCTGGGGGTCTTTTACGGTTAATGCCAAGGTCTTTGCCGGCATTGCATACCAGTTGCCAGTACGCGAGCCAAACTCGTTGGGGGATATATAAAAATTTGTGGGTTCTGTGACATTGATTGAATAATCAGGAGGCTGGGTAAGATATGACGCCCCGGGATTCCACCATCCCACCTGCGTGTTAGGGGGGGGGACGGCTGCGGTTATATCGAGTCCCTGCTCGCCAATGTAAACCGTTCCCCCCGCGGGAATATTATTAAGCACAGCTGTCACTGGAACTGCCATACAAATGATTGTAATAGATACAGCCAGCAAAATCCAACCAGTTTTTCCGGTCATAATCATCATCTTATTTTTCTTATCATATAAGGTTGTCAGACCAATAAATAAAAACGTGAATTTATTTGTTCAATAGATGACCCCCTG
This sequence comes from Methanoregula sp., assembly GCA_026625165.1. Taxonomy (NCBI): domain Archaea; kingdom Methanobacteriati; phylum Methanobacteriota; class Methanomicrobia; order Methanomicrobiales; family Methanoregulaceae; genus Methanoregula; species Methanoregula sp. Next base: position 569,383 of record CP112999.1, on the reverse strand, counting down.
CTATCCATTGCAACATATTCCCAAATCCCTGCGTAATCAATATTCCCGGATCAATACCAAGGGTTGGAAAAATGACGATGAAATAGAGAATAGTACCAAGCGTACTCCCGAGATTGGCAAGCGCTGCTACGAGCACAACCCGGAAAAGTGGGATACCCCACATATCAGTGAATGTCTCCGCCTCAAAGATCTTTTTGAAATCACCGGGTGCCGGTTTCCTGATCTTTGCTTCTACGATCGCGGAGAACCAGCCCGCTGCAACCAGTGGATGTAATGCAGTCAGCCAAGATACGCCAAAGCCGGTGAGTGCTGAAAGCGGATGGCCGCCGGCAACAAGGGTGAAGACTGCGGTCAGCACCCCATGGATGAGTACCCAGTAGATGAGAGCGGTGACAAGCACACCCAATCCGACCCCGGAGAATGCAATTGCAATAAGGAGTACTGCAAACAGGACCGTCACGGCAACACCGAAGATCAGGCCCCACCGTGGCGATTTAATATCTGCTGTAAGTTCTGATAGCAGAGGGAGAGCCGAGGGTTCGTTCAGGTAGTTACGGACCCCTTTAACATGGCCTGCGCCGATCACTGCAAGCACACGCCCGTTGTGTGCATCGAGTGCCAGCAGCTGGTGGGCAAGGTATGCATCCCGTTCATCGATCAGCGCCCGAGCTCCATGGGGAGAGAATTTCCGGAACTCCTCAAGCGCCATCGTGATAACGTCATCCTGTTTTAAGGACTCGATATCAATCTCTTCGCCTTGCACCCCCACGACAGAAGCGGAAAGGGCATAAAACATTTTGAGCTTCTCCCACAGTGACATCGAGCGCCAGAACCGCATCAGGGTGATCCGTATGTCTCGGTCGATAAGGCCGATTTTCAGCTGTCGCTGTTCGGCCTCATTGATAGCAGCCTTCATCTCGGCTCCTGGCTCCACCCCAACGTCCATACCAATCCTGCGCTGGAGATATGACAGAATCCACTGGACGAGGAGCTGGTTGAAATTTCCTGCTTCAATTACTTCAGAGACCGAGGGTTGGACCATGCTCTTCTTGAGGGCCTGGTACCGTGCGGGGTCCAGTTCCACCGCAACCACATCCGGCCGGAACTCAGCAATGGCCGCCTTTACATCTTCAACACTCTTCTGGGAGACATGCGCTGTCCCGACAATCCTGATCTCAGCCATCGACCACCCGGACACCTTCGCTGTCGATTACAACACATGCACCTGCAGGGATGTGAACATGTTGAAGAACCTGCCGGACCTGATACTCTTCTTCCTCTTCTGCATCTCGGCGCTGAAGAAGGTCACATGCGATCCCAACAGCTTCTTGCTTTGATATCATCATTCCAAAACCCTCACACCAGGAGACTCCTAGAACGTTATCTTCTAAAAAAAACGGATATGTGCGGCAGATCCACGGTCTATGTTCATAAATTGTGCACATTGTGTCTTTTAAAAAACTGCAATTGTCGTTTTCACGAGACAGGCACCAGCCGAGCGTATATCTCGCACCATTCTGATAACTGATTAGTTCCGGGTAGGGCTCCGCCACGGAATTCCAAGGCAGTCCGGTTGCTGACATGATCGATCGGATCTCATCCGGGGAAATCATGACAAGATTGGATTCAGGTTCAACACAGCGACAGCATATGCCGCACTGTTTGCATCGGAATCCGATTGACCGAATTTCCCTAGAAAGATCTGAGAGTATCCCCATATCAGAAGAATTAATACGCACTATACCCCGTTCTCCTGTGTTATTGCATCGAAGTTTTTAAAAATTCTTCTGCCATCTGTGGTATGGCTGACTTCAGGATGCCACTGGAGCCCGTATATATGTTTTTCTTGAAATGCAATTGCCTCGCACCTGCAGATTGAGGACCGTGCAAGAATGGAAAAATCCGCGGGGCATGAGGTCACTTCATCAGCATGGGATGCCCAGACCCTGATTTTTTCCGGATAACCTTTGAGAATATCATTATGCTCACATATCTCCACATCAACCGGACCATATCCTCCCGAAGAGCCCTGACTGACGTTTCCACCAAATGCCGATGCAATAATATGCAAACCAAGACAAATCCCGAGCACGGGAAGACCAAGGTTGAGGTATTGTGCACAGAGGCCTGCACGCTCAATTGCCGGCCCTCCTCCAAGAATAATCCCCCGGCAGCCATCTGCAATATCTGCCGGAGGTGTGTTATTGGGCACCATCGAGACCGAAATATCCAGATCCTTTAAAGACCTGTGGATAAGGTGATTAAACTGCCCGAAATTATTGATCACATAGATGGGGTGCATTGCATACAGGTTGGCGATGCTGTGTGATAAGTCCTTTTCAGCTGTACACGCTCACGGTTTCATAGATCTTTTCCCGGATCTCTACCGGTGAATGTCCCATCAGATATGCAAGGAGCATTGCACCACCGGCGCCCATCCCTTCCTTAACCTCGCCGATACAATACCGTGCGAGCCCGGAGTGGCCAAGATCCTCAAAACCGGGATCGACATACACCATTTTTACCCCAATCTCTTCTGACAACTGTATAACATTGGCGCTCGGGTCATCCCGTACAAAGGAGGTTGTGGCGATAAGTGGTACCCGGCCCCCCATTGCACGGACAAGCCCGGCAACTGAAAGCATCTGCGTACCTCCTGCAAGGATCAGGTTCCCCGAATACGAACGGGCTATACCACAAGCCACAGGCATCATCGGATCTCCGGTAGCCCGGATGATATTCAGAGGGTCGGTAATACCTGCAGATCTAATCCGGTCTATGACTATCCGTGAGACCTCTTCTTTTTTTGATAATGGATTTTTTACAAAACTGCTGCTCACAGACGCTGAATATCCAAGCGCCCTGAGTACGCAGAGCGCCGTGGTTGTTCCTCCGGGAACACATTCCCCGAGCACCAGCAGGTCTCCTAATCCCGATAAAAATTTTCCAATCCATATGCCACACTGGTAAAGGGCTTCTGCGCACGGAATGGCATCCTGTTCCCGGGGATCCGCGCCGACACCCCCATATACATCAAGACAGGGCACGGTTGGATTGTGGGCAAGTCCGGCATTGATGAAAAGAGGACTAATGCCAGTGAGTTCCATCATTGCACGGGTGATGGTGGCCGGTGTCGGGCAACCAGTGGGGGTATTGGGTTTAGCCGGCATGCTCGTAATACTGCCATGAACAATCAATTCCGCATCGAGAGCCGGGGTAAACAATGTTTTCTCCGGAGTTGGACCTGCACCGGATATGCCCGGCACGGTACTCAGCCGGGTATTCCCGAGGATACTACAAAAAACCGGCTTTTTGAACTGGAGAGGGGGGATTTCTGTTACAAATGCCATACAATTCGCTGACAATCATCTCATCATCATTGAGTTTGAAGGTATCGTTTGGAGTGTAATCCACAACCAATAATACTCAACCAATCAATACATCCTAAAACCATGTTTGAGATCGAACGCAGGCTCAGGGATAAGGACATTTTGATCGAAGATATTGTAGCGGCCGGTATGGTGCTCTATGTTTCTCATGGTATGAGCAAGGGGGACGCGGCGGTTGAACTTGACAAAAAAATAAAAAAATATCTCTGCGATCCCAATGTTTCTTCCCTTATCCTCGGGGCAATCCTGCTCGAAGACGAACTTTTCCACAACCGGGCTGATTCCGAGATAAGGGATGACCCGGTTTTTTTATTGAGCGATGAGATTATCGGCATGGCGATTGCAGAATGCATCGGCGGAACTTATGCCAGATTTGAATTCACACGGTACGATCAGAAGAAACCCGGCATTCTTTCAACGCTCGGGCCATTCCTCGACGATGCGATTGCAGGGTTGATTGCCGGCTGTACATCCCGCCTTTACAGCGAATGCATATGAAAGCGTTCATCACCCTTTTGCAGTTTGCTACCGTCCTGCCATTAGGAAAACCCCAGGATTTTGAGCATTTCGCACGGCAATCCTATCTCTACCCTCTTGCCGGCTATGTTATCGGGGGGCTTGTTTCACTTGTTGTGTTTTTTATTCCAAATCCAACGATAGCCGCAGCAGTTGCAGTCACCGGGCTCCTGCTCCTTTCAGGGTGTCATCACTTCGACGGCCTCCTTGACTTCGGGGATGCTTGTATGGCACACGGTGATCGCGAAAAACGGATTCGGGCACTCACTGACCGTCGGGTTGGAGCGGGGGGGGTCGCACTTGGTGTAACAGTCACGCTCCTGCTTTTTTGCGGTCTGCAGGTATCGGCTTCGGTCATTTCTGCAATCCTGATCGGGGAAGTATGTGCAAAATTTTCCATGGCATTCCTGACAACTGCCGGCACCCCGTTTCAGGACGGTATTCACAGTTACCTTCACTCATTTTCCCGGCCTTACTTCCCCGTGATTGCATTACTGCTCTGCCTTCCCCTTATTCTCCTCCCTGTTGGAACTGTAAAACTGGCGGCAGCAGCGATCCTGATGATATTATGTCCAGTCATCCTTCTTGTAATTTCAGGACGGTTGTTTGGTGGTGTCAATGGTGATGTCGCCGGCGCTTCCAATGAGATCACCCGCGCTGTTGTCATCGTCTGTATGGCGCTTATCTAGAATTCCCTGCCAAAACGCCATACTTTTTAACCACAGTCCCCGAAGTAATGATTGATGAAACTGGATATTGGCGTGCACATGAAAGGGGGGGTTATTACGGAACGGGATTCGGATTATTGCACTGTCCGGATACGTTTACCTGCCGGTAAAATTTCAGTTGACCAGCTCCGTGGTATCGCAAATACAGCAAAAAAATACGGAAAAGGGTGGGTTCACTGCACAACCCGGCAGACCATTGAGATCCCACATATCCTGCCGGCGTCGCTTCCAAAAATAGAGAGAAAACTGTCAAAAAACGGGACGCCAATAGGGTCAGAACGCGATGAGATTGTCAATATCATCGCATGTCCCGGCACCGAGCGGTGCAAGTACGCAAATATCGATACCATCACCCTTGCAGAAAAGATCGATGCAAAACTGTTTGGAAAGGAGATGCCGGTAAAGATGCGGATTGCAATATCAGGGTGCCCCAATGCCTGCACAAGCCCCATGCTCAACGAGATAGGGGTCATAGGACGGATCCGGCCGGTACGGAAAGAGGGGCTGTGTACCGGTTGTGGAACCTGCGTCCAGTACTGCAAGGAGCGTGCAATCCGGATCAAAAACGGGATATCAGTTCTCGACCCAAAAAAGTGCGTCCAGTGCGGGGTCTGTGTTCACTCGTGCCCGTTTGACATCATAGAGGCAGAGCACCGCCATTATCTTGTGCTTGTAGGAGGGAGGAGGGGGCGACACCCGAACCTCGGCAGAGAACTGATTGCCGTTGAAACCGAAGCACAGGTCGCCTCTGTTGTGCAGAAGATCGTGAACTGGGTGTACCGACGGGCATGGAGCGGAAGGTTCCTCTCAGAGCAGATGGATGACCTGCAGTACGAGTCATTCAAAAAAGAAATTTTACAGGATATCCAGGCAAATAAAAAATAATTTTAATATCGGGTATGAAATCCCTCGTTTGAGTCATCATCGCACTCAATTGCAGAACCGTCCCTTATTAGCGTGTTGAACATCATCGCAGCATTCATTAGGTTTTCATCAGAAGATTTACCTCTGCGTATGTCTGAATATGCCTGCGCCTGTGGTGACGGAGTCATCCGTTTTCCTACCCATACCCCTTTGCAGTGTTTACAGTAAGCACACTGGCTGTATACCGATACTTCCCCGTCCGCGCATGCGACATTGACACGGCTTTTCTTTTCATCCCGATGGAATTCTAGCGTTTTCATCGTACCAGAATTGTTGAGTTGCATCTAATAAGGGAGTTTCGGTCAATAATTTCGTCCCGTAAGTCGTGATTTGACGTACTCAAAATGCTTTATATAGATGAGTTTCCTATATGTAATACTCGCATAAACTGACTGTGAGCTGACAGTTTCAGTATTTATTGGAGGAACATAATGGCATCTGACAAGCCCCACATGAATCTCGCAATTATCGGGCACATCGACCACGGCAAGTCCACTCTTGTCGGGAGGATGATGTTCGAGACCGGCGCAGTACCGGCACACATCATCGAAGGCTACCGCAAGGAAGCCGAATCGAAGGGTAAGGCAACCTTCGAGTTTGCCTGGGTTATGGATAACCTGAAAGAAGAGCGTGAGAGAGGTATCACGATCGATATCGCACACAAGCGTTTTGATACTCCCAAATACTACTTCACGGTCGTCGATTGTCCAGGACACAGGGACTTTGTGAAGAACATGATCACCGGTGCATCACAGGCCGATGCAGCTATCCTTGTTGTTGCTGCTGCTGATGGTGTCATGGAACAGACCAAAGAGCATGTCTTCCTTGCACGGACGCTGGGCATCACCCAGATCATCATTGCCATCAACAAGATGGACGCGATCAAGTTTGATGAGAAGCGGTATAATGAAGTGAAAAAGGATCTCTCTGACCTCATAAAAATGGTCGGGTACAAACCGGAAGAAACTCTTTTTATCCCCATCAGTGCACTTGGTGGCGTCAACATCAAGAGCGTTGGTTCAGAAACCCCATGGTATAAAGGCCCGGCACTCGTCCCTGCACTTGACACATTCAAGGAGCCGGAAAAACCAACAGACAAACCCCTACGCGTTCCCATCCAGGACGTATACAGCATCAGCGGTATCGGCACAGTGCCGGTTGGCCGTGTCGAGACCGGCATCATGAAGAAAGGAATGAAAGTCGCGTTCATGCCGGCAAACAAAGATGGTGAGATCAAATCTATCGAGATGCACCATGAGGAACAGCCACAGGCAGTTCCCGGAGACAACATCGGGTTCAACGTCCGCGGGATCGGCAAAGGCGACATCCGGCGCGGCGACGTTTGTGGGCCGATTGAGTCTCCCCCGACCGTTGCTGATGAATTCACCGCCCAGATTGTCGTTCTCCAGCACCCGAGCGCGATCACGGTTGGTTACACGCCGGTCTTCCATTGCCACACAACCCAGACAGCCTGCACCTTTGTCGAGCTGAAAAAGAAGCTTGATCCCAGATCGGGCCAGACCAAGGAAGAGAACCCGACATTCCTGAAAACCGGTGATGCTGCGATCGTCCAGGTTAAGCCCAGCAAGCCTATGGTGATTGAGAATGTCAAAGAGCTGCCCCAGCTCGGCAGGTTTGCCATCCGTGATATGGGCTCAACGATTGCCGCCGGTATGTGTATCGCCATCAACAAAAAACAGATGAGATAAATTTTTTGGGTGATACAACATGCAAAAAGCCAGAATACGCCTGACAGGAACAGATTTTAATAAAGTAGAGATGGTCTGTGACAGAATAAGGGAGATAGCAGAGCGCACAGGTGTGAATCTGGCTGGTCCGATACCACTCCCGACAAAACGGTTGGTTGTCCCAACCAGAAAAAGCCCAGATGGAGAGGGTACAGCGACATGGGACCGTTGGCAGATGCGTGTCCACAAACGCTTAATTGATATTGATGCAGATGAGCGTGCACTGCGTCAGTTGATGCGTATCCAGGTGCCAAAAGATATTGGCATTGAGATTGTGCTGGAAAGCTGAAGGTGCGGCGTGCCGGCCGCTGGTTTTTCAGAAAAAATAAAAAAAATATTTACTTTTGAACGGACTTTTCTTCTTATTCTTCTACTAGCAATTTTCCTCCGGTTTTACTTCCTCGATCTCAAACTCCTTCATCATGATGAAGCGATCCATGCGTGGTTCTCGTACGATCTGCTGATAAAAGGGGCATGGGTATATGATCCCAGTTATCACGGACCGTTTCTTTATTATATAACCGCCGGCATGTTTGCACTGTTTGGAGATTCCGATCTTGTTGCACGGCTCCTGCCATCCCTCTTTGGAACCCTGCTCATTCCTCTTGTATACTATATATACAATCTCGGGTATCTCGATCGGAGACAAACACTTGTTGCCGCATTGTTCCTTGCAGTCTCACCGGATATGGTCTACTTTTCACGGTTCCTGCGTCACGACATCTTCATGCTTTTTTTTACCCTCCTTCTCGTTGTCGCATTGCTCTATTATTTTGACCGAGGACAGACCCGTTTTGCCATCATTGCCGCAATTGCTTGTGCCGGGGGACTCTCGTGTAAGGAAGAGATGCCCGTTATCCTCATCATCTTCGGGATATTTTTCTTCTCAGCTGTCTGGAAAAAACGTTTCATTCTGCCTCCGGGCTGGAAAAATGACCTGATAATCAGTGTGATCCTTGTCATCACAATCATGAGTGTCCTGTACTCCGCATTCGGTACGCACATCAGTACCCTTGTCGGTCAGGAATTCATGCTGAATACGACCGGATGGTACAAGGCAATCGAGCACTGGACTGCAATGCATAACCAGCAGCGGCTTGGCGGACCATGGTTCTTCTATCTCCCACTGCTCATGCTTTACGAGCTGCCAATCTTTATTCTCGCAATGGTTGGGACCCTGCAATTCCTCATATCCGGCACGAACGCTGCCTTGACCCTGAAGCGTGTAAAAAACTGGATCGCTCACCGGACTTTCTCGCTTCCTTTTCCGGAACTTGTTGCAACAAGCCGCCGGCAATTGACTGCAAAAGATCCGGAATCCCTGAAATCCGATGAATTTTTCCGGTTCTGTATCTGGTGGATGCTCCTTTCCATGGCATTCTATGCCTATGTCGGGGAGAAGGTTCCCTGGCTGCTCATCCACCAGCTGCTCCCCATGACGTTTGTTGCTGTGTACAAGCTCAACTGGCAGAAGATTGCATTCGCTGTTATCGGGACGATCTTCCTTATTACAATGACCTGGCATGTTGCATTTTTGCCAGTGGATATCAATGAGCCTATTGTTCAGGTCCAGAACTCGGAAGAGATGCGAACGGTCATGAACATTATCGATAATTCCGATAAGATTGTGCTGGCGTCGAAAAATTACTGGCCCCTCCCTTGGTATTACCGGGGTGATCGTTGGGATAAGATCACGTTCTACGCGGATATAGAGGACGAGGCGACTCTGACAAGGTCAAAACCGCCCACAATCATCCTGCATGACGGGGCAAGTTATGAATCATTGGACGGTTACAAAAAATCCACATATAAACTGAGTTACTGGTTCTCGTTTTATGATAATGAGAACAGGTTACCTGACTATTATCTTCACCGGGACGGTAAAATGGGGAGCATGAACTTCGATGTCTTCACAAAAAATACCTCCACGTGAATATCATCGGACTTTGTTCTTATGCATCTGTATTAATCGGGACTTGCCTCCAGAAAGCCCGGATATCCTGGCTTTAAATAGAGACCCCCCTTTACATTATTACTTGGACTTTGTAAAAACTCTCGTTTAAAGCGAAGTGAAAAATCCTGTTTTTATTCCTGCTTTTTACATACTTACTGAAGGGGCTGTTGCATGATGGGGATTACCCTAACAATAGAGGAAGAGGCAATAATTGCCATACCCCCCAAGAACATGAGAATAAATTTTCCAATAATTTATACAAAGCCCGTTTTAATATTTTTATAACCATATATCCCAGCTTTCGAGGTTTGTTGTGTCACCCCCAATCATAAGTTGGGAGCAGACATTTTCAATCCCTTTTCCAGCGTGCGCTTCCCATCGGTTCTGTAAAAATTCGTAACTATAGATTTCGTAACTCCAATTAATCATCGTTGAGGTGGTGGTTCATTTGTGCGATTGAATCTTACTGATCCAATCACAGACCAAAAAAGAGGCAATATGTGTTCTCAACCTAAAAAAATTTCCGCGGGCTACCCCAGTTCATCCCAGCGTGTTCGCTTGCGATAAATGATGACCCCGACGGCGATAAGTACAACAGCAACCACACCAATGATGATAACAAGAGTCCCGGAACCAAATAATTTCCCGACCGCCCCCAGCGGATTGAAACCTTCGCTGATCTGCTTTTTCAAGTCAAGGGCATCCGTATATGACTCGTTCCCTTTGGAATAGGCTTCCTGCGCTTTCTCGCGGGCGCGTTCATAATTCCCGGCAAAGATTTCGTCATTTGCATTGGAGAGATATCCTGCTGCAACCTCCCGTTTGGATATAATGGGGGAAAGGCGGGAGTCGGTGCTGCTCATGTTTGGCTTTACATAGTTGATGACCTGATCAACATTCGTAATCGGGATCTGCGCATCGGCAATTGCCTTTTCAGCCCATGCCTTATCGAGAGCCTTTTCTCCCTCGGTAATGAGATCCTGAGCACTGGTAAGGCTTGCGAGGGCTGCAGCATATTGTGAGGTAGGTTGGGATCGTGCACTGCTGATGGCCGCCGTCGCATCATTATATTTTCCTTCCGCGAGAGAGGTATCGACCTCCAATGCATATTTTTCATCGATATGAGTCCTGAAAACCTGTAAATTTGAATCGGCGGTAGAGATTGCATTATTGATATCAGCGATATTGACAATCATTGCCTCTTTTAAATAACCAGTTGTCGATACAGGTTTGCCATAGGAGTCCAGCTCGTTAATCTTAAGAATTGCTTTATTCTGGGTAGTGTCCACTTCAGGTGCAACACCATCCAAGGTGACCCGTATAGATAATTCTCGGTCAGGATAACTCAGAAGCCAGCCATCGACTTGCGCCCGTGGCCCCCCTTGGTTAAATAACGGGGTTTCAATAGGTTTTACACCTTCATATGTCTCGATTTTGATAATAGACCATTTTGCATTTGCAAGATCTGTGTACATATCCAATGTATTTGCTGATTCGAATGTTTTACCGCTTACCAAAGGAAAATTTACACCATAACTCACTGACACCCTTTGACCGGGCGTAAGGCTGCCCGAAGGATCAATGTTTACATTGTTAACCACATAGGCAGAAACAATCGAAATACAACAAATAAAAATTAAGCTCGCCGACAGAATTCTACAGGTTCTCTTCATCACAACCCTCACTCAAATAACGGTTCGATACCCTCATCAAACATATTCGATTTTTTCTCCTTTGACTTTATAACATCTTCCTTTGTCTCTTTTGCAATATCGAGAAGCTCCTTGATGCGTGGGGCGTTTCCTACTGTCGCAAGCATGACAACCGCAGCGACATATTCGCTGTTCACCGGGTAGTCCCCGCCCCTTACCTCGACACCTGCAATATTTTCCTCAACCCAGCTCTTTGCTTTCTCAACACCTTTGCGATCCATCTGATCGGGCGGGCCTGCAATAAGCACCAGTGCCCGTTCAGCAGTGGAATAATCGCAGGGCATGGTAAGTCTTCCAAGCATTGCCCTGCGTACGAGCGCAACAATTTTTGCCGATTTGTCCTCGCCAAGGAGGACTTCCTCGTTTGCCTCCTTTTTCTGGAATTTGTCTTTGAGTCCCCCGAATATTCCCCTCTTCTTCTTGGTGTGTTTGCTCATCACTTCACTGATCGCGTACCCGACAGATGTGATCCCGCCGCCCCGCAGGGTATTGATAATCTCGCTTGAGTCAACCACCATCTCCCCTACGCCCATGCGACTTACTTCACCGGCACGGAAGAGAACAGAGAATCTCCGCACAACTTCATTGTTCAGGCGCTGGAATGCACTTTTTACACTTTCGCCTTCATTTTTCCATGCACTGTTATCGAAAATGAAGCAATTGTCGGTCTCATTAACAAGTGTTGTCAGGCTCCGTGCTGCATTATAGGAATAGAGCCGGCCTTCTTCCGGGGCGGGGATGATGCCAAGTGCATAGACGGGTTCCCGGTAGATCCTTTTCAAATGGCGTGCGAGCACCGGCGAGCCGCCGGACCCGGTTCCCCCTCCAAGCCCTGCGACGATGACGAATGCATCGACATCATGAGTGCCCCGTGTGTCGATTGCTGTCACGATGCTGTCGATTTCATCAGCGGTGACCCGGGCACCCGTAACATTATCAGTTCCCACACCATGGCCTTTCACCATGGTCTGCCCGATCAAAATCCGGTCACGCATCTCGATATGTTTGAGCCCCATCAGGTCTGTGCGAGCTGTATTGACGGCAATCCCACGGAAGCTGTTGGTCCCGAGCTTTTTGTCCTGTTCGATAAACATATCGACAATTTTTCCGCCCGCCTGACCGAAACCTATGAAAAACACTCTCATCCGGAGACACCAACTACTGGAATGAACGTAATTATGAATGTTATTTGTTTTAAGTCCTTTTGTTTAAAGAACTTTAATTCTGCAGTACAAAAACTTTCTTATAAGTACACGAGGTATTTTTTAAAAAAGAAGGGATTTGGCAGGAGGCTTTTTCATTTCGGCCAAAAAATACTACAGATACCAATTATGAAAATCTGCATCATCGGAGGCGGGTTGACCGGTCTTGTCGCTGCAGGGAGGTTGTCAGGAGAACATGAGATCAATCTCTTTGAAAAAAAAATCCATCTCGGCGGGTGCCTTTCTTCGTACCAGGTCGATAATTACTGGATTGAACAGTTCTATCATCACTGTTTCTCCGGTGATATAGCCTTTTTTAAACTTTTAAAAGAATTAAAATTATTTGACAGGCTTGAATGGTTAGGTGCTACAAGCGGTTATTATGCCGGTAATGCTGCATTTCCACTTAATACGCCGGTTGAGATCCTGAAATATCCCTATCTTTCCCTGATTGATAAAGCAAAACTTGCATGGCTCACGATGAGAGCAAAAAGGATCGATGTCAGCACTCTTGATAGCATACCCGCTGAAAAATATGTAATAGATACTCTTGGTAAAAATATCTACAGCTCGTTCTTTGAACCTCTGCTCAATAGTAAATTTGGTGAAAACCGCAGGAATGTATCAGCGGCATGGCTCATGAGCCGTATTGCGATCCGCTCGAACCGTGGACTGTCAGGGGAGCGCCTTGGATATCTCAACGGGGGGTTTCATCAGCTTATCGATGCACTTGAAGGTTCCATTCAGAAGAACGGTGGACACATACTACGAACGTCGCCGGTTTTGACAATCCATCGCACAAATGATGCATGGGAGGTTAATGGATCCCGGTATGACGCGGTTATTTCAACAATCCCCCCTCAGGAACTGGCAAAGATTGGAGGGGTAAAAGTCACTCCGGTCCAGTACCAGGGTGCGGCATGCATGACGATTGGTCTTGGACGTGACGTGACCGATGGGATTTACTGGCTGAACATGAAAGATCCTGCACCCTATGGAGCTGTCGTTTCCCATACAAACTTTGTCCCCCGCGAGCGGTATGGTGAGCATATTGTCTACCTTGCCTCTTATTTCAGCGGGATGCCACCGCAGAATATCGACAAGCAGATGCTTGCGGATTTCTGCCACCGGTTCCATGTAAAAAAAGAGGAGGTCCACTGGACAAGGATGGCCGTTGACCGCTTTGCAGGTCCAGTATATACCCTCGGATATCGGTCATTGATCCCTGAGTACGGGAAGGACGGGTTCTTTATGGCAGGAATGTTCTCGCTGCCGAATTATCCGGAGCGGAGTATGGAGGGAGCAGTCAGAGCGGGCAATGAAGTTGCGGATCGGATTATGAAGGTGACTTCCAATGGCTGATATTGAAGTGACCGCGATCATTCCCGTCTTTAATGACCGGGCTGCACTTGAAATTGCGATACCGCAATCGCTTGCGTCATTATCTGCCATAACAGACAAGTTCGAATTGATCATCGCAGAAGATGGGAGCACTGACGGAAGCCCGGATTATGTCCGGTCATGCGAACAAAGGGATCACCGTATACACCTCCGCCACAGTGATGAGCGGCTTGGACGCGGGCGGGCGCTGAACCGGGCTATCACCGGAGCGGAGGGAGCGATCGTCTGCTATTACGATGTCGACCTGGCAACCGATATGCAGCATCTCGTCACCCTTGTCGGTGCGATCCGCGGGGGATTCGATGTTGCCACAGGTTCACGGCTCCTAACTGACAGTGACATCGACAGAACGGGATGGAGGGAGATCGCGAGCCGGACGTACAATTTCCTTGTGAGGGTTATTCTGGGGAGTGTTGTGTACGATCACCAGTGCGGATTCAAAGCATTCAATAAACAGAAGATCCTGCCTGTCATTCCTTCAATCAGATCAGGGCACTGGTTCTGGGATACAGAACTTCTCGTGAGGGGGCAGAGGATGGGATTCAGGGTCAGGGAATTTCCTGTCCGCTGGCGTGCCGGAAAAGGGACGACCGTAAAGGTAAAAGACGTCTTTGAGATGGGGTCATCTATTCTCAGGTTATGGTGGCAAATCCATGTATCGGAAGGTTAGCGCAATTCTGGTCCCGACCCTGATTGCCATTGGCATCCTTGCGTATATGCTTTTCAATGTATGGGGGGATTTGCTGGATGCTCTGACCCACATCGTCCCTCTCTACCTTGTCATCGCACTCATCATCTGCCTTGCTGCGTGGTGGCTGCGTGGGTGGCGGTACCACACGATTCTCGCGTACATGGACAATACCATAAGGGTCCGGGTTGCAACCGGGTGCATTTTTGTCAGCCAGACTGCAAACCTTGTCATACCTGCCCGCCTTGGGGATTTTGTCAGGATATTTATCTTAAATCATGAAAACCAGACCAGTTATTCAGATGGCTTATCTTCTATCGTTGTCGAGCGGGTCTTTGACATCGCCACGGTTGCCCTGCTCGGACTTATTTCACTCATTTTTATACTGGATGCAGACCCGGCATATTTCCTGATCATCTCCCTTGTCCTGGCTCTCTGCGGTGTTTTTTTTATATTTTTATATTTTGCCAATACACTGAGGTCCAATAACCGGTACATAAAATTCGTTCTTACCATGCTCCATGAAATCCGGAGGGCATCGCTTACCCCACAATCGGTGATTGTCCTTGGTTTTTCTTCGATGGTGATCTGGATCCTTGATGCGCTGGTGTGCATGGCTGTGGTGATGATGTTTGAACAAAACATCCCATTTGTCACGGTAGTCCTTGCCATCGTGATCGGCAATCTGATAAAAGCGGTCCCAATCACTCCGGGAGGGATCGGCACCTATGAATTTTTCGTTGCCAATATATTCATTCTCGCGGGTGCTGCACCCGCAGTTGCGACGCTGATCGCAGTTATCGATCACCTGATTAAAAACCTTGTCACGCTTGCGGGGGGGATCATCTCGATCTATTTCTTCGGCGACTGGGTTGTGCCGACCATAAAAAAAGCGCTCACTGCGAGGGTTGACGGGGGGACCACAACTGAACGCTGAATTCCAGGTATTTTCCGTTATCAGCTGGCTCTGCATCATCACATTTCTCCAGCTTGCGGTTTATCCTTCTTTAAAAAAAACCTTTGACCGGTATGCATTCCCCGCATCATTTGCCGCGGCCCTCCTCCTTTTTACTGTAATCTCCTGGTATTGCGGGCTCGCCCGGCTCCCCATCATCCTTGCCCTCATCCCATTTGCTATCCTGTTCTTCTATCACCTGTATCGGAATGACTTTTCGGTGGACGATCTCAAAGCACAGTGGCGCTGGGAACTTGTATTCCTCATCTTCTTTTTCATCATGCTTGAGGTCCGTTTTATCAACCCCACGATCTCGTACGCGGAAAAATTCATGGACCATGCATTTCTCGCTTCGGTGATGCGCCAACCAGTGGTTCCGCCGCTTGACCCGTGGTATGCCGGGGGGACCATGAATGTATATTATTATCTCGGGTACTGGATGTTCGGGTGCCTAGCGATCGTGAGCGCGGTGCCGTCAAACATCGCGTTCAACCTCGCCCTTCCTACGATCCTTGGTGTCTCCGCAGTGACCCTGTACGCTATCGGTGGCCTGCTGCTTGACCGGTTCCGGTGGCTGCCGCTAATTACATTATTATTGCCAAACCCGTCGTTTTTTTACCAGATTATCCAAGGAAAGGGTGTGAATGAGGTCATCTGGGACAGCACCCGCACCATTGCAAATACCATCAACGAATATCCGCTTTTTTCGTTCATCTGGGGCGATGTCCATCCCCATGTCATAGGGATATTCAACCAGATCTTTTTGATTTTTATCCTTATTTTTGCATTGAAACGGTGGAGCGCCCTCTCTTCATCTGCCAGGTGGGCAGTCTGTTTCCTTGCAGCCGTCAGTCTCGGTTCAATGCCGCTGTTCAATACATGGGATGTCCTTATCTACGCACCGATCACCGTGCTTTTTGGAATCCTCATCTGGTGGAAGAACCGGTACTTTGGATCATTTTCTGATGCCGTCCGGTTCCTCATTGTTGTCCCCCCTCTCTCCATTACCTTCTATGTGCCGTTTTACCTCCAGTTAAAGACCAGTACCGGTGGTTTTGCGCTTGTAGTGACACCTTCAGATCCTGCCCAGTTTGTGCTCGTCCATGGGTTCTTCATTGCGATCCTGCTTGCACTCCTTTCAAAGGATATCATCCGGAAACCCTACTGCCTGCTTGCCGCAGTCCCATTTGTTATTCTGGGGCATCCTGCCGCTGCGATTGCAGTGATCCCGCTCGTCTGCCTGCTCGTGAAAAAAGATCACGTCATTCCCGATATCCTAGCGATTCTCGGCCTTGTGCTGATCATGTTCTGTGAACTTGTCTATCTCAGGGATAACATGGGTGACACGTATTTCCGGATGAATACGGTCTTTAAATGCTATATCGCTGCATGGCTGCTGCTGGGCATCTCCTGCTTTTCCATGGCAGGACAGGCACTCTCCAGATGGGGCAAGATTCCAGTGATTTCTTCCGGATCACGGGCAGCGATTATCACATCAGCGGTGGCGCTCCTGTTCATTATCCCTTTTTTTATGCCGCTTGACCTCAACTACGGGAGCAGGTCGCTCGACGGGCTTGAGTATCTCAAGACCACCCATCCCGGAGATGCTGCGGCTGTCGCATACCTGAGGTCATTACCCGGCGATGAACGTATCGTTGAGGCCGAGGGAGGGGATTATACGTATTATTCCCGTATCTCATCGTTCACCGGCATACCGGCAGTCATCGGGATGCCATTCCATGAATATATGTGGCGCGGCGATGATTCAGGGTGGTACAGCGGGAGGATCAATGACATCAGGGCGATATATGAACAACCTGAGCGGACACGTCCCCTTATGGAAAAATACGACGCAACACTTCTGATTGTCGGGGAGCCTGAGCGGACACGGTATCAGGTCAATATCTCTTCAACCGGGCTAAAGCAGGTATTTTCACAGCACGGGACGGAAATTTACCGGATTTCCGTGTAGAGTCCCGCTCCTGCACCTTCGGCATTCGGGGTGGTACCTGTGTGACAGGATCTCCGTTTCAATAACATTTATTGCCCTTCTTAACGAAGTGATATGGCACATCATCAACTGACTGATGAGTAATGAGGGAGTACTACGCACTCCTGAATGAGGTGAGTTATGGCAAAAGGCTACGTAAAAACCCAGGCTCCTGATGAGCTCCAGAACAAGGCGCTTGAAGCCCTTGAAGTCGCACGGGATACCGGAAAGATCAAGAAAGGATCGAATGAGGCAACAAAAGCCATAGAACGCAGCATCGCGCAGCTTGTCCTGATCGGTGCTGACGTTGAACCCGAAGAGATCGTGATGCACCTCGCCCCCTTGTGCGATGAAAAGAAGATTCCGTATATTTTTATCAACAAACAGAACGATATCGGCGCTGCAAGCGGCCTTGACGTTGGTTCTGCTGCTGCAGCAATCATTAAATCCGGCAAGGCAAAAGACGTCATCGATGATCTGGCAAAGCAGCTGGTTGCCCTTAAGGCTTGAGGTTATTCATGGCAGACGATGCAACGCCAGCAGAAGTGATCGAGGTTGTCGGTTCAACCGGCATGCATGGCGAGGCCATGCAGGTAAAGTGCCGAATTCTCGATGGCAGCAACAAGGGGCGCATCATCACCCGCAATACGGTCGGCCCTATCCGCGAGGGTGATATCGTAATGCTCCTTGAGACCGAGCGCGAGGCAAAGAAACTATCGAGGCGGTGAACTTCATGGTTGAACACTATTTATGCACATTCTGCGGGGTATCTCTTGAACCTGGAACCGGCAAGATGTTTGTCAAAAAAGACGGGACAATCTTTTATTTCTGCAGCTCCAAGTGCGAGAACAACCACAGGATTGGCAGGGTTCCCCGTCGGGTTGAGTGGACACGGGCCGGTAAAAAGGCACTGGGCAAGGAGTAATGGACGATGGACCGCACGTTCGTGATGGTCAAACCGGACGGTGTCCAGCGGGGGCTCATCGGAGAAATTGTTGCACGCTTTGAAGCGAAAGGCTTAAAACTCGTAGCCGCCCGGTTTGAAGTGCTCCCTGACAAACGTGTCACTGAGCAGTACAAAGAGCACCTTGAAAAACCGTTCTTCCCGTCACTCAAGAAATATATCATGGGCGGACCGTGTTTTCTCATGGTCTGGGAGGGCAGGAACGTGGTGGCAATCGTCCGTACGCTGATCGGTAAAACTAACCCGCAGGAAGCAGCGCCAGGCACAATCCGCGGGGACTTCGGGATCGATATCGGGAGAAATGTCATCCATGCATCCGACTCGCCCGAGAGTGCTGCGCGTGAGATTGCGATCCATTTCAAACCAGCAGAACTGTTCTTGTATACACGGATAGATGAGTCCGTAATTTACGAGTATTAACCTCTTTTTACCCGGAAGCCCTAAAAATTTTCCTTCTCCACCTTAAAGGCCGGAGTCTTCATGGGCTTTTTTTAAACCATAAATTCTATAACCAATCCTGCCGCACGTACCGCTCATGGAAGGGGACATGATCACGTTTGCGATTGTAGTCGTCATTTTCTCAATAGTCCTCCCGATTGCAATGACCTGTATCATGAGAGAAAATTCCGACTATTTCATGACCCGGGTCGGCCAACGGGAGGACCGTGCGATTAACCGGCTTCTTGGAATGCTCCTGATCGTTATCGCAGTGCAGTTCGTCATCAACGACATGAAGATCGCGTTTCCGTTGCCGGGTGGCGGAACATGATATGCGGTTACAGCACCGGGATGGATGAACATCACACCGGTACCGGACAATATCCATGCTCATGAAATGCTGCAGCGCTCAGGTTTCAAGCTGCTGGGAAGAGCCTGAAAAGACCATAAAAAAAGTTGAGTCATCCGTTCAACAGGCCGCTGCCGCCGGTGCCAGAATCATCGCGTTTCCTGAACAGTTCGCGACCGGATGGGACCCATGTTCGACCCACCATATCCAGGATACTTCCGGCACAATTGTCTCTGGTCTGAAAAAATATGCAGCGGAATATTCAATCGCGATCCTGGGTTCCTTCCGCAAACGCGGTGATCCGCTCCCTGCCAATAGTGCTTTTGTGGTGGGTACCGATGGATCGGTCAGGGCACTGTATGAAAAAATGCATCCCTTCACGCTGGTGCATGAGGAGCGGTATTACAGGGCGGGCGATGATATCGCTGTGTTCGAACTTGATGGCATGAAATTTGGCATCGCGATCTGTTACGATCTGAGGTTTCCCTCGCTGTTCCACCTCTATGCAAAAAAAGAGGCCTGCGGTGTTTTTTTGCCGTCAGCCTGGCCCGGAAGCCGTATCCGTCACTGGGAACTCTTCATTACAGCAAGAGCAGTAGAAAACCAAATGTATATCATCGGCATCAACACCACAGGAAAAACACCGGTTGACGTGTATGACGGTGCTTCAATGACTGCAGATCCAGACGGCAATATCATCGCCCGGGCAGGCGAGGGCGATGAACTTCTCTTCTCAGATCTTGATACGGCGAAGGTAAAGGCTGCCCGGTGCAGGTTCCCTTCCCATAAGGATCAGCGGACAGAGTTATACCACCGGTTGCACCAGCGGGATTAGCGCCGCCTATATCTAGAACCCGGACTAATAATACTCCATGGAGCGGCTCGTTTGCGTCAACTGCGGTGCTGCATTTCCAGCTGACGAGATCCTTTATAATTGTACAAAATGCGGTCACCTTCTCGCTGTCAGCTATGATTTGGATACGATTACCGTATCAAAAAAGGAGTGGGAGAAACGCCCGCTCTCGGTCTGGAGATACCGTGAACTTTTACCGGTGCATATCGAACCGGTCACCCTGCAGGAAGGGGGAACACCCCTGTATCACCTGAAACGTCTCGGCGAAGAGATAGGACTTTCCCAGCTCTATGCAAAGCACGAAGGCATGAACCCTTCAGGTTCATTCAAGGATAGGGGGATGACTGTCGGCGTATCGATGGCACTCCAGCTGAACAAGCGCAGTGTTGCATGCGCCAGTACCGGAAATACATCGGCAAGCCTTGCAGTGTACGCTGCAAAGGCTGGGATACCGGCGGTTGTGCTGCTGCCCGCAGGAAAGGTTGCTATCGGCAAGGTAGCGCAGGCGCTGATGCACGGTGCACGCGTGATCTCCGTCCGTGGCAATTTTGACCGTGCACTTGAGATGGTCCACGACCTCTGCCTATCACACGGGCTCTACCTCCTCAACTCTATCAACCCGTATAGGCTCGAAGGCCAGAAGACAATCGGGTTTGAAGCAGTTGATCAGCTGGGCGGTGTCCCGGACAGGTTTGTTCTGCCGGTCGGCAATGCAGGAAATATCTCAGCGGTATACAAAGGCCTGCTCGAACTAAAGGATCTGGGGTTTATCGATTCACTTCCGATGATGACCGGCATCCAGGCGTACGGGTCAAGCCCCGTTGTCCGGGCGATCCGGGATAAACTGCCGGAAGTAATCCCCGAAATTCACCCCGAAACCGTAGCAACCGCGATCCGGATTGGGGCACCGGTGAATGCCGAAAAAGCCCTCACGGCGATACGCAAGACCGGCGGTCTCGCAGAATCTGTGACCGATGAGGAAATCCTGCGCATGCAGCGCGACCTTGCGCGAAAGGAGGGGATCGGGGTTGAGCCGGCGTCCGCCGCATCGGTGGCGGGAGTGCGAAAACTCGTCAATAGCGGTGCGATCGACCGGTCCGAACGGATCGTCTGCGTCGTCACCGGCCATCTCCTCAAAGACCCGGATACGGTGATCAGGCAATGCGAACCCCCGACCGAGATCGATGCAGATCTGCCCTCGCTGCTCTCTGCGCTGCACTTATAACTGCCCTGCTGGTCATCCCCTGCGCAGCGCTCCACGCAGAGTACTCTGTCTTCCCCAACGGGAGCCTGTACAGTGCTTCGGTCGATGTGGTTGATGCGAATAAATTTGATTTTTTTGAGTCCGGGGTGCTCGGAGAACGGATCCCCCAGAAAGTAGGCAACATCGGGGTTGTGGGAAACTGTTCGCCGTGCCAGTTCAACACGAGCGGAACCTCATCGATCACATTTTCAAAGGGCAACTATACGATCCTGTATTCCGCACCGATGCGGGACTATCATCTCCAGGCAGCATTCGAACGCCCATATGAGGTCAATGTCACCCTCCCGGAGGAATTCGATGTCCGCAACCCACTGCTTGCCGGGATGAACCCGGGAGCACAAATTTTCGGAAATTCTGATAACTCAACCATCGTATCGTGGAACAAGACGATGAATTTTGACCTCCGGTTTTATGATAGAAACCGTGAATCGCTGCTCTATCTTTTTGGCAATTTCTGGGTCGTGATCGCTATCGTAATGCTGGTGCCGTTTCTTATCACAATGCGGCAGAAGGAGTAAGAAGGAGTAAACAAGAATAAAGGCCTCCTTTCGATCTTTTTTCTTGCCAGACTTTGTTATCTTAACATTATCCATTTGGGGGTAAGAAGAACACAATTCTTCGCTGGTCAGAACCTGACCGGCAAAATGAAACAGGATTAAAGAAGGATAAAAAAATTATATCAGCCCAAACGATTTGAGCGTCACATCGGTATTGACTGCGCCGACATGGTATACTTTGCCCTCGGACAACTCATTGATGACGACTTCTGCCGGTGAGAACAGCGAGGTGTCGATCTTGTAGAAATCGTAACCCGCCTCCTTGAAGATGTCGTTGAATGGTTTCCCGTATCCTTTGGACTTGCTGCTCGGGATCTTCTCAAGATAATCCTTGATCTCCGGGGCTTTCATGGTCAGCATAATCCGCCCGTGGTAGATGGTGGCGTCATTAGTCACACCCATCGCAAGCTTCGTCCCCCGTACGGGTGGGACAGGTGCCGTGCCCATCGCAGCAGTGATCTTTTTTGTGTCAAACCCAAGCTCGTTGAGCTTGTAGATGGCGGTTTCAACGCAGCGCCCTGATACCTGTATTGAGCCGACAAGCGAGGATGTCGGGGCGACAACCGCGCAGACATTCCCCACATCTATATGGCATTCTTCTGCGATCTTCTCCATCACTTCGCCATTGGGCAGGTGGTCGCTCTCAAGGCAGATTACCGCCCCATCGCAGTCGTCCTCGTACTCAATGACCTCGAATGTGTGCTTGGGTTTGAGCGATAACGCCCGTGCAGGCCCGCTGCCCATCGCAAAGTAGTTGCCCACCTTGATCGTCCAGCCGGCTTTCTGCGCCCCGAGGCACGCGATCGAGGGGAAATCGGTGCTGACATCGATAAACGGGAGAGGGAACTCCTTGATTTGCCCCATCCGGAAATTGACTTCCCCGAGCCCGCCCATGCAGATCTCAGTGAATGCACGTCCCGCCGCGTAACCGCCGCGGGTGCTCACACCACAATCCACAATGCGTGCACCATTGTCAAGCTCATGGTATGCCGCATTGAATTCCTCCGACAGTTCGGCAAGATTTTCGAAAATCTCTAATGCCAGTTCGTTCACACTGAGCATATTCTTTACCCCCTGTACCATAACACGAGGACTGCCGAATAAATAATCCTTGCCAAATGATTGCGGATCAGGAGAGGTACTCGAGCACTTTCTGCGGGTCATACCGCAGGCTGATCAGGCGTGTCCTGCCCTTGCCCTCACGATAATGAAGGTTGATGATGCGCAGCGCATCGAGCTTTTTGATGACTTCATAAAACCGGGTATACCCGATCCCGATGGATTCTGAAATTGTCTTGTGAACGTCCCCTGCATTCATCTCCTTTTCGTTCAGGCTTGCTGTGGCAAGGGCTTTGAGGATATTTTTCTCCTCGTCCCTGAGGGTCTTTGTAGTAAAGGAGAGGTGCAGGTATTTTGATATCATGTACGCCCCGCAGATATCATCCCTGCCGATAGTGCGCCGGGCAGCGCGCTCTGCGCTCATGGTTGCCCGTTTGAGCAGGTCAATGCCGACACGCAGGTCCCCGCTTTCATGGGTCTGTTCAACCACAAGCGAGAGCATCTCGTCCGTAAGTGCACCGGGGAATAATCCCTGCATCACCCTCTCCTCAATGATCTCGCGGATCTCTGCCGCTTCATACGGCGGAAAATAGATCTCTGTAGGGCGGAACACCGATGTCACCCGGGCATCGACCGCCCTGGCAAGGTCGACGTCAAGGTCACTGATGATCACGATCACTCCGATCCGAACGCCTTCATAGGCCTCGTGTGCCCGCAACAGCGTGTAGAGCACCTTGTTGATCTCGTTTTCATACAGGAGATAGTTGGCATCGTCAAGGGCAACCAAAAGGACGATCTCTTCTTTTACCAGGATCCGGGCGATGGCATCGAACAACTGCTTAAACGATGTCCCGGATGCCGGGGGGAGGTGCCCGGTGAGCTTCCGGTAGATCTGGGAGAATATTGCAAACTTGGTATTGTCGATCTGGCAGTTGACATAGACCGGGACCAGTTTCTTGGTGGCGTCAGAGATCTCGGAAAAGAGTTTGCGGATACTGGTCGTTTTCCCTGTGCCGGGGAGCCCTTTGCAGATGGAATTAAGCGGACGTCCCCCCCTCATGCCAGGCCGGATCTGGAACGCAAGCTCGCGCATCTGGTTCTCGCGGAACTGGAACTGCTCCGGGACATAATCGAATTCAAAGACCTCGGGGTCGCGGAACAGGGTCTCGTCCCACATTAGCAGGTTCTTCTTCATGCATACATTCCCGGGGCCTCAGCCTCGCAATGCCCCAAAAGTGAGTCATCGCGGAACTGTAACACCCTGCTGACTTGTATCGTTATAATTTTTGTTGGTGCCGTGTCATATCAAGATCACGCATTTGATCCGGTCTGATTGTGGGTTAACACTATATCCCGCAAGCAACTAGGTACCATTACCTGCACCGGATGGCAGATGATGAAAGTTACCCCCACTGAATGGTGATGATGCAGGGGACTGATGCCATCTGTCCGGGATGATGCAGGTCAGGCGATTTTTGATTTTTGTGATTGAGGCATACCGGTTCAGCTGAACAGGAATGCAAGGAAATCGGGTGCGTTTTTTGTCCCGAACATTCCGTTCTGCGCTTCGCGCTCAGTGAACCGGCGGGTTGTATCCTTCCCTTTTCCCCTTACCACAAACGGCACGGGGTCACGGGTGTGGGTCTTTACCCGGACCGGCGTCGGGTGATCGGGCAGCACAGCGACCACGCCATCGAACCCGTCAAGTATCATGCCGACAACCTTGTCAACCTGCTCGATCGCTTTTACCTTCTCCTCAATGCTCCCAAGGTGTCCCGCCTCGTCCGGTGCTTCTATATGGATATAGAGGAAGTCAAGGTGCCGGATCGCCTCAAGGGCATACCGCCCTTTTGCTTCGTAATCTGTATCAAGATACCCGGTCGCTCCCGGGACAATGATGACTTCCATGCCGGCGCACCGTGCAATCCCTTTAAGGAGATCGACGGCCGATATGATCCCTGCCTTTTTCCCGTATTTCTGAATGAACAACGGCAACACCGGTTTAAGCCCCCCGCTCCATGGCCAGACCTGCGTCGCTTCTGGTTTGCCTGCCTTTTTCCGTGCAGCATTCACCGGATGCGAGGCAAACACTTTTTGGCTTATCTCCATGCAACGTGCAAGGAGCGGGGCATCCGTGCCGGCAGCAAGATATCCGTCAACCGGGCTTCCTACGATATCATGAGGGGGGGTTGAGACAGATCCTTTTCCATGATGGACAACGAGAAGGTTGCGGTAGCTCACTCCGGACCTGATGAACACCTCGGGAACTTCCTTCTGAAGTGAGGCAAGAAGGGCAGCACCCTCCGCGCTGGAGATATGTCCGGCAGAGAAGTCCTGCATCACCCCGCTATTGATGGTGACAAGGTTGCACCGGTACGCAATATCATCGGGCGCAAGATCGATGCCCATACTCATTGCTTCGAGAGGCCCCCTGCCCGTATAATATGTAGCGGGGTCATACCCGAGGATCGACATGTTCGCAATATCACTGCCCGCTTCAAACCCGTCAGGGATTGTACGGAGAATACCGCAGGCACCGTCCCGCGCCATCCGGTCAAGGTTCGGGGTTTGGGCATATTCAAGGGGGGTATTCCCGCCGAGGTCTTCGAGCGGTTCGTCAGCCATGCCGTCCCCGCAAATGACAATGTACTTCACGGACACCCCGCCCTATTGTCCGGCGACTGCCGCCCTGGCTGCCATCCGCACGCTTTCCTCAGAACCATGGTTCGGTTTCCAACCCAGCGATTTGATCCGTGCAAGGGATAACTGCATCCGGGGCACATCCCCGATCCAGCCGCGTTCCCCTCCGGTAAAACGGTACCTCACTTTTGTAAATCCCATCTCCCCTGCCACGATATCGGCGATGGTCGTCACATCGATCCAGTCTTCTGACCCGATGTTGAGGGTATTTACCTGCGCACCCGCATGGTCAACGGCAAACAACATGGCGGCAACACATTCCTCAACGTCAAGATAGGATTTGATCTGCTTCCCGTCGCCAAGGATCTCGAGCTCGCGGGGATTCTCACGCAATTTTTTGACAAAATCGGGGATCACCCCATGACCACTGCGAGGTCCGATGATGTTCGCAAACCGGAAATTCCACGACCTTGCGGAGAACGAATGGCTGTATGCAGAGATCAGCGCTTCGCAGGCAAGTTTGCTTGCGCCATAGACCGATACCGGTTCGAGCGGAGCGTAGTCCTCCGGGGTCGGGATAACCGCTGCATTGCCATACACTGTCGATGTGGATGTGAAGACAATTTCAGGGATCGCATGAAGCCGTATTGCTTCGAGGACCCGGAATGTGGCAAGGATATTGTTATTAACCGGACCTTCTGGTGAGAGTGCACTCTGCCTCACATCAGGGTCAGCTGCCAGATGATAGATCCGGTCGGCACCCTTGCACGCACCCTGCCATCCATCAGAGAGGAGATCGGCAACAACGAGGTTTACCCGGTCATTTTTCAGGTGACCCGCGATATTGTCTCGGGACCCCGCACTGAGCGAATCAATCACCGTAACACGGTCACCCCGCGCCACGAGCGTATCAACAAGATGAGAGCCTATGAACCCGGCACCGCCGGTCACGATATCAAACATCATAAACTATTATGTAATCCATGCTATAGGATTACTGCTATGTTCATCGGGATCGATCATGGCACGACCGCGATGCGCTTTGCCGGTACATCGGGAGAGTTCAAGATATCGCGGCAACAGGCGACTTCTTTTACGATATCTGACCTTGCAGTCATATGCCCGCCTGACGAGATCGAGGGGATTGCGCTTTCCTATTCAATGGGGGATAATTTTTCAAAGATCACATCCATTGACAGGGTGGCCAACCGGGGGCTTGTCAGCCGGGAGGGGGCAGGCAAGCATATTGGCGGGGGGACCCGCGTATTTGACGAGGTTAAAAAGAGCGGCATTCCCACTGTTGTCATTCCGGGGATCCACCGTGGAACACCCGGTGATCCGCGCTTCAGGGTGTATTCACACCAGGCCAGCCCGGAGAAGATCGGCATTGCGTATGAAGTATGCCACCTGCTCGGGCACAACGTGATCGTGTCCGATGTAAGTTCAAATACGGTTACGCTCCTTATAACAAACGGGAAAATCACCGGGGCTCTCGATGCCTGCATCTTTGCACCCGGTACCCGGCACGGCGCTCTAGATGTCAATGCCATACGACGCGTTGATGCCGGGGAATGCACGGCAAACGAAGCATTCCAGCATGCAGGTGTGGACTTCACCATACCGGTAGAGGAACGGATTCGGACGGTTGCAATGTTCTCCGCAATGGAATGTGCGGCGATGCTCCTGCTGAACCACAAAGCGCGGATCGCCCTTGCGGGCTCCCTTGCGCCGGTTATTGCTCCTGAAATCCGCATGCTGCTAAAAAAGGATATCGCCATTTATGACGAGTGGTGCGCTTCCCGGGGGCTTGCACGGATTGCGCACGACGTTTTTTGTGGGACTCAGGAGATCCTCGGCCTCAGTGTGGATCTGTAGATTTATAATGATTCATCATGTAAGATTACTGGGGATTTTTCTTGAGAGAACTGCGTATCCATGGCAGGGGCGGGCAGGGTTCTGTCACCGCTGCCGAGCTGATTGCCGTCGCCGCGTTCGAAGGCGGGGTCTTTGCACAGGCATTCCCAGCGTTCGGCGTCGAACGTCGCGGGGCGCCGGTGCAGGCATTTGTGCGATTCGATGACAAAAAAATCCGGAAAAGGAGCCAGGTCTATGAACCGGATTACATCATTGTGCAGGACAGCACACTGATCAAGGACGTGAACGTGTTTTTAGGAGTCAAGAAGGGAGGGATCGTGATCGTGAATACCGAGAAGGCTCCCGATTACAGGGTCCCTGACGGCGTGAAGCTGATCACGATCGATGCCACCTCGATCGCTCTCAAGGCGATCGGGCTCCCGATCACCAACACCTCGCTCATGGGTGCATTTGCCGCTGCAAGCGGTGAAATCAAATTTTCAGCACTTGAAAATGCGCTTAACCACCGGTTCCCCAGGGAACTTGCGCTCAAAAATATTGAGGCGGCCAGGATCGCATTTGAGACGGTAAAGGGGGGAAAATAAATGGCGCTTGCAATCGGATGCCGGGCAAAACCGGGAAAAGCCCGGGATAATAAGACCGGTTCGTGGAGGGTTTTCAGACCGATCTTCGACCATGAGAAGTGCACACAATGCGGGATGTGCCAGACTATCTGTCCTGAAGGGTGCATCCATGAGACTGAAGAGGGATTTGTCCAGCCTGATTACGCCTACTGCAAGGGCTGCGGGCTCTGCGCGGAGGAATGCCCCGGGGAAGCGATCACGATGAAACAGGAGGAGAAGTAGATGATGGAAATTACCGAGGGGTCGCATGCGGTGGCAGAAGCGGTCCGGCTCTGCCGACCACAGGTGGTTTCCGCTTACCCGATTACGCCTCAGACCCATATCGTGGAAGCGCTTGCCGATATGGTGGCCAACTGCAAGCTCGATGCCGATTACATCACGGTTGAAAATGAATTGTCGGCGCTCTCCGCATGTGTTGGCGCGAGTGCAGCAGGCTCCCGGGTCTACTCAGCAACAACATCCCAGGGGCTTGCGCTCATGTTCGAGGTCTGCTTCAATGCTGCCGGTATGCGCCTGCCTATCATCATGACAATTGCAAACCGGGCGATGGGTGCGCCTCTGTCGATCTGGAACGACCAGCAGGACTCGATCTCCCTGCGCGACTCAGGCTGGCTCCAGTTCTATGCCGAGGACAACCAGGAAGCGACCGACCTGCACTTCATCGCTTACCGTGTCGCAGAAGACCATTCAGTCCTGCTACCCGCACTCGTCTGCTTTGACGGCTTTATCCTGTCCCATACCTATGAACCCATCGATATGCTCTCTCAGGAAGACGTGGACAAATTCCTCCCGAAGTTTACCCCTTACCAGCGGCTTGATGCCGCCGACCCGATCAGCTTCGGGATGTATGCGACACCGGACTATTATCACGAGTTCCGGTACGAGATCGATAACGCGGCAAAGAGGGCAAAAGATGTAATAAAAAAGGCAGGAAATGAGTTTAAAACCTTGTTTGGCAGGGATTACAGCTCGTTAGTCGAAAGTTACCGGCTCGATGATGCAGAAACGGCGATCGTTGCGATGGGTTCCGTCTGCGGGACAATAAAGGACTCTATCGATGAGATGAGGGAGGAAGGAAAAAAGGTCGGCCTGCTCAGGATCCGCGTCTTCCGCCCGTTCCCTTCTGAAGAGATTGTACAGGCCCTGTCCAGAACAAAGCGTGTGGCTGTACTTGACAAGAACATCTCGCTTGGCGCAAAAGGAGCAGTCGTTCTCGAGATCAGGGATGCCCTCTACGGATCCACGGTCCCGGTAAAAGGCTATGTCCTCGGACTTGGCGGAAGGGATGTGCGTAAAAAAGATATCAAGGAAATAGTTGCGCTTGCTGAAAAGGGTGTTGGCGACCAATTCTATGGGCTGCGTAAGGAGGTGCTGTAATCATGGTCGACAAGTCACTGGAATTATTCGACTGCGGGCACCGGGCCTGCGGGGGATGCGGCGCTGCACTTGCGGCACGTCTCGTCATGAAAGGCGCCGGTACAAATACCATCGTCGTCTCCTCCACCGGGTGCATGGAAGTGTTCTCAACTCCGTACCCCGAAACGGCGTGGAAGGTGCCATGGATCCACTCGCTCTTCGAGAACGCATCAGCGGTCGCTTCCGGTGTCGAAGCATCGTTGAAAAAGCAGGGGAGGAGCGAGAAAGTCGTGATCATAGCGGGTGACGGTGCAACGTTCGATATCGGTATGATCTGCATCAGCGGCGCGTTTGAGCGGGGCCATGACCTCACCTACATCTGCTATGATAACGAAGCGTACATGAACACGGGCATCCAGCGTTCCGGTGCCACGCCCTACGATGCAAGCACAACGACAAGCCCTGCCGGTTCCTGCTCATTTGGGAACAAGCGCCCGAAAAAGGATATGCCGCAGATCATTGCAGCCCATGGGGCTCCTTATGTCGCAACGGCATCGATTGCTTATCCTGCCGACCTGATGCAGAAAGTCGAAAAAGCGATCAACACCAAAGGGCCCTGTTATGTTCAGGTGCACGCCCCTTGCTGTACCGGCTGGGGATTTGAGGGCGAGCAGACGATCGCGGTCGCCAAGCTTGCGATCGAGACCGGGCTCTGGGTGAACTACGAGATGGTCGATGGCAAGGTCACAAAGGCCAAAAAGGTTGTAAAAAAACCAGTCGAGGAATATCTTAAGGCCCAGAAGAGGTTCCGCCACCTTTTCAAACCCAAACGGCAGGACGCCGAGATCGCCGCCATACAGGCGATGGCGGATAAAAATTTCGAGAAATTCGGTCTTGAGATTAAGTTGAAAAAAGAATGATCACCTCCATTTTTTGCAGGTTTTCCCGTGAAGTTATTCCATTAATTTTTTTAAATTAAAGTTTCAATCGCTCATACCATGACAAAAAGCAGTAATGTTATTATTTACAAACGGGGACATTAGTAGGTTATCGGGCTCGTGGTCTAGCGGTATGACGTCGCCCTTACACGGCGGAGGTCGCCGGTTCGAATCCGGCCGGGCCCATAAACCGGGGTTATTAAAAAAAATATTTCTTATTTTACTAAGTTGATGCCGATAAGGCGGATCATGAACGTCAGGTTCTGCCCAGCCAGCATGTGGTTCTGGTCAATTGTCACGGAATCCTGCATGACATTGACAACCTTAACGACATTAACCGAGCTATCTGTCGGATTTCTGACCGAGTAATACATGCCGGTAACAGGTGGCGCGTCGGCCGGAAACAACGACCGGCTTACTGTACTTAAAAGCTCGCTTTGGTACTGACCGTATGCCCTGTCGACAGGTATGTGGACTGTCTTAACCTCACCCTTGTTCATTCCGATGACCGCGTCCTCAAAGCCGGGGATTACCGTGTGTGCACCCAGCGTGAAGGTAAGCGGTGTCTTGTTTAAGTTTGAGTCAAAGACCGTCCCGTTCTCGAGTGTACCGATGTAGAGTACTGAAACGGAATCCCCTGTTTTGGCACCCGTTGGACTGAGAACAAGGAACAAAACAATTGCCAAAACAGCGCAGCAGGCTGCAGCCGCAATCCCGTAGCGGATATAGGTCTGTTTTTTTGCCTCTGTCTTGTCCTTTCCTTTCAGTTTCTCAGATTTCTTCATCCTCATGATCTATGCATTCGTGCAATAAGGCTCTTGCAGTCCGGCGGGGCAGGAACGTGGGGACTGGCACGGGATCTGGTTTTTGCTTTGTTACGATCCCCTGACGGAGTTTGCTCTTGAATTTGCCCATCATATGGATTGATTGGAGTTTTATACCAGGGATTTTCGATAAACGAAGGATTTATTAAAAAAACCGTTTACCCAATTCCGAGTTCTGTTAGTTTTTCCTTTGTCGGCCATCCTTGTTCATCCCAACCCCGTTCCGCATAATATTCCGACAGAAGCGCATCCCGGTGCCATACCTGCCCTTTCGGCGCGCCGTCTTTGAGCGGCTCTGACAGCATTCGTTGTGGGAGGGTATCGTCGTCGCGCCCGAACCCGGCTTTGAGATTGAAGATCTTCTGCAGGTTCCATATCCTTTCACCGACCTGCAGGAATTCCCGCTCGTCCATAGTCCAGCCGGTCAGCGCGGATACCATTGCAGCATACTCAGCTGCACCAATTGCTCTGCCGCCAAACAGGCACATGCCCGATGCGTCAACTGCTGCGGCAAGGTCCTGCATGGTTTTTGTCCAGTGCGCTTTTCCCTGCGTGACAAAGGGATCGAGTTTCACCGGTACTCCAAGTAACTCCGGGTAGAGCATGTTCCCGTATACATGGCATGCACCACGGACAGATGTTGCATATTCGAGTCCCTGCCCCTGCAACCCGCGGGGGTCATATGCGGGAACCTCAAGTTTTTTTGCGCTCATCGAAAGCTCGGGGTGCCCGTACCTGGCGGCAAACCGGAACGATCCATCAGCCAGCTCGTCTCCAATCCCGGCACGGTATGCGATCATGCGAACGAGGTTGACAATTGCATCTTTATCCCCATACCGGACGGTATATGGCAGGTACCCTTTCTCGGACAATTCCATTGCGCATGCGATTGTGACGCCGGTCGATATTGTATCCAGCCCGTAATCGTTGCACAGGTTGTTTGCCCTTATGATCGCACGAAGATCGGAGACTCCGCAGTCCGGCCCGAACGCCCAGATGGTCTCGTATTCCGGGCCGCCGCCGAGTTGCCCGTCAATCTCGCATTCCCTGCCGCAGGCGACAGGACACGAATAGCACCCTTTTTTATTTTTAAGAAACGATCGTGCCAGTTCTTCACCGGACACCTTATCGGAATCAGCAAAGCTGTTCTGCTGGTGGTTGTTGACAGGGAGGAGGTTGTGCTGGTTTATCAGCTGCAGGAGCGCTGCCGTACCGTATTTGTTGAGCCCGCCTGATGTCAGGCCTCCTGTTTTCAGTCGCTCGCGCATAGAAGTTACGACACCCGCAAACCGCGCGGGGTCTGCTGCCATGACCGCACCGGTGCCCTTCACCGCAATCGCCTTGAGCAGTTTTGACCCCATGACCGCACCGGTTCCTCCCCTTGCAGCCGCCCTGCTCCTCTCATTGATGATAGCTGCTATCAGGCATTGATGCTCGCCTGCCGGACCGATGCAGGCAACACGAACCGCAGGGTCGCCCAGCATACCCTGAATTCCTGTTGTGGTGTCACCCGTAGTTTTTCCCCAGAGCGCAGATGCGTCCCGTATTTCTGCGGTCCCGTCATTGATCCACAGGTATACAGGAGTATTTGACTTTCCCCCGATAACGACGACATCAAACCCGGCCCGCTTCATTTCTGTTCCAAAAAAGCCGCCGCTGTTTGCAGTCGACAGGGTGCCGGTCAGCGGGGATTTTGTCACGACATCGTACCTCGAACCCATCGGCATTTTACTGCCCGTCAGAAGTCCTGCGGCAAAGACCAGGATATTTTTGTCAGAAAGCGGGTCAATCAGAGGATCAACGAGGTCCAGCACTATCCTGACCCCTACCCCCCGCCCACCGATATATCTCCGTTTCCACTCTTCGGGAAGACGTTGTACACTGGTTGACCGGTGGGTCAGGTCAACCGACAGAATAAAACCTGCATAACCGTCCATGGATATACCGGAAATATCACTATTGCACGGTATTTATACATTAACAGCCCATTGTCTGATGTTAATTATGGCAGAAGATGTTCAGGTCGCTGACGTTGCAGGAAAAAAAGTCCAGTGGGACCCGGAGCAGATGCGCAAGATCCGGGAGCACCCCTGTTTTTCTGAAAAAGCATGCCACACCTTTGGACGCTGCCATATTCCCGTCGCGCCAAAGTGCAATATCCAGTGCAATTACTGTATCCGGGACTTTGACTGCGTGAACGAGAGCCGCCCCGGAGTTACCACAAAAGTGCTCAGCCCCGATGAGTCCGTCGAGATGGTCAAAAAAGTGATGGCGAAATACAACTACATCAAGGTGATTGGTATCGCAGGACCCGGGGAGCCGCTGGCAAACGACGAGACTTTCGAAACACTCCGCAGGTTGCATGAGGAGTTCCCGAACGTGATCAAGTGCATCAGCACCAATGGCCTGAACCTTCCTGAGAGAATCGACCTGCTACAGAAATACGACGTGGGAAATATCACGGTCACCCTCAACGCCATCGATCCCGAGATCGGGGCAAAGATCTACCAGTTCGTGGACTATAAAGGAAAACGGTACACCGGGATTGAAGCGGCAAAGCTGCTGCTCGCCCAGCAGTTGAAGGGGATCCAGATGGCAGTCGAACGCCACATGATTGTAAAGATTAATACCGTCTACATACCCGGCATCAATGAAGACCATATTCCTGCAATCGCAAAAAAAGTTGGTGAAATGGGTGTATACACATTCAACGTCATCCCGCTCATCGCCCAGTACAAGTTTGCCGACATCACGCCGCCGACTCCCAAGATGAAGATAAAGATGCAGGACGCCTGTTCAAAATATGTCAAACAGATGAGGCACTGCCAGCGGTGCCGTGCCGATGCGATTGGAAAACTGGGATATGACGTGCAATCCTGTGTGTACGCAAAAGACTGAAATTTATTATTCCTGTTTTATTTTGGTGTTTACACTGCCAGTTCGCCGCTCCAGACGGTGACCGCATGCCCGCCGAGTTTTACCCGGTCGCCTTCAACACGCACGCGGACTTCCCCACCCCGCGCTGATGCCTGGTACGCGACCATTTCCGGTTTTTAATGACCTGCTGCCAGAACGGTGCAAGGCAGCAGTGCGCCGAACCGGTCACAGGATCCTCATCGATACCAAGCGCCGGTGCAAAGAAACGGGATACAAAATCATATCCGGGTTTGTGTGCCCGGCTTGTCACGATTATCCCACGTGCCGGGATTTTTGCAAGCATCCTGAAATCCGGCTGAATCGCGCGGACTATATCTTTGGATTCGACCTGGCAAAGATAATCGGACCGGTTCTTTCCCACATATACGGGTTGCACCCCCAGCGCTTCCTCAAGTCCATCGGGAACAAGCATCGGGCGTTCTGGTTCAGCAGGAAAATCAAGCCATATCCAGCTGCCCCTTTCCCCTGCGGTCAGGGTACCGCTTTTTGTCAGGAACTTTATCGCGCAATCCGGGTCGCAGAACCCCTGTTCCCAGAGAGCATGGGCGCTCGTAAGTGTGCCATGCCCGCAGAGATCGACCTCAACGCACGGTGTGAACCAGCGCAGCCGGTACCCCTCATCATGGGAGAAAAGGAATGCAGTTTCTGGAAGGTTCATCTCCCGCGCAACGCGCTGCATCCAGCCAGCATCCTTTCTTTTTTCAAGGATGCATACAGCGGCAGGGTTTCCTGAGAACGGACGATCGGAAAACGCGTCAATACAGGAGATTCTGGCCATGGCAGGGTTCAGTCATGTGGATTTGAGGGGGACGGACTAAAGCGTCAAAAAGGTTATGCCTTGATCCCTGCATTTTTCACAATACGGTTCATCTCGTCCAGAACCGGGTCAAGACTAGGGGGAACAGCGGAATCCTCTGTGGTCACGGTCTTCCCATGGTAGCTGATCGAATACCGGATCAATTCGAGGGAGCCGCGGGGTGCCGGATAATTATTCTGGAGCATTGAGAACTGTGCCTGCATGAACATGTCTGAAATCCTGTTCATGTCTGTACTGTTCAGGACGATCTCTTTGCTCCCGTCTTTTGTCGCAACTACAGCCGCACCATTGTCAAATATTACCAGACGGTCATCAAATCCCGCGATCCCCCCGGTGCGGTAGTAATCCACAAATACCGCGGGTGCTGCCGGGCGTGCTACCGGCGGGGTCTTAACACCCAGACATCCTGCACACGCAAGACTGATGATTATCATGCCAATGAACCAAGCTGCCACCAGATGTCTGATATCCATTCCTCCTGTCGATTTGTGTAATAATCGCGTCAGTGCCATCAGATCTGCAGGACATCCGGCTTTGCGGGCGCTGCTGCCATCCTGCGTTCCGGAAGAACATCCTCAAGCGCTTTTATAAGGTTGTCTACTTTTTCATTGTTGAATGTCGCACGGAATGCTTTGAGCTCCACTGAGTTCATCAGCATTATGCCTTTCTTTTTCATAGGGAGCCCCTGTTCGTTGAGAGGGTTGATATCAATCGCAAGCGACGCCGCACGGTTCTTGGTCTTGGGGAGCCGGATGATGGTGACTCCCTTCACGCTGGTAGGTTTGCGTTCCCAGTCCTGTCCCTCTTCAATGAATGTTTTGAGTTGTTCCGTCAATTCCATAAAAAGAACTTATGATTTATATATTAAAAGACTATTCGTTGCAATATGAAGGTGTCGGGCTCGTGATTGTTCCAAAATCCTGGAAGCGAACGTGATGAAGGCTGCTCAATGAACACTAAATAGGTAAAAATCGATGTGTATAATGAAACAGCCATGCCGGTGATTTCGCTTGCCCACGATGAGCCGTTTTCCCTTGATCTCACCCTTTCCTGCGGGCAGGCGTTCCGGTGGGAACAGCGACCTGATGGGTGGTGGTATGGTGTTGTCGGGAACCGTGTCATCAAAATACGGCAGGGGAAAACGGCCCTGACATATGAGGGCGCACCGCCCCATTTCATCAGGCACTATTTTTCACTTGACACGGACCTGAATGCAATCACATCATCCTTTGACCGGGATCCCTTCATACATGAAGCGATCTCAAATTGCAAGGGCCTTCGCCTCCTGCGCCAGCCAGCATGGGAATGCCTGATCTCCTATATCTGCGCGACCAATTCGAACATCCCGATGATCAAACGGAGGATCGCAAATATTGCACAATCATTTGGTACACCGCTCGAATTTGAGGGAAAGACCTATCACGCCTTCCCCGATCACGCTTCACTTGCATCTGCGTGCGCCCCTGACCTCTCTGAATGCAAACTGGGATACCGGTCGCCTTATGTGTTGGATACCGCATGTGATATCGAAGATGAAAGGGTATGGTACGATTCCATCGCTTCACTCTCTTATGAACCGGCACGTTTGGCTTTGATGAAGCTGCAGGGTGTCGGGCCTAAAGCTGCGGACTGCATCCTTCTCTTTGCGTTCCAGAAATACGAGGCGTTTCCTGTCGATGTCTGGATCCGCCGCATAATGCGGGACAATTATATCAAAACCCTTAGCAATGACTCGTCGCTTACCGGCTGGGAATATGACACGATCCGCAGGTTTGCACAGAAGCATTTTGGAAAATACTGCGGCTATGCACAGGAATATCTCTATGCCGCACGGGATAGCTGACGAGAAATTTCCCTTTTATTAAAATGGGAATGCAAGACAGAGCCTTTCAGGTACGTTCGATAATAAAAATCCGTCCTTTTTCATGCCAAATGTATTATTGAAAAAATGACTATGTTCCAATATCCCAGCTGCAAAGATAGTTTTTCTGCTCACTGCTCATCTCATCGATGGTAAGCCCCAGGGACGAGAGTTTGAGGCGCGCAACCTGCTCGTCAATCTCCTGCGGGACTTCATAAACACCGCCGGAAAGGTCCCTGCCGTTTTCTGCGATATACCTGGCGCACAGAGCCTGTAGTGCGAAACTCAGGTCCATCACTTCTACAGGATGTCCCATGCCCTTGGGCGTGGCAAGGTTCACGAGCCTTCCCTCGGCAAGGACATGGATGGCCCTGCCTTTGAATACAAACGACTCGATACCGTCGCGCTGTATGACCTTATCAGCATTCCTTACAAGCCAGCCCATATCGATTTCCACGTTAAAGTGCCCGGCATTGGAGAGAATTGCGCCGTCTTTTAATTTTTTGAAATGAGGGGCGGCGATCACGCTGGTGTTCCCGGTTGTCGTGATGAAAATGTCACCCATCTCCGCGGCTTTGTCCATGGGCATTATAAGGAAACCATCCATGTGAGCTTCAAGTGCCCGCCGCGGGTCAACTTCGGTCACAATGACTTTTGCCCCAAGCCCGTGCGCCTTGCGAGCAAGCCCCCGCCCGCAGTAGCCGTAGCCGGCGACAACCACGTATTTCCCGGCGATCAGCGTGTTGGTCGTGATCATGATAGACGAGAGTGCGCTCTCCCCGGTGCCGTGCACGTTGTCAAAGAACCGTTTCATGGGGGTATCATTGACCGCGATGACAGGAAACTCAAGCTTGCTCTCTGCTGCCATCGCCCTGAGCCGGTGGATACCGGTGGTCGTCTCTTCGCATCCTCCGATAATATTTTTCAGAAGGTCGCGGCGTTTTGTATGCAGGTAATGGATCAGGTCCATCCCGTCGTCGACCGTGATCGTCGGCGACGCGTCCAGCACTTTGTCAATTGCGGCATAATATTCCTCAACCGAACACGCACGCTTCGCGTAACAGTGCACTCCCCTGACATGGTTGAGCGCCCCTGCGACATCGTCCTGCGTTGAGAGCGGGTTGCAGCCGGTGATATGCACCTCAGCGCCGCCTGCTGCAAGCGTGGAGACAAGATTTGCCGTCTTTGCTTCCACGTGGAGTGCCATCCCTACGGTCATGCCGGCAAAGGGTTTCTTTTTGACAAACTGTTTTTTGATGGCGGCAAGCACCGGCATGAACTGCGCCGCCCATTCTATCTTCAATGCACCTGAACTCATATCAGCACCGCGAAAGGATCGGGAACAAAACCTGTCCCAACAGTATCGTACCATATCAATGAGCACTCCAACGGACATAAAACTCGCCATGCATAAAAAACAGGGAAAATTAGAATTACCCGGCAGTCCCAGACTGATACCAGATGGGGCTTACACGGCGGATCATACCCTGCCTTGACTTAAAAGACGGCAGGGTGGTGAAAGGCACGCATTTTCTCGAGCTTCGCGATGCCGGCGACCCGGTGGAACTGGCCGAGCGTTACAATGAACAGGGCGCCGATGAAGTGGTCTTCCTTGATATCACTGCTTCCAAGGAAAAGCGCGGTACGATCGTCGAAGTGGTTAAACGGGCCGCAGACCAGCTCTTTTTACCTCTTACAGTCGGGGGAGGTATCCGGACGCTTGAAGATATCCAGCAGATCCTGCGGGCCGGTGCCGACAAAGTGAGTGTCAACACGAGCGCTGTCCACGACCCCGGCCTGATCACAAAAGGCGCGGAATCGTTTGGCACCCAGTGCATGGTTGTCGCGATGGATGTGCGCCGCAACTTCACGCCAAACCCGGAAGGGACGCCTGTTGCGCTCCCCAACGGCGGGACATGCTGGTATGAGGTCGTGATCTACGGGGGTAGCAGACCGACCGGTATCGATGCGATCAGCTGGGCAAAAGAGGCAGAGGCACGGGGGGCAGGAGAGATCCTCCTCACGAGCATGGAAACAGACGGGACAAAAAAGGGCTTTGACATTGCAGTCACTGCAGCAGTATCAGAGTCTGCCGGTATCCCTGTAATCGCGAGCGGGGGCGTAGGCACACTCGACCATTTCTACGAAGGATTTACCGCTGGAAAAGCTGACGCCTGCCTTGCGGCAAGCGTCTTTCACTACGGTGAGTTCACGGTTCACGATGTCAAGGACTATCTTGCTGCGCGGGGTATCCCGGTACGGCTTTAAGGTCAAGTTCGAAAGCTGCAACAGGCTGCTCCAGCTCAAAAGCATTCAGGACGGCGGGATGAATCTCGCCAAATGAACCGATACTCCGGTCGTCTGCATACAGTTCAGCGCGGCGCCCATCGATAAAGGCTTCATCGACTGATTCCCTGACAGTATACGTAATCCCGAGTTCGCGGCAGATAACATCCGCGCAGGCATAGGCTTCGGAGAAGTCAGCGTCCGAATATGTACTGACCGCGGCAGCCCGTGGGTACGTAACACAAGATTCGACAACATCGCCGACTGTAAAGAGCCGCTGGGGAAGTTCCCGGTGCCGGTTCAGTGCCAGCATCTCAAGGAGCAATGGGACAAGGTTCGTCCGGACAACGGTGTTCTCCGTGCTGATCGGGTGCAGGACATGCAGGACGCCGGCATGTTCCTGCCTGCGCATCCGCGCAAAGAGAATTTCCTCGTTAGTCAGGGTGAAAGGCATCACTTCGAGATATCCCATCCCGCAGAAGATCTCGCGGGCGAGCCCTGCGAGGACCGGGATGGGATGGGGTTTTCCCACCATGAAGGTCGCCGGTGGCTGTGCCGGGATATTCTCGTACCCGTAAGCGATCGCGACGTCCTCAAAGATATCCCAGTCGTGCATGATATCTCCCCGGTAGCACGGTACGCTGACGAGGAGCTTTTCCTTGCCCTCCGGGACGGCGCCAAACCGCATGCGCTCGAGCAGTGCGGCCATTTCAGGTGCGGGAAGCCGAAGCCCGAGGAGGTTATTGCAGGCTGTAACACTGATGGTGCGAACCGCGGGGGAGAGGTCTGGGCAGGGTTGCCCGTCGATCACCACGGACTCAAGAGAGCCCCCGGCCTCGGCAAGCGCTGTACAAATGATAGAAACCGCCCGGATGACAGCCCGGCGGTCAGTACCGGTCGTGTCGAGAAGGATATCCCGCGTTGCGGTGGTAACCCGAGTGAGCTCGCCGTTGATGATAGGGGGGAAGGAAAGGACCTGGTCCTTCGCATCGAGGATAAGTGGGAAGCGGGGGAGATTGTTGACAAGATGGGCAAAATCTCTGCCTTTCGGGTGCTTCTCCAGCATCTCCTCCATTGTCATCGGTTCGGTATAATCGAGCGGGATAAAGCTGAATTTCCGGTCAGCCGCAATATACCGGAACGGAGCCTGCACTTTTGTAAGGTCGTGGATACCGATTGCGACCTTTGACCTTCCGCGCCCAACAGCCCAGTGGAGCGCTTCCTGAAGCGCCATAATGCTCAGAATCGACTCATCATCGAACGAGAGGTTCCGGATAACTGCTGCCCCAAGGACAGGGCGGATGTTGGCAAGACCGGGATCCACGGTGAATGATATGCCTGACTGCCTTATCGGGTAGACCGGCAGGCCGGTCTCGATCGAGAGGAAGCCACGCATAGCCCGCGCTACCCCTTCCGGTGAGAAGAGATCGGGACGGTCGGGGAAGAACTCAACATCAGCATGGTCTTCTTCGGTCCTCTCGATGTCAGACCCGATCAGGGCGATCCTTGCAAGGATCGTCTTCCGGTCGGTTCGGGTAAGCCGCTCAAGGTAGCGGTACGGAAGCGAGATGACCGCCATTACCGGTCGCCTCCGGTACGGTTCAGGGCGGGGGTATCCCTAAGGAACGCGATGTCGCTCCTGTGCAGATATCTCAGGTCTTTGAGACCGAGGCGGAGCATGGCGATCCGGCTTACGCCAAGACCCCATGCAAGGACCGGGTAACGGATATCAAAGGGAGCGGTGACCTCCTCGCGGAAGATCCCAGCCCCGCCCATCTCGATCCAGCCGATACCCTCGACATATACCTCCGCA
The DNA here is from genome assembly GCA_026625165.1 of Methanoregula sp. Lineage (NCBI taxonomy): Archaea > Methanobacteriati > Methanobacteriota > Methanomicrobia > Methanomicrobiales > Methanoregulaceae > Methanoregula > Methanoregula sp. Next base: position 528,722 of record CP112999.1, on the reverse strand, counting down.
TCAAGGCTCGGTTCCGTATATGGGTAGTAGGAAGGCTTGAACCTCACACTCATGAATCCCATCCGGTGGTAAAACTCGCGGAGGATCCCCAGCAGATTGCCGAAATGGACGCCCTCGTCCATGACGATCCCCTCGAGCTGCTCGAACTCGGCAAGGTGGGTGGGATCCACAGTCTCCCTCCGGTACACCCGCCCGATGCAGAATGCCTTCACAGGAGGTGTCGGGTTCTTTGCAAGGTACTGTATAGAGATGCTTGTAGTATGGGTGCGGAGCACGCACTGCTCTGCCTTATCCTCACGCCAGGTGCCTCCCCAGCCGCTCGATGAGGTTTCCCCTCCGGAGAGGTGCATCTCTTTCACCCGCTCGTAACCCTTGGGGAGCGGACGGGTTTCGCCAAGATAGAATGTGTCCTGCATCTCGCGGGCCGGGTGATCCTGCGGCTGGAAGAGGGCATCGAAGTTCCAATAGGACTGCTGGACGATCCCGCCATACAGCTCGGTGAATCCCATCTCAAGCAGGATCTCCCGCATCTCTGAGATGATCCGCTGGTAGGGATGAATCTTACCAGGGTATGTCTTCTTCGGGAGCTTTGTCACGTCATATCGGCGCAGGTTGAGATCCTTCCATCCCCCCGAGATAATCTGGTCGCGGGTGAGCGTCCCGACTTCTTCCCGCAGGTCGAGGCCTGCATTTACCAACAAGGTGCCTTCTCTGGTTATAGAGATGATGTTGCGGATTGTTTCGCATTCCTTAAGAAGCCCGCGTTTCACCAGTTCCTGCGTATGTGGTTCTCCAGCCCGAGGATTTTTCAGTGCCGCTTCATCATTAAAGGTTGACGCGCCAGCATTTTTTGTAATAGAACCCTTCGTCACCGTGATAAGTCCTTTCTTCCTAAGCTGCCCAAAGCCGATCCTGAACGCGGCATGTTTCTGGAGATCGGCAAGCGTAGTGCCATCGCCAATCACGTTCAGGATCTGCGTCTCGGGAAGACCTTTTTCCAGATACTGTTTACCTTCCTCAGTGTACTCCAGTGTCCGGGTAACCCCCCTCATGACATCCGTGATGCCACGATCCTTTCCAAGGAGTGCCCACTGCACAACAGCTTCCGGCGTCGCATTGAGCTGTGCAGCAAGAGCCTGCACATCGACGGATTTTTCTTCTGCAAGAGCCCCAAGCAGCCTTTTTTCATTCTGCGTCAGTTCCACACGTCTCACGCCCCGATCTTTTCTGCAGCAACATCCATCTTCGCACGGAAATCCTTTAAAAATGCTATAACCCGCTCCGCTGTCTCCTTCTTGCACTGGCCGCAGGTAATATCGCCCTGCATGCATTTCTGCCGTACCTTCAATAGTTCGGAATCATCGGTTATCATATGGAAGAGGTTGAGGAGATACAGCGAGCACTTGTCCGGCTCCCCCCCGAGTCGTTTCTGCTCTTCTAATGTCATCCTCCCGCCGGTGATCCCGCTCATGACCTTCTTTTTTACGGTTGCCTCTGTTTCAAAAAACCCGATGATGCTGTCGGGGATGCTGCTTGACATCTTTCCTCCATTAAGCCCCGGCATGAAGATGTGATAGGTTGATGACGGAGTGAAGAACCCGTATCCCCCATGTGCACACTCGATCTCACGCACCTTCCGGCTCACGTCGGCACATCCCATTCCCCGGATATCCACGTGCCCCTCGTATTTTTTCGAGCCTGCAAATGCCTTGTGCACTGCAGCGAGCGGCGCATCAGGCGCGTTTTTGGATCGTACGCTGATGTAACCGTCCCGTTCCTCAACGGTAAACATCCGCATCTTGTGGGCGACCCCCCTTGTCAGCCGGATATGTGGATCCTGATCGATACCAACAGGCACAAGCGTCGGGGCCGGTGCGCGGTCGATCTGTGGATAGAGGATATCCGCGACCTGCGTGATGACACTCTCTGCGTGGGCAAGGTCGGTTTCCGGCGAAAATCCATAGATTGCGGAGAGTTCCGAGAAGTTGACTTTTGTGGCCGCTTCAAAGGCAAGGTCTTTGAGCCGTTCGTTTTTGCTCTGGTAGTAGGTCGTCCCTTCAAAGCCGAGCGCGTACAGGCAAGAGAGGTATTCCTTCCCGAACTCGCCGCACTTCTCCCACGAGGTCCCGCGGACAGCATGCGCCTCGCGGTCAGCGACCGTCACGTACCCGTTGCCCCCCTGCTGGACATGCCAGACAACCTCCTTCATCACCATCAGGTGGCCGAGATGGGGGTGTCCGCTCGGCATAAAACCGGTCAGGATATGAAACGGGGCCCTGTATTTTATGGCAGAAGCGATCTGCCCGTAATCACGGTGTCCGACGACGATACCCCGGCGCATGAAGTACGGGATTTCAGGCAGGTCAGCTAGTGCGGGAGCAATGGGTTCGATGCCAAACTCGGAGAAGAGTTTATCGATATCGACGGCCTGGTTGTTCGACCAGGGATTGATCTCGTGTGCCATGAAGAGCGCTCACAGTTTGATTCTGGCGAATTCGACGTACTGAATGCCGCTTGTATATACACAGCCAAACAACATCTTCTTTTTGACGCTGTGGGCAAGCCGCACCGACCGTGATATGGTACTCATGGGAAGACCGGCACCGGTCTGCACCGCGTGGACGAGCATCTCAGAATGCACCCTAGCCCCGGAATAGACCCGGAAATGGTGCCCGAACTTGTACCCTGTTTTTGGGACATACCCCTTTTTACGCAGGTCAGTATAGACCGTTGCCTTGTACGCAAATTCGGGGTCGCTTTCGCATGCCCGTAAAAAGATGTTGTCTGCAGTTACCTGCAGTCCGTTTGCAGTCACCGACAGCACACCCTCCCCTGCAAGGTACAATGCCTCAAGTTGAGAGAACATGACACGTGAATCGTCAAGACGGCTCCCAAACCATGCCTGTTCAAATGCAGATCCGGGGGGAATTTTTACCATAATGGATTTGCCCGCAGGCACTCCGGTAACCAGGGGGTATATGGCAGGAGGGGATACTTCAGGAAGGTTCTGGATCTTGATTTCATAATATGTCAATTCGTCCTCATCATCAACGACTGCGAGCACATACTGCTTGCGCATGTTGTTGGCAGTGGTCACTTCGCGGATTAGCTCGGTAAAAAGAATAGGGTCGCGTTCAGAGACAACACGCACGAGATAGATTGACTCTCCTTTTCCGGGCCGCTGTCCCCGTTTAAAGATACGGAAGTCATGAGGCCCTGTCTGGACTGCATATCCGCGCTCCCTTATGTCGCGGTATACAAGATAACTGCGCAGGACATTTGCCTGTTGTGCAAACACGCCAAGAAGCCTGTCAAAATCATACCCGTCGACCTCGATCTTTTGCCGGTGGAGGAGATACAAGGCTTCATGCGGGGCAAACCGCACACCGTCTTTTTCCCTTCGCCCGAACCCCCCCTGCTCGTAAAGCACCTGCCCGTCCCGCCCGCAACGCACCGAGATACCGTCAAATACTGCTTTCACTGCTCAGGGTATTTGTTACTGCTCGGTATTAAGAAAAGTGGGGGCTCGGAAGTTACCAAACGGCATCTTTTGTACCGGGATTATGATTAATCGCCAGTGGTGCGGAATGCGCCCTGCGGGACGATGATCTCGAAACGTGCGCCTTTACCGGGGAACCCGGTCTCCATGATGGCCATCCCAGTGATGGCGAGAATCTCCCGGGCTAAAAAGAGCCCCAGCCCGGTATGTTTGCCAAATCCCTTGTTGAAGATCTGGTTTTTATCCTTTGCCGGGATCCCTACACCATCGTCTTCCACAACCCAGACCATCTCCTCACCCTCCAGTCGGTACGAGGCACGAATCATGGTGATACGTTCCCCGTACCGCAGCGCGTTGTCGAGAAGATTATACACCACCCGCTCGAGAAGCGGATCGGCAAATATAACAAGGCCCGAAAGGTCGGTGTGCACCTCGACCTTCCCAAGGTCAAGCTGTGAGATGGCCTTGGCAAACAAAACTTCTAGTTCCTGCCATTCCGGAGCGCGGACACCCAGGTCCTGGTAATCCCGGGTGAACTGGATCTGGTCCTGGATCACCTGAATTGTGTCATCGATCTTTTTGATAAAATCCTCGAGTTTATCCCTGTCACGCACCATCTTAGAAAGTTCGAGATACCCGAGTACGATGGTCAGTTTGTTAAGGATATCGTGCCGGGTGACACTGGAAAGCAGGTTGAGTTTCTGGTTCGCCAGCATGAGTGCTTTTTCAGAGCGCTTGCGGTCGCTGATGTCACGGATAAACGAGCAGACAAAGATTGTCCCGGCATATTCGAAATAGTCGCTGGTCACTTCAACAAGCAAACGCTCACCGCCTTTTTTTGTATAAGCGGTCTCAAAGGGAAGGGAGTCGGATGCCACCTTTGAACTGAGATAATCATTCCACCGTGCCGTGGAAACGGAACTGTCGATATCAAAAATGGAGATTTGTGCAATCTCTTCTGATGCATAACCGAGCATCAAGCATGTGGCGGCATTCGCGTACACCACCTTTCCATTCCCGTCAAACCATAAGATTCCCTCAGCCGCATGCTCTACAGCAAACTGGGTGATGCGTGCCCGGTTTTCACTTTTGCGAAGATCCTTCTCTGCAAGGCGCCGCCGCGCTTTTTCAAGCACAATGACGGTGAAGTCGGCAAGCGATGCAGCAAAATCCTGCTCCTCCACAACCCATGTACGGGGCTGCCCCAGGTGTTCAAGACAGATCACACCGACAACATGCCGTCCTGACCGGATCGGCACATTAAGCACTGAATTGATCCCTGAAGGTTCGAGATAATTTTTTGTGAGTTCCGAGGTATTCTCATCGGTCTGCGCATCCGCGGCAACAATAGTACGATTACCCTGCAAGGCAGCGAAGTACCGGGGAAAATCTCTTTCCAGGAATGTCTGGCCGGCACTATGGTGATCCCGGCTGGCAATGTACAGGTCATTGCATACCAGCTGGCTGCCATCCGATGAGAAAAACCAGACGCTTGCCCTATCAGTATGCAATGCATCGGCACCCGTACGGGTGATGTTATTCATTGCATCCCGCAGGGTTGGTGCATCCATGGTGGCTAGGTTCACGAGGGCCTTCTGGAACTCGATCGAACGTTCCGCCCGGTTCTTCTGTATTTCTTCTGCCTGCTTTGCTTCGGTGGCGTACCGGTAATTATCCTGCAGGACTGCATTTGAGGAACTGAGCTGCTCATATGCGGTCTGCAGTTCATCGCTCTTTTTGAGGTTTTCCTGCTCTGCAAGCTTCCACGCAGTGATATTCTCATAAGTGCCAAGGACGCCACGGATAATCCCTTTTGTATCTTTCAGGGGGATCTTGCTGGTGAGGAGCCAGATCTGTTTTCCGTCCCGGGTCGTCTGGGATTCTTCATAATTGAGTTTTGGGATGCCACTTTCAATCACGGCACGGTCGTCAGCCCGGTATTGTTCTGCCTGCTCCTTCCACCCCATATCATAGTCAGATTTCCCCACAACGCCTTCAACGGAGTCAAAACCCGAATCCCGGGCAAACTGCTGGTTGCATCCAAGGTAGTTCAGGCTCGTATCCTTCCAGAACACACAGACGGGAATGGTGTCCAGCACCGATTGCAGCATCTGCTGTGAATCAGCAAGAGCCTGCCGGCTGTATGTCAGGTCGTCGATATTTCCCCGGAGCTTCTCCTGCACCGCGGCCAGTTGTTCATATGCAGTGGAGATTTCATCTGATTTAACCTTGAGTTCGGTCTCCACCTGGCTGCGGTCGGTCAGATCTATAAGGGAGGCAATGCTCTTTTTTGTACCTGGGATCATGTCGATGTTGAGAAGGATGGTACGTACATCGCCCGTTTTTGATATCAGCCGGAATTCATAGTGCCGGAGCGCACTTTTTGGGTCCTCCCGCCGGAGCTTGTGCTGAGCAAGCATCCGGTCAAGATCATCCTGTACCACAAATTCGGTCCAGGATTTCTTTTTCTCGATATCCTCCTGCGAATAGCCGGTCAGCCGTAAAAATTCCGTATTTGCGAGGCTGACCGTGGTGTCCTCTTCAATGATGACCATTGCAGTGCCGGTATTTTCAAACATTGCACGGTACCGGCTTTCGCTCTCTTTTAATGCCTGTTCGGCCCGCATGCGCTCGGTGATATCGTAGAGCACCACCTGAATCCCGTAAAATGTCCCGTTTTCAAGGATAGGGATCCCCTGCCCTTCCAGAACCGCAAAATCCCCGTCTTTTTTCCGCACGGAGAACGAGATTTTTTCTGTCGGAACTCCCTCGCGGTTTTTTGAGAAGTTGCGTTGTATTTTCGCAACGTCTTCCTTTGGCATCACCTGCTCATCAAAAGTATAGCCAATTACATCCTGAGGGAGGTACCCGAGAATTGCATGTACTGAGGGGGATACATAGGTCACCACCCCGTGTTCATTGAGTATCATGACCAGATCGGAACTTCGCTCTGCAATCCCCCGGAACCGCTGCTCGCTCTCCTGAAGCGCGGCCTCTGCCTTCCGCCGCCGCACTGCCTGTTTTACCTTGTGCTCCAGCTCGACAAACTGCGAGGTGGGATCACCTCCTTTCTGGAGATAGAAATCCGCTCCGTTGTTGATCGCTTCGATGACCACCTCCTCCCTGCCCTTGCCGGTAAACAGGATGAACGGCAGGTCGGGGTTGCGGGACCGTATCTCCTTTAACAGTGCAATCCCGTCCATCTCCGGCATCTGGTAATCAGAAACGATGGCATCGAACGGTTTTGTTTTGATCAGTTCGAGCGCACTGATGGCAGATGGGGTCACATCGACAGCAAGATCTCCTGACCGCTGAAGAAACCGCCGGGATATGTCAAGGAGCGCTGGTTCATCATCTATGTAAAGCACCGATATCATGCAGGGGTTCCGTCCACCACAAACAGCAATGCGCCGGTGAGGATGTATGTGAAATATAATCGGATAAAGAGCCCATAAATGTACGCTTTTATTATAAATCACCAGAATATGGGATAATATCGGGTTTCGTGTGCCTGATATTCTACTCATAATGTATTGCGATGCGCAGTAAATTTTTTTATTAGAAATTATTAAGGAAAAAAGATAAGATTTCAGGGACTATTGGGATAATTCCCGAACCTTCCTGATATTTCCTTCATCGCCCCGACGCTCATCGACCGGTGTCTCGCAGATAAACGGCAGGTCACGGAACGCTGTGTGGCACAGGATGCGGCGGAAGCCTTCCTCGCCAATGGACCCCATCCCGATATGCTCGTGTCGGTCAAGCCCGCTCCCCCGCTCCCCTTTGCAATCGTTTAAGTGGACAGCTTTTAAGTTTCCAAAACCTATCACATCATCGAACTGCTCCAGCGTACTCGTCAGCCCATCACTTGTCCGCAATTCATAGCCGGCGGCGAATGCATGGCAGGTGTCAAAACAGATGCCGATCCGGTTTTTTTGTTCGATGCCATCCATGATCGACCGGATGTGCTCAAAACTACTCCCCACGCTGTTCTTCTCTCCTGCAGTGTTCTCCAACAGGAGCATTGCATGGGTATCGCTGAATCCGAGCGCTTTATTGATTGCGGCAATCACCCGCTTCCTCCCGCCCGCGATCCCGTCACCGAGGTGATGGCCGAGATGGGTGACAAGATACGGGATGCCAAGGCAATCGCATCGCGCCAGCTCCGCCGTTAATGTCGATACTGATTTTTCATACACGTCCTCCTTTGGCGAAGCGAGGTTTGGGAGGTAGGGCATATGATCGACCGGGATCAACCGGGATAACCGGATCTTTTCTGCAAATGTAGTACAGTCGATGCCAGTGAGGGGTTTATATTCCCAGCCACGGGGGTTCCGCGAGAACATCTGGAAGGTGTCGCACCCAAGCCCTGCAGCACGGTCAACTGCCTGGTCAAGCGAGCCGGCAATTGAGACATGGACGCCGACTTTTACCATCACTCCACCTGCCTTCTTGGGGTTACCATCAAGATCAAGGTACGATCCTGTGGGGTATTAGGAAGTTGTGGCATATCACTCTGCGTACCCATGCCCCTGCAATGGGAGGGTTTTCTCCCATGTTCTAATATACAAGGGAAATACCGGGAGATTTTTTTAGCGATGGAGAAAAAGGGAGGGGGGAAGGGTTCAGGAGCGGGCTCTTGTCCAAATCACTGAAATAAGGGCAAGGGCACCGATAACGGCTGCGGGAAACGGGACGCCTGATTTTGTGGGTGCCGGCACAGTTGTGCCTGCAGCTGAGGGCGGCAACGGTGTCAGGGCTTCGTCCGGCCGTGTTGTTGTCGCAGTCCGGATATTGACCTGCCCGGTGCCGATTGGCGGAACGATACCTATCACGTATGTCGATACAGCCTGCGGGCCGGTCATGCCGGCTTTACCGGGACAGATCTGGGCAGCTGCCTGCCCGGCAATAAATTTCACGTTGACACTCGACCCGTCGTTCCGGCCGTTATACACAAGCGATTCGCCGGGTTTGAGGGTTTTTTCCGCCACAGTAGTGCCGGAGCTCTTTACGGCCAGCTCTGCCTGCGATGCTGTACAGACGGTGCCGGTGCATGCGGTGCAGTCCGGTACCGTCTCGGCAACGATCGCATAATCACCGATGAACGGTGTATTAACCGTTCGGGGGTCTCCGATAAGTTCAGTAACGAACTCTTCGTTCGGGCGGGAGCCATATAATTTCGCGAGCGTTATCCACTGGTCGCCCGCACCGCCAATGCTCGTGGCGACTGCTGTGTCTCCAACTTTAAACACGGAAAAAGCTGCAGCATCCGGCACGGTTCCGGTAAGGCTGGACCGGGCCATCGGCGTCCACGAACAGACGGGATCCTTTCCCGCGGGATATTCACACCCGTACTGCACGGGGTTTTTTATCGTGAGCGTGTTCTTTGCCGTATTAACGGTCGATACCTCTCCTTTGCAGGTGACCTCAAGGATCACCGCAGTTACAGGTGCCATGATACAGCAGAGGGCGAACGCTGCGATTAGTACGCCACATATGAATGTCTTTGTTCTCATAGAATGCCTCATGCCCGATACGCAACCTCCTGTTTTTGGAGTGCTGCACGGTTCCTGAATCGTTACATCACCCTAACACCATAAAAAGGGCGTGGGTCTGCGGGTGCAAGGGCAGGTGGCAAAGAGTTTGTCTTGATGCATTAAAATGTCACAAGCAGGTTACCCACAATTAACCTGTATTTTTATTATATTCCTGCTGGCAATCCCGCCAAGTGACCACTTTCTCCTTTAAGTCACGTCATGAAACGATGGGGGGAAGATAAAAATAAGGCAGGTCAGGAATTGCACGATTTGTCCTGCATGCGCCCGATCCACAGGACGGCGATGAAGATGAAAATCCCCATCATTATGATCGCAAGTCCCTGCGGCTCATCGCCATACGGCGGCATGTACATGACATAAATGCCGTTTGCGACCATGAACAGGGCAATGAAAAACGTTATGACCTTTAAGATTGCTTCCATACTTGCGCTCCTATTGTAATACGAAGTACTCACGATACAGGGTAATAAGAGCTTTGTTTCACCAGCACAAACCCGCCGCCATTACCAAGCCGGGCTCTCGTGCTACGTCTCAGGAGACAGACTCCTTGGTTCCTGCAACCGTTGTCAGGGCAATACTACCCAATCTCATACCCTTCTAAATCTCTGAAAAGTGTACGATGCATGAGGTGTCGTCAACCAGAAAAATTATCGCTCTGCATCAAGGGTATGCCGGGTCATATCCCTAGTTCGTCCAGGTACGGCATCAGGGCAGTGATATACACCAGTGCCGGGATTGCGGGATTGGCGGAGATCTCGGCGACGTTAATAATTTCCACCATTACCGGGTCTGCCTGCATGACCTGCTGGAACGCGGGGTCGTTTTCCTGCACAAAACGGAGGAACTCCTCCGCCCGGACATAGGGGCGCTCGAACGCTGGAACGTCGCGGTACTGGTGGATTACAAGTTCAAGGGACGTGTTGCGGGCAAGCTGCTCGTTAAAGAAGAGGTAGACACTGATGCCATACGTTCCGACAGCTGCAGCGAGTTCGCGAAGGTCGATCTTCTTTCCGGGAACAAACCCAAGGCTCCCGAGTTTTTCGGCAGGGGTTTTACCGGGGAGCATGCGGTAGGTGTCCGTCGTCATTCTATCAAGCGTGTGGCATGAACCCTTGTATAGATTTGGGTTTCTTATAGACGAGTCTGCGCTGCACGGTTCCGAACCCTGCGATATCGCAGGGGCAGGGGATCTGTAACCCGCCGGACTGGACTTTTACATTCTGTCACTACATTTATCGCCATACCATTCAGATATTCCACGTAACCATGGGGCTTAAATCAGACCTTGCCGGGAAAGTACCGGCCGACCTGCTCCGTACACTCTCCGACAGGTTCGAAGTCATCGGGGATGTTGCGATCCTCACCATCCCCCACGAGCTTGATCCTTTTAAAAAAACAATCGCCGCAACACTTCTTGCCCGTCGCAGGAACCTGTACACGGTGCTCAATAAGGTTACAAAAGTCAGCGGAAATGCCCGGACTGCCCGGTATGAGTTCCTTGCCGGCGAGACTACAGTCACACTCCACCGCGAGTTCGGTTTTGAGTACCGCCTCGATGTCGGTAAAACCTTTTTTTCCAGCAGGCTTGCATATGAGCGGAAACGGGTGACCGACCAGGTACAGTCTGGGGAACGGGTGCTTGTCCCGTTCTGCGGTGTTGGACCGTTTGTGATACCCGCTGCTGCATTTGGAGCGAGGGTTGTCGCCATCGAAAAAAACCCGGTGGCGTTCCAGTGGCTATTAGATAACATATCTCTCAACAAGGTGTGCGGAAACATCAGCGCCATTCCGGGGGATGCCTTTGATACATCTCTGTTCCCACACGACGACTTTGAACGTGCAATAATCCCGACACCCTACGGGATGGATACAATTCTTGACTGTATCGCCCCTGTCGTGAAACGCGGAGGTAAGATCCATTTCTATACCTTTAAAAAGCGTCACCAGATCCCAAAACTCCTTGAGGATTTCAAAGGACGTCAACTATTACCACTATTCTATCGCTCATGCGGTAATGTGGCGCCAAACGTGAGCCGGTGGGTTTTTGACTTAAAAAAAGGTCCGGCACCCTAAAATTCACATGGGTGCTCATGGTTCTTTTTTTAAAACAATCCACTCTCCTTTACCCGCACTCCTGAACCTGATGAGCACATATGTCCCTGTAAAACGCTGCCCGTAGAGCACCACCTCAATCTTGTCTTCTGACCATGCGACATTCCGGTACGTCCCTTCATCTGCAATCTTTACCTCCCCGGCGCCGTACTCGCCTTCAGGAATCGTGCCCTGGTAATCGATATAGGAAAGTTCATGGTCTTCTGTCTCAATTGCCAGCCTTCGGTCCTTTGGCTTTTCCGGGAGCCCTTTTGGAACCGCCCAGCTCTTCAGCACCCCGTCCTTTTCCAGCCGCAGGTCGAAATGGTGGTAGCGTGCGGAGTGCTCATGGAGTACAAACCGGATCGGGGTAACCCCTAGCATTGCAGATTCTGGTTTTGAATTCATATGCAGGATATCGCTCCTATAATCCTGACCCTCAGCGCCGGAACGTTGTGACTGCCTGTGCCTGCCCAAGCACGTGGCCGGCCATCGCCATGTCGATGCTGTCACGGCCTGCGGTTGGCATTGAAATCTCATTATCGAGGGCATACAGCGTGAACACGTACCGGTGCGCCGGCCCGGGGGGAGGGCAGGGCGGGAAATATCCCCGGTTTCCCGCAGAATTGTCGCCGGACCGGGCACCGTTTGCAAGCACTTTAGCATTCGGCTGTCCCCGATCGATCTGCCGGATCTGAGGGGGTATGTTATAGACAAGCCAGTGGGTGAACGTTCCCGCGGGAGTGTCCGGATCATCCAGGATAAGGACAAAACTTTTTGTTCTCTGCGGGGGATTGTCCCATGAGACCGCAGGAGACTCGCTCGCACCAATGCAGGTGTATGCCTCCGGTAATACTGCGCCCGGCACAAGGCCGTCAACACGGACGGAGAAACTCCCTGTCCCGGTTACGGAAATGGTTTGCAATGGCTTCAAAACTGCCTGCGATTGCACCGGAGATGGTGATGAGGGAATTGGTTCGGTGCAGCCGCAGAGCAGGAGAGCCGATATGAAACAGAGCATAAGGATAAGATAAACCCGGAGTTTCATGATCGACATTGGGGGCGTCTTAAACGATAAGCATAACGGAGAATACAATCCGTTGAGAGAGAAAAAGATTTAATACGTTGTTATTTTGGAGCGAGCTCGATCTGGATGCCCCCCATTTTCCCAGCAAAAAAGTTGTACAGGAATGCCATGATCGCCCCACATATAAACCCAAAGATGGCAAAGACGATCGGGAATATAACGATTGTAAGGAACCCGAATGCCTCGAAACCGGGCATGCCTTTTGAGAGCCCGACTGCAGCACCCATCAGTGCAAACATAATCCCGTAGAAGAGACCAAACACAATACCAAAGAGGGCGTGGATCTTTGCCCATGACATGATGTCTATGCTTTTGATTTCCTGCATCTTCACACCTATAATCTGATTTTAATCAACACTCATAAAAAGTCTTTCGAATCTGCCTTTTCTGGCAAATCCGGCAAAAAATTGCGAAACTTAAAAAAAATAGTTACAGAATAGTCTGGGTTTCCACCACGAGTTTTGCTTTTCCCATGGAAAGTCCGAGAAAAATGCTGATGATCCCAAAGATGAGTGCATAGACTCCAAGCACGATAACAAGAGCATACGCACCAAAAACCGGCGTCAGGATAAGGACGATTGCAAACACGATGGCGATGATGCCGGAGAGGGCAAGCAGGGCGCGGTGCGGGGCGGTTTTACTGGAGAATGCAAGCCCGAGCTCCGAGATGCCGGTGATCAGCGCCCATGCCGCGATAAGAATCGTGATCGTCATGGCGATGATGAGCGGCATGAGCAGCGCAAAGATTCCAAGGATAATCCCGAGAACACCGGTCGTGATCAGGAGCCATCCGGGAAGCTCGGTCTTCTCAGACGAGATGCCGACACCGGCATTCATAATACCTGAGATGATTGCAAAAAAGCCAAAAATATAAACAAGAAAATCGAGGACAAATTTCGTTGTAAGGATTGCAAGCAAGCCGAAGATTACCGCGACGATACCCCTCATGGCAAGGGACTTTCTGTCAAATATACAACACATGCATTCCACACGTACCACCTAAAGGGAATCGGCTCAGGGGCTGATAGGTTTTTGGATACATCAGAGGGAGGAAAAAAAGGGATGATTATTGTTTCCGGTACAATGCTGCTATACAGCATGCAAGGGCGAGCCCTGCAATGGCGACAAACAACGGTAGCGAGGATTTGGCAGTAGTCGGCGATGCTCCTGTGCAGGGTTCCTCCCATTCCCTCAGGCACTTCTGCTTTGGCTCGCACCATGTGTATCCCGCGGAGCCGATGCAGCCATGGCTGTCCCGGTCGGAACCGGGCATCATCGTGGTTGTTGCTTCCGGGGAGGGTGTCCCCTCAGCAGTAATGGAGAACTGGGTCTTTGTGTAGATATCATCAACACCCGGCAGGGCAAGTGCGTTTGAAAGCGCCTCTACCGCTGCCTTGTCAGTAACGCTGCCTTTACCGGTGAAATTGAAAATGACCGCGCCGGTATTGGCATTGACAACCTCTCCCGAAAAACCACGGGTGGTTATCTGGAGCTTGTTGTCTGCACCCGGGTTCTGCACAAAGACATAGTATGTCGCTGCCGGAAAACCGGCGGTGGCATATGTCTTTGAGTACTTCCCGTCGGCGTTAACCGGGACGGTGGTGACGTTGATATAGTTACCGGCAAAGATCCAGATTTGTACCTCATCTGAAGGACCGGAGGAAACACCGGAGATCGTGATTGGCTGACCGGCAGTGATAGCAGGGGCTGATACGGTTGCCGAAACATAAGGTTGCGTTGCCTGCGCGGCTGCGGTTGTCATTACCGTTGTCGTCTGGGCTGCGAGCCCTGATACCGGAAGAACTGCCAGCACCGCCATCACAAGGATTGCGATCAGGGTGAACTGGAAGCAGGTTTTTGGTTTCATACTGATGTGGATGGGCGGGATAGGTAATATGATTAATGGTATGCATTGCAGGTGCAGGGATTGAACCACGCGGTTCGATGACATAATCTGTACTATTATGGCAATATATGCCTGCACCTGTGCGAACCCTTATGCAGATGCACTGTGCACACGTGCGCAGGGCACCACTCAACAAGGGAGAATACGATGAAAACGAAATTGATATCCATGCTGGGGGCCTGCCTTCTCCTGCTCTGTGCAAGTATCATGCCGGCAGTCAGCGCAACCCCTGCAACCGGAGGGTTGCCGGATCCTGCAGCCCCGGTGAAGTTAAACGAGAACCCGAATGCGATTGCTGCAGTCAAAACTGCAACCGCATATCTTGCCGAGCTGGGAAAAGCCCGCATGGACGTTGCGATCCAGTGCATCGGTGAAATCAGTGCCAGCGGTGCATTGACGCTCACCGGAGATAAAACAGCGTTTGTATCATCAGCAGACAGCGTCCAGTCCGCCACGACGGTGGAGGGGGGTCAGAGAAGCCCGCAGCCAGATGAAGACTGCGGCAGAAACGTTCAGGGCCGATACCAGAAGTATTAAACGGGCCAACAACGGGTCGGTACGCGACCTGCGCACGAGCATCAATGTATCGATTCGGGCAGATGCTGCAGCACTCGAGGCGCTGAAGAACAGCGCATGGGTCAGCCGCGAGACCGCACGGATGGGCATATTTGAGAGAGATGAGAACCGCCGCAACAGCGTGCTCGCAAACCTGACAGCAAAAGGCATCGATGTATCTGCAGCGCAGGATATCGAGGGGTAGATCCAGCAGCAGGACGCTTCACTTGCGACCGGATTTGCCTCCCATGACAGGGAAGCAGTAAAAGCCGCAAACGGAGAGCTCAAGGAGCTCAACAATCAGTTCCGGGAGACCGCAAAAGGATACCGTGACAGCTTCAAGAAGAAAGTCAGGGAATCCCGCGGGAAGAACACCGCAAACGGACAGGTGATGGTTCCGACAAACTCAACCGTCACGCTGAACCAGGCATCCCTGTTAACCTGTATCCCGCAATGCCAGCACGTCCATTACGCATCTCAGGAGATAATGAGCGTACGGTTCCGGACATGTGAACCGGAACCCCATCACCCTGTTTTTTTGTAACGCCGTGCGCTATCTGGTTACCTGCCAAGGTGCACCAGCCCTTTTTTGCACGATATGATCTGTTCTTTCAACGCCCGCGCGGCACCGCTTATATCCGGCTGCCCTACAACAGCAGAGATCACCGCAACCCCGTCAGCTCCTGCCCGTATGGCATCACAAACATTGTGCATACCGATGCCCCCGATGGCAATCAGCGGGAGTTCCGTTACCGCCCGGATCCTTTGAATGCCGTCAATGCCACAGAAACCGATGGCATCCGGTTTTGAACCGGTTGGAAAGACCGGACTTACCGCAAGATAATCTGCACCGGCAGCCGCTGCTTCTTTTGCCAGCACCGGGGTGTTGACTGAAACACCAATGATGAACCCGGCCGGCGCTATCTGCCTGGCGGCTACAGCGGACATGTCGTCCTGCCCAAGGTGCACCCCGTCCGCTCCACAGGCAATGGCTGCGTCCAGCCGGTCGTTGACGATGAACAGGGTATCGGTCCTCCGGGTCACTTCCCGTACACGCCTGCCGGATGCGATCATCTCCTTCGAGCTGCATGTCTTGTCCCGGAGCTGCACGGCATCAGCCCCCCCCTCAATGGCAAGGCGGGCAATTTCCTCGTGAGAACGCCCACGGGAAAGCGGGGTGTCCGTGATAACGTACAGGTTGAAATTCATATTTTTTGAGCCGACCTGACCCGTGCGCCCGTTCCAAGGTATTCCGGACTCATTGCGGCAAGCTCGTCAAACAGTGCCGTCCTGAATGAATATGGCCCGGCAGCCCGGGTCGCAGCCGCTTCACCGGCAAGCCCGAATGCTGCAAGCGCTGCTGCCGATGAGATGACGTAGTCATCAGAGACCGCGGCAAACGCACCCGCAAGTGACGCCGCCATACAGCCGGTACCCGAAAGCCTTCCCATCATCTCATGCCCGTTGTCGACCTGCAGCACTCGCCCGCCATCGGTCACGATATCGGTTGCACCGCTGACGACGACAATGATGCCTGAATCATCTGCAAATGCCCGTGCGATTGCAAGTGCATCCCCGCCAGACCCGTCCGAATCAACACCCCTGACCCTGCCTCCTGCACCGGCAAGCACTCCAATCTCGCCCGCATTTCCTTTCAGCACCGCGACATCAAGCCGGTCAAGGAGTGTCCGGGCTGCATCCGTCCGCATACGTGTCGCCCCTGCACCGACGGGGTCAAGGATGACAGGGATCCCCCGTTCGTTTGCCCTGCTCCCGGCCTCCTGCATGACACTGACCTGCGGCTTTGTAAGCGTCCCGATGTTGAGCACGAGTGCGTCTGCCATTGCAACCATCTCACATGCCTCCTCCGGTGCCTCTGCCATCACCGGTGCTGCACCGATGCAGAGCGTGATGTTGGCACAGTCATTGACTGTCACGTAGTTGGTGATATGATGTACAAGAGGGCGCCTGCCTTTGAGCACGGCAAGCAGGTCTCCAAATGTTCCGGGATTTAATGGTTTGAAATCCATTTCAAACCTAAGATATTCACGCATGATTAATCAAAGGTAACGGCACATTGATACAAGACATACCATTTTACAAGGGCTTATATGATACCCAGTTTTTTGAGTGCCAGCCCGGTGAGCCCGTAAGCAAGAGCAAAGGTAACAACGGGAGGGAGAAACTCAAGAACCTTGGCAAAATTCCCGGTTACATACGCCAGCGCAAGGATATACAGGCCGTACAATACTCCGGCAGCGATGGCTGTGATGCTTAAATAAAACAGGACTACTGCGATTACTCCGTACTTCACCAGATTATCCATTCTCATGCACTCCCATGGCTCGGCACAAAGCCGTTGTCCCCGGCTGTATTACCCCATCATTCGACATACTGGGCAAGCACCTCTGTGTACAGGATTTTCACATTCTGCGCGGTTGAAGCCATAACGGGAAACCCGGTGTACGGCTGCGACTCTGAAACATCCCGGGAAAGGTCGAGACGGTACTGGCTCCGTGACAAAAACCAGCCCTTCTGCTGGTAATAGGACGAGAGATATTCCTGCTCGGTCTGGCCTGGTGTCGGGACAAAGAGCCCGTGCCTTTTCTGCACTTCAGCAAGCTCCATCATTGTAGTATAACCAGACCGGCAGATCACGAATTTTGCTCGGTTGAGAAGGGCGATCTTCTCTTGAGTATCAGCATAGCTCAGGATGGTGGTGTCCGGGTCCGGGCATGCCATGGTTCTTCCGCCCGGGCTACCCAGCAACACCATTTTGGATCCGGGGATGTCCGGAAGACTGGGGAGGACGATCTGCTCAAAGATGGTCCTCTGGGGCTCAGGTCCCGAGATGATGATCAGGTAGTCAAGGTCTTGTGCCACCTCCATCCTGCGGGCTGTGGCAAGGATACCGGCAAAAAAAATTCTGTCCCTTGAGGAGGCAAGGAGTGGGCGGGAGAGCTTTCCGGCAAGCGATCCGGAGCCCGGCGGGTTGTCGGGTACGATCACACGGTCAAAACGGGAATGCAGCTCCCGGTTGAGGAGGAGCGCAAACAATTCGACAGGCCAGATCAACGCGGGGAAGTGGAAATGGAGCTGGTGGGTGACAAACAGCGAAGGCACCCGATCGGAATATACGCCGAGCCGGTTATCGCTGATGATGAGATCGTAATTATCTCTATCCAATATGCGGCCAAGAGCTTTCCGCTCTGCCGCAAGTGCACGCAGCAGGAGCGGCAGATACGCACAGAACTTGGGGAGGAAAAGACTGCCGGTGCTGTATGGAGCCGGATAATCCGGGAAATCAAGGAATTGGCAGTCCGGAAACTCCCTTTTAAGGGCAGACAGCGCATTGCCGCATGCAGCAATAGTGACGTCATGTCCCCGTCTCCTCAGTTCGTGGATGACGGGAATGTCCCGCGTTGCATGGCCCAGTCCCCAGTTCAGTGGCGATATCAGGACACTTCCCATGATTTGAACACAACTCCCGTGTGTGAAAGGTGGGGTGCCGGGGTCATTAAAGGCGCGGACGCTGATTCCGGCAAAACGGGACCATTTCAGACCCCGTCGCCATACATTCAAGAGCTTTCCGACAAAAAATTATGAGAAATGCACTGTACCAGTCTTTCCCGTGCGGGAGGCACCCGCGCCCACCCTGTCCTGCGGTTGATCCGGTTTACGGCATACGGGCCGCTCTTTCTGCTCACCGGCCTCTTTGGCGCCCTGCTCACGCTTGCCCCCATTGACGGGAAAATTATCGTGCTTGAGCTTTTTATTGCCACGTCCGCTTCGTTCGGTTTTGTCCTCAATGACATCTCCGACAGAACCCTTGATGCAAATGAACCCAACCCCCGCAACCCGCTGGCGGACGGTACCTGCCCGCTTACGTCAGCTTACGTGGTCTGCGGCCTGCTCCTTGTCGTATCCCTGATTTGTCTGTTACTACTTCCCCTTCCCCTTATCATTCTTGGTGGACTTGAACTGTTCATCTTTGCCACCTATTCTGTCGGGATCGAGGTAAAAAACATTGCAGGACCCGACCTGGCCTATCACGGGCTGTTTCCCGGCCTGTACGCCGTAATGGGATACATGCTCTACGGGTCGCCTGACTGGACCGGCGCCCTCTTTTTTGTGCTTGTGGTTATTTTTGGTGCAGTCGCAGAGATTTTCAACGAGATCCGGGACCTTGAAAAGGACCGGCTTGTACGAAAAAACTTCGTGATTGTTGCAGGGAAGAAGCGTGCATTTATGCTCACGCTGGTACTTCTCGCAGCGGCACTGTGCACCACGGCACTGTTTGCCCTCTTCCACCCCCCGTTTTACTGGCTCCTTGTGTTCATCCCGTCCGGGCTGCTGCTCATGCACCCGGTCTGGCGGGCGATGCATGATCCCCGGTATGAACCCATGTTTGTGCCCGCCATCAACTGTCGCGCCATCGCCATCACTCTTGCCATGGTCGCAGTGTTTGCGGTTCTACGGCTGTAACCCCGTGTCTTGGCATTGCAGGAAACTCCTGCATCAGCAAGAGCAGAGTCATTTTTTTGTAAGGCCCTTGATTTTCTCTGCGACAGCATCCCCGAACTCACGGGTTCCGGCAGTACCCCCGAGATCGGCGGTCCTGGTGCCGCCAAGAATGGTCTGAAGTACTGCTGTCTCGATCATCGCTGAGCCCTTATGATCCCCGCAGTAGTCCAGCAGCATCGCAGCGCTCCGGATCGCCGCAACGGGGTTGGCAATATTTTTCCCTGCAATGTCCGGGGCGCTGCCATGCACAGGCTCGAAAAGGGCATACCGGTCGCCGATATTCGCGCTGGGCACAAGCCCCAAGCCGCCAACGAGGTAAGAGGCAACATCAGAAAGGATGTCGCCGAAGATGTTGGTGGTCACGACGACATCGTATGCAGCAGGGTGCTGGAGGATGTCCAGCGCGAGGGCGTCGATGTATTTCTCATTGTAAGGGACACCTGCGGATATTGTTTCTGCGATGCAGATATCGCGGAAAAAGACGTCCGACTTGATCACGTTCGCCTTGTGCCCGATCGTCAGGAGCCGCCGGGTCTTTGTGAGCCGGATCGCTGTCCGCGCTATCCGTTCCGTTCCCTTCCGGGTTACCACCCGCAGCGTTGTTGCACGGTCAGTGTCAGCCTCCTCGATCCCGGAATAGAGCCCCTCCGTGTTCTCCCGCACGATCATGATGTCAAAACCCTCGCCCTTCACCGGGCGGAGGTTTGCATACAGGTCGAGAGCTTTCCTGATGCGCAGAACCACGCTCTGGTAGTCCTTCATCGGGGGGGTGGTCACTGCCCCGAACAGTACCGCATCCGTACTTTTTAACGCCGCGATCTCATGGTCATTGCATGGGCAGCCGGTCTTCTCCCACCTGCCGTACCCCATCTCCACGCTGAAATACTCATATTCCGGATGGAGCAGTTCCAGCACCTGCCGGGCTACCGGGATCACTTCGTGCCCGATACCGTCACCTTCAGCGACTGCGATTTTTTTCATGCTCCTTCCATCCATTTACGAGCGCGCTGACCGAATCTGCGATCTGCCGGGGTGACGCCCCCCAGTGCACGACCGCACCGTATTTCCCGTTGTACCTGCCAACACCTTCCCGTTCAGACCGGCAGCAGCGGGCGATGAACGGCTCCTCTTTTGCCTCTGCAAGCGGGCAGATATTGAGCAGTTCAACATCTGTGCCGTAACACTCGCTTACCAGCTGCGAACCGGTCAGGCACCCGGCAACCCGCTCGCCTCCTTTAACCGCATCCGCATCAAGGGTTTTTGTAAATCCTGCTGCACGGCAGGGATACACGTCCGCCTTCACCTGCGCAAGGTCGAGGATATGGTGGCAGAAGGCAACCTGCAGTTCACCAAACAGCCCGCATGCTTCAAGCTCGCGGACACAGGAAGAAAGGGACGGCCGGGGCGGACCTGCATCATACACATGAACACGCAACAGGCCGGACAGGTCCGGGTCGAGCACGAATATCATATGCTCATCAAGCCCAAAAAAGAGCGTGCACCGGTGACCGGAATCAAGCGCGAGCTGGATAAGCCGCGCCCGGTCATGGAGCTGCACCTTCCCGGGATACCGGTACACTTCGCGGGTATGTGCGATGACCTTTGAGGAGAGAATGCGGCGCATAATGCCTTTTGTACCGGTTTCAAGGGCAACTTCGAGGATCTCGTGGCTATCGCCCACCGGGCGGACGAGATATTGGCTCAGGAAATAGACCTTGTCGCCGCAGGGTTTTGTCGATGCAAAGCCGACCTGCCTGCACTGCTTTGGAAAGATCACCGCTTCACCTTCCAGTACTCCACAAGACCCCCGGCATGCAGGATATCAAGCATCCGGGGCGAGAGCAAGGGGACCGGCCTGCGATTCCCGCCGGATTCCACCCAACCCGAATTGAGGTCGAAGCGCACCATGGTTCCATCAGGACACGAAAGGTCAGATTCAATCAGGGGGAGACCGATATTGATTGCGTTGCGGAAAAAAATACGGGCAAAACTTGGTGCAACTACCGCAACAACTCCAGCCTCTTTCAGTGCAATTGCAGCCTGTTCGCGCGACGACCCGCAGCCGAAGTTCCGGCCGGCAACTATGACAGCTCCTGAAAGTCTCGGGGCAATGGATGGATCAAGATCCTCGAAGACATGGGCTGCCCAGATGCTCCGGTCCTTTGTGCGCAGGTAGCGCCCTGCGATGACAACATCGGTATCAATGTCAGCCCCGAGACGGACTGCATGCCCGGCACCCCGCATCAGGGCACCCCCGGTTCGGTGATCTCGCCCTCAAGCGCAGTTGCCGCTGCAGTTGCCACGGATGCGAGATAGATCTCCCCGCCGACCCCCATCCGGTTTTTAAAGTTCCGGTTCGCAGTTGAGAGACAGACCTCTCCTTCGCCCAAAACGCCCATGTGGGCACCAAGGCAG
Organism: Methanoregula sp.; assembly: GCA_026625165.1. NCBI lineage: Archaea > Methanobacteriati > Methanobacteriota > Methanomicrobia > Methanomicrobiales > Methanoregulaceae > Methanoregula > Methanoregula sp. The sequence goes on along the minus strand of CP112999.1, from coordinate 507,087 downwards.
GGGCCGCAGCCGGGGGTCCCGATCGTGCATCCTGCATCGATGATATCGGTCAGCACCCCGGTCCTCACTGCTTCGCTGAGTACCTGTCGCGACGCAGGGACGACAATGGTGCGGACAGCGACCCGGTTCCCTTTCACAACCCGGGCGAACCGTGCAAGGTCTGAGTACCTGCCGTTGGTGCAGGTGCCGACAAACACCTGGTCTACAGGGAGGCCGGCAAGGTCGTGCACCGGCCGGACGGTATCCACCCGTGGCGGGAGGGCAATAAGGGGGACAACATCCGCAAGGTCGATTTCCAGTTCCTGCACGTATGTGCAGGTCTCCTGAACCTGTGGTGCTGCTGACAGGCCATACCGTTCAAGGTAATCCATGGTTATCCTGTCGGCATAGAACATCCCTGTTTTTGCCCCTGTCTCTACTGCAAGGTTGCAGAGCACGAGCCGGTCGTCCATGGAAAGCCCGCCGGTACCATCCCCGACGAATTCCAGAGCCTTATACGAGCCCCCGTCCATTCCGAGCCGGTTCACGTACTTCAGTGCAATGTCCTTTGCTTCTGCCGCACCCAAAAATTCCCCTTCAAGCCGGACCGCGATCGATTCGGGCACCCGGAACCAGGTCTCCCCGGTCAGCCAGATCGCAGCCATATCTGTTGCGCCGACACCGGTCGCAAACGCACCAAACGCTCCCGTAGTGCAGCTGTGCGAATCGGCTCCGACTACCACTTCGCCGGGCAGGACGACACCCTCGCTCATGCATTGGTGACATATGCCCTCACCGATATCGGAAAAATGCAGAAACGAGCCCTTTGCAAACTCACGCAGCTCGCGCTGGAGCGTTGCTGTCATCGAATTGTTTGCAGGGACAATGTGGTCGAATATCACCGAAAGGCGCGAGGGATCAGAGAGCCCTTTGGAACCCATGTTCTTCCAGGCTTCAAACGTGAGCACGCCCGTGCCGTCGTGGACATAGGCACGGTCAACCTTCCTGTCAACGTACGCTCCTGCCGGTGCACCAAGGATCCGTTCCGAGAGGGTACCCATCTATACCTTCTCCTCCTTTGCATTCCTGATCAGTTTCTTCAGAACGTCAGGGGTTACAATGCACTTCTCCTCAGAGTGCTTTTTGACCTTCTCCAGCACCCGGCAGATCTGGGGCTCGGTCAGTTCGCACCCCATTGAGGAAACAACGTGCTCGAGCGCCTTCTTCCCCGTATGCTTGCCGAGGATGAACCGTCGTTCGCCCCCGATAAGCTCCGGGGAGAAATGCTCGTACGAGTGGGGGTCATCGAGTATCGCCGCGATATGGATCCCGCTCTCGTGTGAGAACGCCAGTTCGCCGACTACCGGCTTGTTGCGGGGCAGACGGATCCCCGAGTACTGTTCGACTTTTTTCGAGAGCGCAACCAGGTGTGAAAGGTCATACCGGTCCACGCCGCCGCTCATCCGCAGCGCGATGAGCACTTCCTCAAGCGCCGCGTTACCGGCCCGTTCCCCGATGCCGTTGACTGTGGTGTGCAGCTGGAAAGCGCCGGCCTCTGCCGCAGTGATCGTATTGGCAACTGCGCAGCCCATGTCATTGTGGCAGTGTGCGCAGAGCGGCCGGTTGACCGTTTCAACAAGGTCTGACATGACCCGGTACATTTCAAGCGGGGTTAAGCAACCCACTGTGTCTGCAAATGAGAGGAGGTCCGCGCCGTGCTCCGATGCCCGGTGGTAGACCTCTTTTAAGAATGCAAGCTCCGTCCGTGACGCGTCTTCCGCGGCAAACCGGACCGCCAGCCCGTGATCATGGGCGTAATCGATAAGAGGAAGGGTGTCGGCAAGGACCTGCTCCTTTGGCTTGTCCTTGAACTTGATCCGCATGTGGAGGTCGGAGGTTGCGATGAAGATGCTGACCATCGCAACACCGCAGTCAATCGCCGCGTCCACATCAGACTGTTTCGCCCTGGCAAGGCAGCATATGCGCGAATCAAGACCGAGGCCGGCAATTGTCTTAACGCAGTGCTTCTCATTCTCGGATACCGACGGGAACCCCGCTTCGATCACCTCGACCCCGACCTCGTCCAACATACGGGCAATCTCAGTTTTCTCTTCACAGGAGAACGAGACGCCGGGCGTCTGCTCGCCGTCCCGCAGGGTTACGTCACAGATCTCAACATTCCACGGTTTCATGATGGCATCCCTCAGGGCACTGCCCTGAAACGATCAGGACCCCCGGCTTTTTTGGGGGCACGATATGCTCCCGTAACCGGATGATCTCGTCAGCCCGGCAGATGACCGGGTCTGCCCACGCAAGGTAGCGGTTAAGGTCATAGACAGGCTGCCCGCCAGTCATTCCCATCCGGTCATTCTTCAGCACGATACAGAGGAGGGGGAGGCCCTTCTCGTACACATCGATGAGCGCGTTGATGCCGGAGTGAAGGAGCGCGTAATCACCCAAGAGCGCCACCTTTGTGCTCTTCGCAGCAACGGCCACCGATGAACCCAGCGCATAGCAGGCCTTCCCAATCCTGTAAGGGGGGTTGCCGGCAAGGACCGCACAACCCATGTCGCAGATGACCGGCATCCTCCGTTCCTTCAGGATCCCCGGGACGGATTTAAAGGGGCAGTCCCTGCAGAACGTGCGGCAGAAACCGCGCCGGGAAAATGTCTCAGGAGTTTCAGGTGCCTCCGGCGGGTTCACCCATCGGTGCTCCCTGACAAACGGTCTGCCGAGTTCCCGGGTCTGTGCAAGGGCCTGTGCATCGTTTGAGGGGGGGTATACGGTCACTGCGTGGGAGTCCCCGTCAGCTGCCCCCACACCCACAATTCCCCCGCCCCATAGGTTAAGGGTGGATTGCCGGGACCAAGGCCACATCCCCGCAGCAGCACGGTCTGCTGCCTGTGCCCTGCCCCGCATTGTCAGGTCAGGTGAAGCAAGGGCCCCGCTCCGTCTCTGGTGGGGTGCTGCGTGTGTTTCAGTCACCTCACCCTCGATAAGGGGAGAGGTGACCCGGACGATGGCGACCCGCGAGAACCGTTCCGAGGCCTCAAACGCGGCACCGATTGCAGGACTGCAGGTCCGGGCATCCGGTTCGATCACCGGGACCTGCGCGAGCTCGCCAAAGTACCGGGAGTCCTCGGTGTTCTGCGATCCTCTGGCGAGCACGTCGTCCCCGGCTATGATCACTACTCCCGCCAGCAAACCCTGCGTGGTCGCGTTGATAAGCGGATCGGCGCAGACATTCAGGCCCACATTCTTGATGATGACCGCGGCGCGACGGCCATCAAGGGAGTCGCCCAGTGCATACTCAAGCGCTACCTTTTCATTGATCACAATTTCTGCACCGGCGCCGGTCGAGATCCCGGTCACCGGATATCCCGGGACCGCGTAAAACCGGTCCCCAAAGCTTTTGAGAGCTGCCGCGATTGCTTCGGCGCCTTTCATGCATCCCTCCCGGGCACAAGGTCGCAGCCCGTGCAGCAGGTGCACATTGTCTGTACCTGCCGGGTGTCAAGTTCTGCTGCATCCAGCGCCCGCTCGTGCATCGCAAAGACCGCGTTCAGCCGTTCCGGGGACGGGCGGGGCATTGCGGAAACCCCGGCGACCGGGTTTAAGGGGCGCAGTACGGGGATGATGCCACGCACGGTGAGCCGCCGTATGCACTGTTCCATCTCATCATCGGTCTCGCCGAGCCCGATGATCACGTTGGAAAAGACCTTCCCTTTCCCGAAGAGCTGCACCGAATCCTCAAGCACGCCATATATCATGTCGTATTCAAGGTCCGGGCACATCCTTGCAAAGAGCGGGGCGGTCGCAGCCTCGATATTGAATTTCACCTCAACGACACCAAGTTCATGGAGCCGGGCGGGCGTCTGATCGGTGGGGTATATGGATACGCCGATGGGTAGGCCAAACGGCAGGAGCTGGCGGATTACTTTGAGCACGTACTCCTCCTCATCCCCGATGCTGGACAGGACACCGCTTGTCAGCGAGATCGCGCTGACCCGGTCACGCACCGCCTCCACCATTGCCACGATCTCGCCGATGCTCTTGCGCTGTCCATGTAAGTCCGGGACCGGGCAGTACCTGCAATGGAAGATGCACGACCCCGTGACAGTGATATACGCCTGGTTCGGGCAATGGAGCCCGGGCTCCTCCAGCCTCCCGCTCACCTGTGTCGTGCCGATAAAGAGGTCGGCGACACCCCCGCCGCGGTGCACTACCTCCACATCGCTCATCGGGTCGAGTGAAAGACGGACCCGGTGTCCACCCATCGAAAAGAAGACCGAACCTTCCCCGCCGGCTCCTGGTCCCGCTGCCGACCGGGTGATGAACCGGTCTGCGGGTTCGCCGGACAGCCGGGCTGAGCCGGTTGCAAGCGCCTGTGCTTTCAGTTCCTTCCATCGCATAACAACAGCGCCTCCTCATACTTTGTAAAGAACGGCAGGGCAGCAACCGCACCGATAATCCCCCTCCCGTCAATAATGACTTTCAGCTGGTCATCCCTGATGCTTCCCAAAAGCCCGGGCTGTACTTCGCCCCGTTTCACTTTCCTGCCGAAATCGAGGAGTTGCGCTGACGGGGTGAATCCGGAATAAGTTGCCATGCCGGTCTTATCCGAGAGCGTGTACCGTTCCAGCAGCTGGTGGAATTTCCGGATGAGACGGTCGGGTTTTGTTGTCGCAAACTCGGCGACGAGACTGACACAGTTCTTTGTCCTGTACGGTACGGGAAAGAGCTGGACGATCGTGTGCGAGAGGTAGACGGAGTGCTCATCCTCAACCGCTTTTGCAATGTTGTGGACAAGTGTCCATGTGGCCCCTGCCTCTGGTGTATCGGTATCGTCAACACCGATCAGGAGCCGTTGCCTCCGGGGGAGCCAGACCGTAGAACCGGCAACTTTACCTCCACCTGACGGGTCCGTCCGGTTCCGGATTACCCCTTTAGCATCGGAACGGCATGCTGCCGCCCCCACACCCCCGCCACCCATACCGATATACGTGACGGCAATCTCCCGGTCGTCAACAACAACAGAGGAGATCCCTGCCGGGAACTTCGACCCTTCCAGTGCAAGGTCGGCGGTGCCCTGCCGGAGCAGGTACCTCATTGTCCCGCCGACACACCGTACGGACCCGACAAGCGGGCTTTGGGCATAATGGTGTGCTGACCACTTCGCCCCCCCTACACAGTCAAAGAACTCGATCAGTTCCACACGCGTACCGGTCGTGTCCGCCACAGCTACGATCTGCGGGTAATGGATCACGTAGGGTTCAGATAGGTCCCCCATGCATCCCCTCCGCCCCGATCCCCTCGTTGCCCCACAGGTCCGGACCAGATGTACCGGTCCTACCCGTTCGTGCATCCCTGTCCGGAGATCCGGTATCGAGAGCAGCTGCTTCCCGATCCGCTTCCTCCTGTATCAGGGTGATCATGTTATTACCGATTGTTTCGTTAACAGGATAATCGGTAATAACAGTATTTATTCTGATCGATTGGTGGAAGAAGACCGGGAATTGATTTTTAATTTCCTCATTTTTTCAGATCGTTTTTTCAGATCGTTTTTTTCAGATCGTTTTATTCTTCCCTGCCCGGAAAACAGTAAACCCATGGAAGCAGGTTAAGAAGTGTAAACATTAAACCAGCAACAAATGGTGCCTGATACCTGATCCCGTTATGATAACGTGAAAGGATAATGATGGCAATGGATTTTAAATGCTTTCTGAAATGCTGCTTTTTATGCTTTTTTTATAAAAAAATTAGAGCACCTTGTAGAGCTCAATCTTGTACGGCCCGAGAGTCCCGCCGAAATTCCCTGCAGAGATGAACTTCACGCCCGGGACATGCACTGCAGCCCTGATCCCGGCTGCCATTGCCGCGGCAACACTCTTCTCGTCAAGCCCGTCGATGACGATCTCATAGACTGCCTTGACCCCTGCAGGAATCTTGCTGTCCGGAACTTTCTCCCGGAGCGTCGGGCAGTACTTCTCGTTGGTGGATGCAGGCATGAACTTGTATTTTATGCTGCCGACCTTGGAACCGCTTGCCACGATGCCTCCGGGGAAACTGGTGATGGTGCCGGGGACTTTTGCAATCGCACTGCTTGCTGCATCAGCCGCAACGAGTGCTGCCATCTGGTTCTCGCCCATGACAAAGAAATTGCCTCCCGCAACCCCCTTGACGATGCCAAACTCCTCTTCACCGACATATTCGCCGTTCATGATCGGGATGACCCAGCATTTCCTGCCGCCGACTTCCTTCTGGTATTCATACCCGTCGCCAAAGAAATGGAGCTTTACCGCGATCTTTTCCTCTGAATTTGTGATGCCGTTGAAAACTGCAGTTGTTGGTGCAGTGAGGACGCATTCTGCAAGCCTCTCGACGACCTGCTCTTTGAGTTTTTTCTTGCTGGCACAGATCAGGATTGAGACGCCGGGGCGCCCGTCCGGGGTCTGTGCACCGTCAAGTTCCTGTTCGATGCCTGCCTCGCACGGACAGCCGATCGCTGATGTCGCAAAGCCTGTCGCTTCAGTTGCTGCCTTCCGTGCCCATTCCGTTGTGACTGCCGTGATGATGATCCGGCAGATCCAGGTTGGGAACGCTTCTGCATACGTGTTGTCAATTGTAACGCCGTTGATTTCCATACATAACCTCCGGTACCACAACAGTTGCATACTTACTATTCAATAAATTTTCTAAATTAATTTCAGGATCAAGAGCGCACAAAAAAATGGTTTAAAAGTACACAACAAGGGGTTAACTTGAATAAAAAATTAAAATTTAAAAATTAAAAAAACATCGTGGTTTTACCAATTTTCCTGACTTAATTTCAGAACATTTATCTGTAAATCTTAACCACTCTTCAGATAGTCGATTTTTAAAAAATCGATCATAGCTGGTGCGTGAAAAAAGAATGACATTTGCAGTACATATCAACATGGAAAATTGTACTGGCTGTAACAATTGTGTAGTCGCATGCCCTGTTGACGCATTGGAGCTTCACACGGTGGAACCTTCTTCGAAGGAGAAGATCTACAAGGTCAAGGACGGAAAATCTGTGGTCCTTGATTTCAAAGGTGAGCTCTGCGCCGGTTGCGGCGTCTGCGTCCAGGCTTGTCCGCACGATGTTATCAGGCTGACAGGACCCTGGGAATCCAGGATTCCGGCAAAGGTACAATAGAGGAGTAGTGTGAGGGTTAGTTCATGAACACATTGTTTCCAAAGTTTTCAAAAAAGCGAGACGGTGTCAACGTTGTGATGGAGCAGCGCCTCCTGCAGAGCGTTAACAACCTGATTCTCAATTCAGAGACGTGCACAGGATGTGGCATCTGCGTTGATGCATGCCCGGAAGAGGCGATTGTGCTCGGTCTCGTCGGTGCTTCAAAGCGTGGTGCTATTGATTACGCTGCGCCGGTGGATGTCGACGAGGTCAAGTGCTCGTACTGCGGCGTCTGCGTAGTCATGTGCCCGTTCAATGCACTGACTCTGAAGGTTGACGGACAGGAGAAGCTCCCGATTCTTGAAAAGGAAGGCTTCCCCCAGTACGACATGAAAGCAGAGATCGACAACGAAAAGTGTGTCAAGTGCACGATCTGCGAAGAGGTCTGCCCCCGTGACGCGATCAGCCGGGAAGTCCCCGCTTACGAAGGGACGTACAAGGAACCGGTTGCAGGGGCAAAGGACCGTCAGACTGCAATCAAGACAAAGACAACTTTTACCGTCGATAAAGAGAAATGCACATACTGCGGCCTGTGCGGTGCACTCTGTCCTGCAATCGTGGTGAAGCACAAGGAATTTACCGCTGAGACCGGCAAAATCGAGGGCGAGGTTATCTGGGACGAGACCAAATGCGACGCATGCAAGGTCTGTGTCGAGGCCTGCCCCGAGGAATGCATGACGGTCGAGCGCGAGGTCATTTCCGACAAGGTGGATGGCAAGGTTGAGATCATACAGGACAACTGCTGCACCTGCCAGTGGTGCTCGCGGAACTGCCCGCCTGAGGCCATTACTGTCGAGAAGATCTTCGAGGGCGACATCGAGTTCCATGCAGAAAAATGCCCCGGCGGCTGCTCGACATGTGCCGAGATCTGCCCGGCAAACGCGATATACCTCCCGTCAACAGTCCCCGCAGCGGACATGAAGGGTAAGATCGAGCCCACGATCGCGGTCAACAAGGACTTCTGCATCCTGTGCGGCGCCTGCGTCAATGCATGCCCGGGCGAGGATATTATTATCATGCAGAGGACCGGAGTTCGCATCAAGGGCACAGAGACCGACCTGTTCAAGAAGATTAAGGAGAAGCTCTTCACCAAGAGGACATCGAAGGTGAAGGAAGACGTGACCGGACAGGTTTCAATTAAAATAATGGAGAAGGCGTGATGAGTATGGCACGAGTAAAAGGTTACCCGGAAGCTCTGGAGAAGAAACTCCGTGATCAGCGGTACTATCGTGAGGATTCAAATCCTGAATTTCTCCCGAAAGTGAAAGGAATCTCACGCACCATTGCACACATGTGTTACCAGTGTGGCACCTGTACCGGCTCATGCCCGTCCGCTCCCCGCAGCACTTACCGGATCCGCCATTTCATGAGGCGGGCAGTGCTGGGGCTCGAGAACGAGGCACTGACTGACCCCGACCTCTGGTTATGTACCACCTGTTACAGCTGTACAGACCGTTGCCCGCGGGATATCGCACCCACAGATGTAATAATGGCAATGAGGAACCTCGCATTCAAGAGAGACATTGTGCCGGTAAACTTCCTCAAGACCGTGCAGGCGATTTATTCATCCGGGCACGGTGTGCCTAATAATGATGTGAACCGTGCAGCCCGCGAGCGGCTCGGGCTTACCCGTGATCCGCCGACCACCCACATGTATCCGGAATATGTCAAAGGCATCCAGAAGATCCTTGACCATTACAAGCTCAAGGCAAATGCCGACCGGATCGTCAAAGAACGGGAGGGGTAAGATACCATGTCAGAAGCAAAACACAAGTTCGCATTCTACCTCGGCTGCATTGCCCCGAACCGGTACCCCGGCTGCGAATCCGCATCCATCAAAGCTATGAAAAAACTCGGCGTTGAGCTGGTACCTCTCAAGGGTGCAAGCTGCTGCCCGGCACCAGGTGCATTCGGTTCGATTGACCTCAATGTATTCTATGCCATGGCTGCCCGCAACCTCGTGCTTGCCGAGCAGATGAAGACTGATATCGCCCTGCTCTGCAACGGGTGCTACAAGTCCATCTGGGAAGTCAACCACAAGCTCAAGCACAACCCGGACCTGAAGGATGGCGTGAATGAGGTCTTAAAAGAAATCGACATGGAATACAAGGGCACCATCAATGTGTACCACACTGCCGAACTGCTCTATAATGACAAGTTCATCGGTGTCCAGAAGGTACGCGACAGCGTGACAAATCCCCTGAAGGGAGCACGTATCGCTGTCCATTACGGCTGCCACCTTGTCAAGCCCCACAAGGACCGTGAGTTTGAAAAAGAGGACATGCTGAACACCGAACGCCCGACATGGATGGAAGAACTGGTTGCCGCACTGGGAGCAACCCCGGTTGAGTACCGGAACAAGATGCAGTGCTGCGGGGCCGGTGGCGGTGTCCGCGGGTACGATATCGTGCACTCGCTGGATATCACAAATGAGAAGCTGATCAACCTCAAAGAGGTAAAAGTGGACGCCCTTACCGATATCTGCCCGTTCTGTCAGCTGCAATTCGACCGCGGCCAGATCGAGATCGAGGAGAAATTCGGTGTCAAGTATGGTCTCCCCGTACTGCACTATGCAGAGCTTCTGGGACTGGCACAGGGAATGAGCCCGCAGGATCTCGGGCTGGACCTCCATGGTATCAGCTGCGAACCATTCCTGCAGAAGGTCCTGTGAGGTGAGAAAGATGGCTGAAAAGAAGAAAGCAGGGTCCAAGAAGATGGAAGTAAAGAAGGAAGCCCCGGTAAAACAGGAGGCAAAGAAGCAGGCAGCACCAGCACCCAAGCAGGCTCCCGCAAAGGCAGCACCGACCACCGGCAGCAAGGAACAGCCCCGCATCGGCGTATTTATCTGCCACTGCGGTACCAACATCGCCGGTTCATTGGATATCACTGCCGTGCAGGACTATGCAAAAACCCTCCCGAATGTCGCCTATGTTGACAACTACAAGTACGTGTGCTCGATGCCCGGGCAGGAAGTGATAATGAAGGCAATCAGGGAGCAGAAGCTGACCGGCACCGTTGTTGCTGCATGTTCCCCGCGTCTCCATGAACCGACATTCAGGACTGCCACAAAGGAAGGCGGCCTCAACCCGTTCCGGTTCGAGATGGCAAACATTCGCGAACAGAACTCGTGGGTGCACATGCACGACCGCGAAGGTGCGACCGCAAAGGCAAAGGATGCCGTGCGGATTGCCGTTGCCAAGGCATCGCTCCTGCAGGACCTGTTCCCGAAGACGGTTCCTGTTGAACACGCGGCATTGGTCGTCGGTGCTGGAGTTGCCGGTATGCAGGCAGCACTCGATCTATCCGCAGCAGGGATCAAGACATACCTCGTTGAATCGAAACCGACCATCGGCGGAAAGATGTCCCAGCTGGACAAGACCTTCCCGACGCTGGACTGTTCACAGTGTATTTTAACACCAAAGATGGTGGATGTCGGGAGAAGCCCCAATATCGAACTGATGACCTACAGCGAGGTCGAAGCCGTTGAAGGATATATCGGCAACTTTGACGTGACCATCCGGAAGAAAGCCCATGGTGTCCTTACCATGGCGGAGGCGGACGCCCGAGGGATTGTCGGCGGCGGCTGCAATGGCTGCGGTGACTGTGAAGCGCCGTGCCCGGTTATCAAGCCCAACGATTTCGAGATGGGCATGAAGCCCCGCAAAGCGATCTATATCAGTCACCCGCAGGTAGTGCCGCTCCTGTACACCATTGACTTTGACTCCTGTATCAAGTGCGGTCTCTGTATAACAGCATGCGGCGAAAAGAAGGCAATCGATCTCGAACAGAAGGATGAACTGGTCAAGATCAAGGTGGGGACAGCAGTCCTTGCTATCGGGTACGACCTCTTCCCCATCGAGAAGAAGACCGAGTGGGGATACAAGAAATTCGAGAACGTCGTCACGAGCCTTGAGTTCGAGCGGCTGATCTGTGCATCCGGCCCGACTTCCGGTCACCTTGTCCGCCCGAGCGATGGCGAGACGCCCAAGCGCGTGGCATTTGTGCTCTGCGCCGGCTCGCGTGACAACACAGGCATCGGCAAACCGTACTGTTCACGATTCTGCTGCATGTACTCACTCAAGCACGCCCACCAGATCTACGAAAAGATTCCTGGTGTGCAGTCATATCTCTTCTACATGGATATCCGTTCATTCGGCAAGATGTATGAAGAGTTCTATTACCGCATCCAGGACGAGGGGGCGAAGTTTATCCGCGGCCGCGTGGCAAACATTCTCGAAGACCCGGTCACCAAGAACCTCCACGTGTATACCGACGACACCCTTCTCAACCGCCCGGTTGACATGGAAGTCGACCTCGTGGTGCTTGCAGCTGCAGTGCAGCCGTCTGAAGATACCAACAGGACACGCAAACTGTTCGGTGTTTCGTGTTCGATGGACGGCTGGCTCTTGGAAGCCCACCCGAAGCTGAACCCCTGCGGTACGACAACTGCCGGTGTGTTCCTTGCCGGTGCCTGCCAGGGACCAAAGGATATTCCTGACGCGGTGGCTTCCGCGGAAGGCGCTGCATCGGCCGCAAGCATCCCGATCCACAAGGGAGAAGTCGAGCTCGAGCCGTACTTCGCCATGTGCATCGAGGAGAAATGCGCCGGGTGCGGCATGTGTGTGAACCTCTGCCCGTACAGTGCCCTTGCTCTCGTTGAGAAGGACGGCCGCACGGTGATGGAAGTCACCGAAGCAAAGTGTAAAGGCTGCGGTACCTGCGGAGGATTCTGCCCCGGTGGCGCCATATGGATGAACCACTTTGCCACCCCGCAGATCGTGGCTCAGATCGATGCGTTCCTCCTCGGAGGTGAACAGTAATGGCTGATGCAGAATGGAAACCCAAGATCATCGGTCTTCTCTGCAACTGGTGTTCCTATGCCGGCGCTGACCTTGCCGGAGGCGGCCGTATCCAGTACCCGCCCGATGTCAGGGTCGTTCGCGTGATGTGCACCGGGCGTCTGGACCAGCTCTTTGTGCTAAAGGCATTTGCTGACGGGGCGGATGGTGTACTCGTATCAGGATGCCACTTCGGCGACTGCCACTACCTTGAGGGCAACTATAAGGGAGCAAAGCGGATGTTCATGGTGAAGCGCCTGATGAAGAGCATCGGGCTTGACGACCGGCGCTTCCGGATGACCTTTGTCTCGGCATCTGAAGGTGCAAAATGGGCGACGGTTATTACTGACGTCGTCAAGACCGTAAAAGAGCTCGGTCCGAGCCCGATTACGGAGTCTGGTAAGTAACGGAGGAGTTCACAGTGGCTGCAATTAATCTGAACCTGATCTCGGGTCGCAGCATCCAGCAGGGTGTGGCAATTGAAGGCGGGAAGGAAAAACCCGCCTACCGCACTGCTGCCGGGATTATCGAGCTCGATCCATCGGACCTCAAGAGACTCGGAGCCTGGAAAAACACCAATGTCAAGGTGACCAGCCCTCACGGCAGCGTAATCGTAAAGGCAATGGAAACATCCCAGGGACCGCACCCGGGCATCGGGTTCATCCCCATGGGACCGTGGGCGAATTCCATTGTTGACCCCAACACCTACTCCACCGGCATGCCCACGTTCAAGGGTACCCCGGTCACCGTAGAAGTCGCCATCAACGAACCCGTGCTACTCGGGATCGAACTGGTGCAGAAACAATGCGGGGTGAAATGATATGACCAAGACCATAACTGATGTGATCTGTCCCTTCTGCGGGACGCTCTGTGATGATCTTGAAGTCGTTGTGTCCGATGATGGTAAGAAACTCCTCGAAGTCTACAACGCGTGCGTTATCGGCACCGAGAAGTTCCTGCACTCCCAGTCCAAGGACCGCGTCACCCGCCCGCGACTTCACCAGCCTGACGGGACATGGAAAGAAATCAGCTATGATGAGGCGGCAGAGTATACCGCACAGATGCTCGCCAAAGCGAAAAAGCCCCTCATGTACGGCTGGAGCTCCACCAACTGTGAAGCCCAGAGTGTCGGCAACGAGATTGCCGAAATATCCCGTGCATGCTGTGACAATACCGCTGCAGTCTGCCACGGAACAACCCTGATCGCAGTGCAGGATATCGGCCTTCCGACATGTACCCTTGGTGAAGTCAAGAACCGTGCGGACCGCATCATATTCTGGGGCTGCAACCCGGCGCACGCCCACCCCCGGCACATGTCGCGGTACTCAATCTTCCCACGCGGATTCTTCACCGGCAAGGGACAGATGAGCCGCAAGATGATTGTCGTAGACCCACGTGTCACCGACACCGCAAAGATGGCAGATGTCCACCTGCAGATCGAGCAGGGACGCGACTACGAACTCCTTAATGCACTTCGTGTTGCACTCAACAACGAATGGCTCCCGGATTCTGTCGCAGGGATCCCCAAGGAGAAGATCCGTGAAGCTGCAGAAATGATGAAGAGCGGCCGGTTCGGGATCATCTTCTTCGGCATGGGTGTGACCCAGTCGCTGTCGAAAAACCATAATATTGATGAGGCGATTGCCCTTACAGTACACCTTAACGAGTTTACGAAATACTCAATCATGCCGATGCGGGGGCATTACAATGTTACCGGCTCCGGCGAAGTGTTTGCATGGCAGTTCGGGTTCCCGTACTCAATTGATCTCTCCAGAGGATTTGCACGCTATAACCCTGGTGACACCAGCTCCATTGACCTGCTGGTACGGGGCGAAATCGACGCGATGTTTACCATCGGAAGCGATCCTGGCGCCCACTTCCCAATCAGCGCCGTGAAGCCAATCGCGAACATGCCCTCGGTCTGTATTGACCCGCACCAAACACCCACGAGCGGTGTTTCAAAACTGCATGTCCCGGTGTCATTCAATGGCGTAGAAACCGGTGGCAACTGCTATCGCATGGACAACGTGCCCATCGACTGCCGCAAGGTTGTCGAGCCGCCCGAGGGCATGCTCTCCGATGAGCAGTTCCTCATCAAGGTCCGAGACCGGCTCAAACAGCTCAAGGGGGCAGCATAATCATGTCAGAATACATTATCAAGAACGGAAACGTATTTGACCCGGTCCAGGGCATCAAGGGGGACAAGGCTGACGTCGCCATCAAGGATGGTAAGATTGTCGCAAAAGCCGGTTCCGGTGCAAAGGTCATCGATGCCAAGGGCAAGACCGTCATGGCAGGTGCCGTGGAGATCCACGCCCACATTGCCGGGCCAAAGGTCAACCTTGGCAGGATCTACCGGCCTGAAGACAAGCTCTTCAGCTGCACACCCACAAAGGGCATGGAGCGGATGGGTGGAGGGGCCTCGATCCCGACGACGTTCAAGACCGGCTATGAGTATGCCAAGATGGGCTATACTACCGCGATGGAAGCGGCAATGCCCCCGCTCTTCTCCCGGCACGTGCACGAGGAGATCCGCGACACCCCGATCATCGATGAAGGGGCGTTCCCGGTCTTTGGCAACAACTGGTTTGTTATGGAGTACCTCAAGAACCACGAGGTCGAGAACACGGCTGCGTACTGTGCGTGGCTCCTCCGTGCAACGAAAGGATTTGCGATCAAGGTCGTGAACCCCGGAGGTACGGAAGCATGGGGATGGGGACTGAACTGCCTGTCCGTAAACGACCCGGTGCCGTATTTCGACATCACTCCCGCAGAGATCATCAAGGGACTGATCGAGGCAAACGAGTATCTCGGGCTACCGCACTCCATGCACATCCACCCCAACAACCTCGGGAATCCCGGTTGTTACGAGACAACGCTTGACACGCTGAAACTTGCATCTGGCTTTAAGGCAAAGAACAAATTCGGCCGCGAGCAGGTTATGCATCTAACCCATTCCCAGTTCCACTCTTATGGCGGGACGAACTGGGGTGACTTTGAGTCCAAGGCAAAGGAGATCACGGACTACGTGAACAAGAACAAGAACATCACCATCGATACCGGGAACGTAACGCTGGACGAAACCACCACGATGACGGCCGACGGCCCGTTCGAGCACCACCTCACCGGCCTCAACCACCTCAAGTGGGCGAACTGTGATGTGGAGCTCGAGACCGCAGCCGGTGTCGTGCCCTATATCTACAGCCCATCCATTTCGGTCTGTGCGATCCAGTGGGCAATAGGTCTTGAGATTGCGCTGATGATGAAAGACCCGATGCGCTGCTACATCACCACCGACCACCCGAACGCAGGACCGTTCACCCGTTACCCCCGTGTCATCAAGTGGCTGATGTCCACCAAGGCCCGTGAGGCACAGATTAACGCCTTCAAGCACAAGGACAAGGTGCTTTCCCAGACCAGCATCGGCAGCCTCGACAAGGAGATCTCACTTTATGAGCTTGCCCAGATGACCCGTGCAGGCCCGGCGAAATCTCTTGGTCTCTCCGCCATGTGCGGTGGCTTAAAGCCCGGTATGGATGCAGACGTTGCTGTATACGACTTCGACCCGGACAAACCCGTGGCAAACCCAGACGACATAGAGAAAGCCTTCTCGCGCTGCGCAGCCGTCTTCAAGAGCGGTGTGCAGGTCGTGAACAACGGCGAGATCATCTCTAACGGCCACAAGCGCACGCTCTGGGTCAATGTCAAGTCCAAGGAGAACCCGCAGGTCATGCGCGACATCAACGAGAAGTTCATCAAGTACTACAGCATGACGCAGGCCAACTACGAAGCGCTCGGGCACCACTTTATCCCGAACCCGTTTGCACTCGAGGTTGATGCAACTTAAAGGGAGGTATGGAGAAATGGAAACCGTTACCATTACCATGAAAAACCAACCTGCCCTGTATTTAGAGGCAGACAATGTTGCACCGGACAAATTCGCAGGAAAGAGCGCGGCACAGATCACCGACCTCCACGTGCATGAAGGGAACACGACATCCACGCTGGGCAAGTATTTCGAGGTGAGCGGGACTGCTGGCGCAACTGCAACTGACACCCGGATCCTTGTCAAGGGGGATGTAAAAAAGGTCAAGTATCTCGGCATGAAGATGAGCGCCGGAGAACTTGTCATCGAAGGCAGTACGGACCAGTACACCGGCGCCTGGATGACCGGGGGCAAGCTCCTTGCCAAGGGCAATGTCGATGCGTTTGCCGGAACCGCCATGAAGGGCGGCGAGCTCGTCATCGAAGGCAATGCCGGCAACTATCTTGGCGCTGCCTACCGGGGCGACTGGCGCGGGATGTCAGGCGGCAAAATTATTGTCAAGGGCAATGCTGGGGCCGACGTGGGCATGTACATGCTCGGCGGTGAGATTGTCATTGGCGGGAATGTGGATGTCCATGTCATGACCCATGCCGAAGGCGGGAAAGTAATCATCAAAGGCAACGCAAAGAGCAAACTTGGCGGACAGCTGGTCGACGGGACGATCATTGTCTTGGGCTCTATTGACGTGATGATGCCGGGCTACAAGCCCGCAGGCATTGTGGATCTCGAAGTTGATGGCGTAAAGGCAAAGTTTGCGCACTTCATCGGTGACACCGGTGAGCGCAAGAAGAAGCGGAAAGGCCAGATTGTGTACGGGAACCTGTACCAGAAGGTTTAAAAAAGCAAAAAAAATTCACGCAAACCAGCAAAACTGTCAATACCACAATATTATTATCGGACGGGGCATCTCCGTTATGCCCGGCAGCGGAAACCTGCCGGGCCCCACACTGCCCCAGAAACAAACTTTTAATAAGAGCGCACCGAAAATTCGGAAATGTTATCTGTTAATATATCATCAAGTAACACGTTTTTTTGTATTGTTAATACCGAGTAAAAAAAAAGATTCTTTCCAATATGCTATATTTGAACATTCCGCCATTTTATGTAATTATTTTTTATCTTATATACTATAAAAACCTCGATAAAAATAGCAACGCTTATATGGCGTAGTACGGTATCTTATCATGTCCCACCTTAGGGGACGTGCAATAGCGACTTTCATTCATCATCAGTGAACCTGTTAGTGCAGGCCATCGTTCAGTGACAGTATTGTATCGATGTCAAACACAAAATGGAGGAAATTATATGGCAAAATATAAAGACACAATCGACCTCTACGACGATGAGGGTAAGCTCTTAAAGAGCAATGTCACTCTTGACAAGGTCAGCCCGCTGGTCAACAAGGGAACAGCAGGTATCATCGACCTCACCAAGAGGACCGTCGCGGTTAACTTCGCCGGTATCGAAGAGGCATTAAAGACCGGAAAGATGGGCGGGAAGTCCAACCAGATTCTCGGCCGCAGCATGAACTGCAGCTGTGTCAAAGACTGTGACGCACTTTCAGCCAAGATCAAGGACATGGTCCAGGTCACCGACGGCGACAACACCAAGATCACCAAGGTCGGCGGCGGCAAGATGATCCTGGTCGAGGTCCCGACGGCACGTATGGATGCAGCAGCAACCTACGATGCGGCATCAACCGCAGTTGCGGCAGCCACCACCTATGCACTGATTGACCAGTACAAGGTCGGCATGTTCGACGGAGCTTACGTCAAGGGCGCAGTCTGGGGTACCTACCCGCAGACCATGCACATGGACGGCGGCAACGTTGTCTCGATCTTAAACATCCCGCAGAACAACGAAGGCCTCGGCTATGCACTGAGGAACATCCCCGCAAACCATGCGGCGATGATGACCCACCGGAATGCAATGCAGGGTGCAGCACTCTGTGCAACCTTCGAGCAGGCAGGGGAGTTCGAGATGGGTATGGCAATCGGCCCGTTCGAGCGTGCCCAGCTCCTGCTCTACGCATACCAAGGATTGAACGCAAATAACCTCGTCTACGACCTCGTCAAGAAGAACGGCAAGACCGGTACCATCGGTACTGTCGTGCAGAGCCTTGTCGAGCAGGCCATTGAGGACAAGGTCATCAAGGCAGGCAAGAAGGGCAAGAGCGGCTACATCTTCTACGAGACCAAGGACCCGATGATGTGGAACGCATACGCATCTGCCGGAACCCTCGCAGCAACCATGGTCAACTGTGGTGCCGGGCGGTTCGCACAGGCAGTCTCTGCAACACTGCTCTACTTCAACGACCTGCTCGAGCACGAGACCGGCCTCCCAGGCTCCGACTTCGGTCGTACCATGGGTGTCGCAGTCGGGTTCTCGTTCTTCAGCCACTCGATCTACGGTGGCGGCGGCCCCGGTGGTTTCAATGGTAACCACGTCGTTACCCGTCACGCAGCCGGTGTCGGTATGCCCTGTATCGTAGCAGCATGCTGTCTTGATGCAGGTACCCAGATGTTCGGCCCCGAACAGACGTCGAAGATCTACCAGGACACCTTCGGCCAGCTTGATTCATTCAAGAGACCGATCCAGACAATTGCGAAGGGTGTATAAACCCTCCCCGATACGAATGACCGAAGCCACGTTCCCCCAGTGCAGGATTGCTCCTGAGCGGTTCCTTAACCCCGAGACAACGGAACGCCTGCTGAACAAACTTGTAGCTCATCCCGGGATCCGGCGCATGGTCCTCAATGGACCACGCCTTCCCGCAACCGTTACCTATGGCCCCGCCAAAGGACTCGCTAATGCTCATTCCATGAGAAAGACGATCCATGTCGGGGACCAGGAGATGGAACTGCAGGTACATGTAGGCACCATCATACTCGAACTTGAGAACCGCGAGGTTATCCCTGCACTGCGTGCCGCGTGCGAGGAGGTCTTTACGGACTTTTCCTTCCGCATCCAGGAAGGGAAGTACATGAAGACCGAGCCTTCACTTACGGATTACTGCAAGTACGGCCCGGACGCGGACAAAATGATCATCGGAATGGCTGATCCAAAAAGCCGTTCCAGCCCCGTAATCATCCAGGGAATAAAATAATCATGCCGATTGGACGAGTAACCCAGGTTGTTGACTGCCGCGAGGCGATGGGCATGGGTAAAGGAGGCGGCATTGCCCAGAGGGGCACCATCTCCGAGTGCCGGTACCCGGATGTCATTGTGGTCGGGATGTCTCCCGGACGCCGCCACGTGACCAAGCCGGTGTGCGATATTACCTCGGGACTGCGACAGCAGGGCGTCGAATACAGCATCAGTACGCTGGTGCTGAACGCCGGTAGTGGCGTGCCGCCGGACGCACCGAAAATAGCAGGTGGCGTCATCGGCGCTTACTTTGGGCTTACCGACAAGGAGATCGTCCAGATCGAAAAACACAAGATCGCCATCCTCCACCACGGGAATGTTCGTTCCCATGTGGTGCACAAGGTCAGGTTTATTCTCCAGGCCTGTGATGTGAAGGCAGTTGTCGTTTCCCAGGCCCCGATCGATTACGAGGACCTCGCAAAGGAGGGAGTGAAGACCGCCGTGGTGATGCCGCCCGCAGACCGGATCCGTACGAAAGGTATGGTGATGGCGATTGTAAGCGGCGTTACCCGCGGCCAGACCCCTACACGTGAGAAGATGGCGGAAGTCATTTCGTCTGTCATGAGACTTTTGAAAAAAAAGGAAATAATGGAGTGAGAAAATATGGCATACAAACCCCAGTATGGACCAGGCCAGACTCATATCGCCGAGAACAGGCGAAAGCAGATGGACCCGGCCCGCAAGCTGGAAAAGATTCGCGACGTCACTGACAAGGACATTGTCCTTATCATGGGACACAAGGCACCCGGTGCAGCATATCCATCCTGCCACCCGCCGCTCGCCGAGCAGGGGGAGCCCAACTGCCCGATCCGCAAGCTTGTGACCCCGACTGATGGCGCAAAGGCCGGAGACCGCGTCCGCTACATCCAGTTCACCGACTCGATGTACAACGCACCCTGCCAGCCCTACCAGAGAAGCTATGTCGAGTCATACCGCTTCCGCGGCATTGACCCGGGTACTCTCTCAGGCCGTCAGATTGTCGAGTGCCGTGAGCGCGACCTCGAGAAGTACGCAAAGGAACTCGTCAACACCGAGCTCTACGATGCGGCACTTACCGGCGTCCGCGGATGCACGGTGCACGGACACTCTCTCCGTCTCGATGAGAACGGCATGATGTTCGACATGCTCCAGCGCTTTGTCATGGACAAGAAGACCGGGACCGTGAAGATCATCAAGGACCAGGTCGGCGTACCATTGGACACCGAAGTCAAGGTCGGCAAGCCGATGGACAACAAGTGGCTCAAGGCGCACACGACCATGTACCACTCGGTCTCAGGCACGGGATTCCGCGACGACCCAGAATACGTTGAGTACATCCAGCGAATCCACTCGCTAAGGGTGAAATACGGCTTCATGCCAAAGGAGGCCTGAACATGGCAAAAGCAGCAAAAATCGAGAGGACCCAGAAGCTCTTCCTCAAGGCAATGAAGACAAAGTTTGCGGCAGACCCCCAGGCAATGTCCACGGTCTACGAGCGCAAGGGTCTTGAGCAGTCCCCGCGTAAGATGGAGTTCGTCAAGGCAGGGCAGAAAGTCGCGATGGACCGCGGCATTTCCGCGTACGACCCCAAGCGCTGCCACTGCGGCGGTATCCCGCTCGGACAGCGCCAGCTGACAACCTACGAAGTCAGCACCACGGGAGTCTTTGTGGAGGGCGATGACCTGCACTTCGTCAACAACGCTGCAATGCAGCAGATGTGGGACGACATCCGCAGGACAATCATCGTCGGCCTCGACCTCGCCCACGGCACCTTACAGAAGAGACTGGGCAAGGAAGTCACCCCTGAGACCATCAACGAGTACCTCCACGTTCTGAACCACGCGATGCCTGGTGCAGCCGTCGTTCAGGAACACATGGTCGAGACTCACCCGTCACTCGTGGACGACTGTTACGTCAAGGTCTTCACGGGCGATGACGAGATGGCAGACGACATCGAGCCCCAGTTTGTCTTAAACCTCGATAAGCTCTTCCCGGCCAAGATGGCCGCACAGCTGAAGGCAGCAGTCGGCAAGTCGATGTGGCAAGCCATTCACATCCCGACAACTGTCAGCAGGACCTGTGACGGTGGGACCACCTCACGCTGGTCTGCAATGCAGATCGGTATGTCCTTTATCGGCGCGTACAAGATGTGCGCCGGTGAGGCCGCAGTCGCTGACCTTGCATTCGCCGCAAAGCACGCCGGTGTTATCCAGATGGCAGACATCCTGCCCGCACGCCGTGCACGTGGCCCGAACGAGCCCGGTGGCATCAAGTTCGGACACTTCGCCGACATGGTCCAGTCAGACCGCAAGTACCCCAACGACCCGATAAGGTCATCCCTTGAGATCGTTGCCGCAGGCACGATGCTCTTCGACCAGATCTGGCTCGGATCGTACATGTCCGGCGGTGTCGGGTTCACCCAGTATGCAACCGCAGCATACACCGACAACATCCTTGATGACTACACCTCCTACGGTGTGGACTACGTCAAGAAGAAACACGGTGGCATCGGCAAGGCAAAGGCGACACAGGAAGTCGTCAACGACATTGCAACCGAGGTCAACCTCTACGGTATGGAACAGTACGAGGAGTTCCCGACTGCACTCGAGTCCCACTTCGGTGGCTCACAGCGTGCATCCGTCCTTGCCGCAGCATCAGGTATCTCCACTGCACTGGCAACCGCCAACTCCAACGCGGGCCTGAACGGCTGGTACCTGTCCATGCTCATGCACAAGGAAGGCTGGTCACGTCTCGGCTTCTTCGGCTACGACCTGCAGGACCAGTGCGGTTCCGCAAACTCGATGTCGATCCGTCCCGACGAGGGATTACTCGGAGAGCTCCGTGGACCGAACTACCCGAACTATGCAATGAACGTCGGTCACCAGGGAGAATACGCCGCAATCGCGGGCTCAGCCCACATTGCACGTGGCGATGCATGGACCCTGTCCCCCTTAATGAAGATCACATTCGCCGACCCGTCGCTGAAGTTCGACTTCTCCGAAATCCGCCGCGAGTTCGCAAAGGGTGCAATCCGCGAGTTCATGCCCGCTGGAGAGCGCTCACTGATCATACCCGCAAGGTAAGTTCAGTACAACAACCAATCTCTTTTTTTTATTAGCTGACCGGCAGCCTTTAGGAGCCACACCCGATAACTGATGACCTCTTTTTCCCGGTAACAGACATCGTCACCAGTTCCCAGCCTCTGTCAGAATATTCCTTTACTTCTGCCAAGCGCCCGCATTCATCCCAGTGACACGGGAACCAGCCGGGCCCGGGAACCGGAGGGGGGCAGGAGGGGGGTGCATAAAAAAACAAAACGGGGTATAGGGGGATTGCCCGGTACGGAGCGGAGATCTACCACTCGATCTTTGTTCCCACCCCTGTCTCTTTTACCGGGCAATATCCCGCAAGTGCGATTTTTGACGCAAGCGAAGTGCAATGGCAGGCATGCAGGGACTTCAGGTGAAGGCCCTGCAGGTATTCTCCGGTCTTTCTGAGCCGGGTCCGACCGGGGGACAGGAGGTGAAGACCCCCGATGATATCAATAACCTTTTTCTTGTTGCATACCGACCGGGCATGCTCAACAATGTTACCGATCCCCGAATGAGAGCAGCCGGTGATGACACGGATCCCATCATCCGCGCAAAACGCCAGCGCGGAATCGTCCCGGATCAGGTCAGTCCTCTTCCTCCCGTCCGGCATTACAATTTTTCGTTTCCCGGGGTTAAACTGTTCAAAGCCGGGTTTGCGTTCAATCTCTCCCAAAAAGACAAGATTCTCGGTGAGCCAGAGGGGGCCGGTCGATGTAATGACCGTAAAATGCCCGGCCAGCTCGTGCTCAGGCAGGACGTACCAGGTATCCGGGTCAGGGGTTTTCTGGCGGGGACAGAAACAATGCGGGTGAGCGATAAGTGACGGGATTTTTAGTCGTTCTCTTCTTTTACCGGCCCGGGCCATATACCGGATAAGAGGGAACATCCCCCCGGTATGGTCAGAGTGCCCGTGGGAGAGCACGACCATATCAAGGTCAAGGAGATTGATTCCCATCTTCTCCGCATTGACAAGGAATGCATCCGAGTACCCGGTATCGAACAGGATCCTTTTTCCCATTGTTGTAAGGAAGAACGAAAGACCGGGTTCACCGATGAAATACCGGTCAGTCAATGTTGTATTATCAGCAAGAACCGTAAGGGAAAGCTGCGGAGTCATGGAGAAGTATCACACATACGATGAGATGAGATTTCTCTTTCCTGTGACAGGGGGCATACTAACGGAAATTTCGTTTCACTCCTTTCCATCATTCATCGGGGAATGATACGATCATTTAAATGAGTTATGCGCATATGAGTAATAATCAGAGGCAGAGAGCATGAAAGTATGTTTTACAGCAAAAGGTGAAACCCTCGACTCCCCCTCAGAGGAGAGGTTTGGGCGTGCACCTTATTTTATCATTCTTGAAAGCGAGACCGGATCCTTTGAAGTGATCCGGAACCCGTATGCTGATGGTGCGGGAGGTGTTGGTCCCAAAGCCGCCCAAATACTTATCGCGCATGACGTAAAGGCCTTGATCAGCGGGCAGGTTGGCGGGAACACACGGGAAGTCCTCACAGCTGCAGGGATTGTGATGTACTCATACCAGTCCGGCGGATCGGTAAAGGACGCATTCAACCAGTTTTTGAAAAATTCCCTTGTACGCTCAGGGTAGGGAGATGCGGGCAGGAATCCACGGACGGGAAATCCTGCCTGTGAATAAACAGCGGGACACATGATGAGACTTGCAGTTGCAAGCGGTAAAGGCGGTACCGGCAAGAGTATGGTAGCCGCAAACCTTGCCTTCACGCTCTCCCAGTCCAGACAGGTTACGCTCATCGACTGCGATGTTGAGGAGCCCAACCTCCATCTCTTCTTTCCGGCTCCTTTTACTACAACCGAAATTACCGTGCCGGTACCGGTTGTCGATCAAAAGACCTGCCAATACTGCGGGCTGTGCGGGGAGTTCTGCCAGTATGGCGCGATGACCGTGCTTCGCAGCCGGGTCCTCTTCTTTCCCGAGCTTTGCCATTCCTGCGGGGGATGCACGCTGGTCTGCCCGAACGATGCCATCCACGAAGAGCCAAAACGGATTGGAACCACAACAATCACCACGCCGCTGGCCAACCTGAAGCTGATTTCAGGAATGCTGGACACAGGAAATCCCCATGCAGTTCCGGTCATCAGGGCAGCAAAAAAACTGGCAGCGGGCGATCCCCTTGTGATCTGCGATACTGCTCC
Organism: Methanoregula sp.; assembly: GCA_026625165.1. Lineage (NCBI taxonomy): Archaea > Methanobacteriati > Methanobacteriota > Methanomicrobia > Methanomicrobiales > Methanoregulaceae > Methanoregula > Methanoregula sp. Next base: position 482,828 of record CP112999.1, on the reverse strand, counting down.
GGGCACTTCCTGCCCGGTTGTTGAGACGCTGGACGGGTGTGATGCCTGCATCCTTGTTACGGAATCCACCCCTTTTGGCCTGCATGACCTTCATCTTGCCGTAGATGTTGCCGCCCGCCTGGGAGTCCCCGCAGGCATCGTCATCAACCGGAGCGATGGAAAGGATGAGGAAACTCTTGAGTTCTGCACGGATAATGACCTTGAGGTGATGATGACCATTCCTTTTGACCGCGAGATCGCCGCCATCCAGAGCAGGGGAGATCTTCTCTGCCGGGTACAACCGGAGTGGCAGAAAGAATTTTTCGCCCTCTTTGTCAAATGCAGCACGCTTGCCGGTGAGAACTGATGATCCGGATTGCAGTTATCAGCGGAAAGGGGGGAACGGGAAAGACGATGATCACCGCTGCGCTTGCCGAGCTCCTCCCCGGAAACCTCGTGCTTGCAGACTGTGACGTGGATGCTGCGAACCTTGAGCTCCTTCTTAGCCCGAAGCTGATCCGCACGAAACCGTTCATGGGGATGAAAACCGCGGTCATCGATCCCGACCTCTGCACGCAGTGCGGGGAATGCATGGAGCACTGCCGGTTCAGTGCAATTGAACGTAACGGAGATGCATACCGTGTGAACCTGGTTCGCTGTGAAGGATGTGCTGTCTGCACCTATGTCTGCCATGCTGCCGCAGTCACCATGCAGCCCCGACAGACAGGTGAGATCAAGTATTCGGATACTGAACGGGGACATCTCGTTCATGCACAGCTTGTACCGGGTGCGGGCAACTCCGGGCTGCTTGTCCACGCAGTGAAAAAGACTGCAATAGAGCAAAATCAAAATTCTGATCTCTTCCTGATCGATGGTCCACCCGGAACCGGTTGTCCGCTGATCTCCACAATCAGTGGTGTTGACGTTGTGCTGATTGTCACTGAGCCAAGTGTCTCGGGGCTCCATGATCTCAAACGGGTGGTGGCAGTCTGCCGCCAGTTCCGGCCACAGATCCTTGTTGCAATCAACCGGTTCGATCTGGAGCAGTCCCTCACGGAAGCAATACAACTCTGGTGCCGTGAAGAGGGCATTCCCCTGATAGGGAAGATCCCCTTCGATCCCGCAGTCATAGACTCGGTGAGAAATGGAGTTTCCGTGATTCATACAGGTACATCCCCTGCAGCACAAGCCATTCAAATACTGGCAGCTAACCTAGAGAAGGAACTTATGCATGATGGAAACCGCCGGGGATAAAGAAGGATACTGCCGGCGGCGGGGACGGCCGCGCATGAACCGCTCTTTTAAACGGGATGCATCACCACGGTGCTATGCGCCACAGTGTAATCCAAACGAAAAGGAAGAAGTGGTTTTGCTGCTTCCTGAAGAAATAGCGGTGCTGGATCTGATCGATCTGCAGGACATGGAGCAGGAGCAGGCAGCAGCAGTTCTCAGAGTATCCAGAAAGACTATCTGGCGGGACATCCACGAGGCGCATCGCAAGATCGCGGATGCACTGATACATGGCAAATCCCTTGAGATCGGGGGGTGCCTGCGCAGGCAATCGGGAATCTGCCCGCGTCGGAATGCGGGGGCCTGCATAAAAGCGAATGGCAGTGACAGCAACACCTGGCCAGATAGCCCAGTGGATTGAGAAAAGAACGATCACAGTAAATGATAGGAGAAATGCTGTATCTGGTATTGTTTTTACATATCTGAATGGCAGTACATCGGAGAACTTCAGATGACCACGCGACATATCTTCGGACCGGTCCTCTCCCGCAGGCTCGGGCTTTCACTCGGTGTCGACCTGATCCCTTTCAAGACCTGTTCGTACAATTGTGCCTATTGCGAATGCGGACCGACCACCCTGCATACCGTCACGCGGCAGGACTTTTTTCCCGCGGAAGATGTAATCACCGAACTCCACAACGTGCTCGCCTCCCGTCCGTATCTCGATTCGATCACGCTTGCTGGTTCCGGTGAACCTACACTCTCCCTGTCGTTGGGGAGAGTCATCACCTTTGTGAAAAACGAGTACCCGGAATATACCATGAGCGTCCTGACCAATGGAAGCCTTCTGACCGACAGGGATGTGCAGGAGGAGCTGGCCTCTGCAGACCGGGTAATCCCGACCCTGACATCGGTATCCCAGAAGACCTTTGAGCGAATCCATCGCCCCCACCCCTCGCTCAGGATAGAGGAGATCATTACAGGGATTGTGGAGTTCCAAAAGACGTATTCCGGTGCTCTCTGGCTCGAAGTGTTCGTCATCCCCGGCCTGAATACCACGGCAGAGGAACTGGCCGGACTTAAAAGGGCAATTGAACGAATCAATCCGGATCGCGTCCAGTTAAACACCGTTGACCGGCCTCCCGCGGAAGGTTGGGTACAAGCGGCACCGGATGCTGAACTGGAACGAGTCCGTGGGTTACTCGGGGTCCAGGATATCAGGATTGTCAGCAGAATACTTCCCGTTTCTCAAGCAACGAAGGTGAACACAGAAGCAGGTGACCTCATCCATTCAACCATCTGCCGGAGACCTTCTACCATTGAGGATCTTGTCCGCACGACAGGCCTGAGCGGCGGGGAGGTGGCAAAAATCCTCGTCGTGCTTGAAAGGGAGGGAGTAGTAACCTCGCAGCGGGGAACGCGTGGGGTTTTTTATACGATTTGCCAGAAACCTGATGGCAGGGGACATACCTGAATGAATGTTACCATCCCCGGGAACAACACCGCACTCTTCGACCGGTTCTTCACCGCATGACACAAGTATTCTGTGTATAGTGATGACGGAAGGTACAGACCGGGATTATTTCCGGTCCTTATTTTTTGGTCTCCTGCGCTGGCAGGATGACATGAAACAGCGGATCGATTCGGTTGTTACCGGATCATTCCTGACAAATTCCACAAATTTTTCCAGTGTTTTTAATGTTTCGGGGCTGACATGATGCTCGATCTGGCAGGCGTCGACCTCTGCCATTTCCCGTTCAACACCGAAGATCTCCAGAAGGTCCGCAATAATACGGTGTTTCTGCATCAACTCGCGTGCAATTTTTTTCCCGGAGCCGGTGAGGGTTGCCCCGGCATAGGATTCATAATGGATAAAACCCTCTCTTTTTAGTTTTTGCAGCATTTCTGTGACTGAAGGAGGTCTGACCCCCATTCGCGATGCCAGCGCACCGGTAGATGCTGTTCCATCTGTTTTTTCAAGTATGTCGATATTCTCCACGTACTCTTCGATTGTTTTTGGTCTCATGTTCTTCACCTCATATCCCCATCAGAATGAACCGCATGATTCCCCCCACCAGAAACGCGGTAACTGACATGACCCCGATTGCTTTTACCAAATCGGCTGTCCCGAGTTCCCGGAATAAAACCGCAAACGTTCCGGCGCAGGGAAAATACATTGTGAGCGTTGTGACCGCAACCACAAGCTGTTGCGGGGTCATGTTAAGGGGGAGCAGCATCCCGATTGCAAGGTCTTTTCGCAGAAATCCAATCAGAAGCGCAGCGGAAGCGGTGCCCGGGAGCCCCAGCCATCCTTCAATGAGCGGGGAAAGGAGGTCCCCCAGCCAGACAAGGAAGCCGGTTGAGTACAGGATATTTACAAACAGGATACCAAGGAAGAGGAACGGTACCGCCTCTAAAACAAATGCAACGAGACGCATCCAGGTCTTCTTTGCAACCATAGCGAACTGCGGCCAGCGGTATGGGGGAATTTCAAGAAATATCTCCGGACATTCGCCTTTTATCATCCTGTTGAGGATTATGCCAACTATAGCATACACAATGAAGAGCGCTGCAAAAACAATCAGCACATACCGGATGCCGAACTGGCCGAGAACCCCGAAGATCATCGAAGTCTTTGCCATGCAGGGAACGGCGATTGCAAGGAGCGTGGCTGCGATGAACCGCTGCTTTTTCGTCTCGAGGACTCGTGTTGCAAGGACACCAGGAACATTGCACCCGAGCCCGAGAAAGACCGGGACAATCCCGTATCCGTGCATGCCGAGCCTGTGAAAGACCGTGTCAGTCAGTGTCGCAAGCCGGGGCAGGTATCCCGAGTCTTCAAGCAACGCGGCCATGATATAAAACGCAATGATAAACGGGAGCACGACCCCAAACGGGATATAAAGACCGGTTGTCAGCATTCCCATCGATTGTTCAAAATTGATCTGGCCCCCTACAGGCACACCAATAAGGACTGATCCGAGAACCCCCGTACCAATCCAGCCGGAAAGCGAGGTAACCAGCGGGCGATACAATTCAAAAAGGGGATTTGTCACATGGCTGATCCAGATCTCGCCGAAAAGCACGACAAACCAGAACGAGAAAATGATTACCGCACACGCGATGGGAATTCCCGTGACCGGCCTGATGGTCGCGTTGGAGATATGGTCAGACAGGGTATGGTGCCGGTGGGTAACCTTCTGCACCTCATGCGTTATCTGCCCTATCCGTGCCCAACGTTCTTCTTCTCCGAGGGTTACGGCTGATTGCGGGATGATCGCCTTTGTGCACTGCGCGGCGAGGTTATGGATCCCTTCACCCGTTACCGCAACAGTTGGTATCACCGGCACGTGCAGGATTTCCTGAAGTTTAGCCGTGTCGATCTCAATCCCCGTATGGTGGGCTTCATCCCACATGTTCAGTGCAATAACGAGAGGTTTTCCCCGGGAAAGGAGTTCAAGTGTCAGGGAGAGATTTCTTTCGAGATTGGTCGCATCGACGACGTTGATAACAAGGTCAGCCTCGTTCATGATCGCTGATGCCACCTCTTCTGCCCGGTTCGACGGTTCTAGAGAGTAAGTGCCGGGAGCATCGATGATATACGCGGGTTCTTTGTCAATGCAGGTCGTCGCCTGGGAAAAGTCCACGGTTGTTCCGGGATAGTTTGAGGTTATGACGTGAGCACCGGTGAGGCGGGTGAAGACGACACTCTTCCCCACGTTGGGGTTTCCCATCAGGACAATCTTTCTCATTGCGTCGGCTCCACCAGAATGCGGGAGGCAATTCCATGACCGAGCGTTGTCATCTTGCCGTCAATTTCGACCACAACCGGGCCCCCGAACGGGTGCCGCGTCACAATGCGGATAGTTTTTTCCTCCCGTATTCCCATGGTGCGCATTTGTCTCTGGAACACGAGGCCCCCCTGCAGCTCCCGGACTGTTGCGGTGACACCTTCCTGAAGATCACATATTGGTATCGGCATTTGGAAAACAAATATTAGGTTAACCTAAATCTATATTAGATTTTCCTAAATTGGTCTGGATATATCCCTGATCTTAGATCCTTACCAAAGATCCCTGATGAACAGGTTTTTGAAAATTATCACAGGAACAATATGAAAAACGATGATTTCTGCAAAGTCCCAAATTAATTCACAATTTAATAAGGTTGAGAATACCGGCTCTGTAGAAAACCTGATCTAAAACAGAGTTGTACCGACGACCGAAAGAGCTAAGGTACGGTGTCTCCTTACCTTGTTATGCAATCAACCTGTAAGGAGACGATATAGTGTCAGCAAACCGGTATATCAGGTTTGTTGAAATATCATCCGGATTGATCAAAGATTCAAGAATTCCTCTTTTCTCTTCCAAGTTCTCAAGAAAAACCTATACCCAACACCAGTTACTCATTCTCCTTCTCCTGAAAGAATATCTGTCTGAAGATTACCGGGACACGATCGAACTAACTGAGATCATGGATTCTCTCAGAGAGAAGATTCACCTCGATGAAGTACCTCATTTCACGACTATCCAGAAGTTCTGTCAACGGATCCGATCATTCACTTTCACCCGGTTACTTAACCGGCTCATGAAAATGTTCTACGACTGGGGCGAGAGGATCCCTTGTACTGCTATCGATTCATCCGGGTTCACCAGCTCCTATGCCAGCCATTATTATTCGTGGAGAACCGGTAAGACCAGAAAACGGTTCCTGAAAACCTCGATCTCCGTTGATACTGATCGTCAGATTATCACCGGTCTGAAGATCTCCCAGCACCCGGTCCATGATATCCCTCACGCTGAAAAACTCCTGAAACAAACTCACAGAACCAGACAATCCGACCTCTATGTCATGGACAAAGGATACGACTCTGAAGAGATCCATGAATTGATCCGGGACTCCCTCAACTCCTGTTCCCTTATCCCGGTCAGAAACAGAAAACGGAAACGAATCTCCGGGTATTACCGAAGACGAATCGCTCAGTCATTCGATGAAGATAAGTATCATCAGAGAAATAAGGTCGAAACGGTATTCTCCGTCCTGAAAAGAAAGTTCGGAGAAGCCCTCAAGGCTCGAAAATACAGACTCCAGATCAAGGAGATCAAAATTAAAGTGATCCTCTATAACCTCTCAAGAATGATGTTAACAATTTCAGTTCTTATTCGTATTGAGGAATTCTACAGAGCCAGAATACCATACCTGGCACAGGATATTTCTCTTGTAAAATACCAGATTGTTCATCCGGATATCTCAATTAAGGACAGTGAATCATGGGAAATGTCATAAAACTGGGAATTATCATCTGTGACCGGTACCGGACCTGTGCCGGAGGCAAATGCATGCGGGCTCTGTACAACCGTGAGGGCGCTTTTATGCGATACAAAGACAATGATGTGGAGCTTGTTGGCTTTGCTACCTGCAACGGGTGCCCCGGGGGGAATGTTGAGTACGTGCCGCAGGAGATGAAGAACAATGGTGCGGAGGTCATCCACCTTGCCACCGGCCTTATTGTCGGGTACCCTCCGTGCCCCCGGATTTCCTATTTTTCCCGGTTCATTAAGGAAAAGTACGGGATGGACGTGGTTGTTGGCACGCACCCGATCCCCCAGAAATATTACACAACCCACCAGAAGCTCGGCTCGTGGGATTCGGCAGTGTGGAAAGAACTGATTGCACCAACGCTCACCGATGAGAAGACCCGGCTTGCGTACGATTAAGCAGACTGTTCATCATTTTGGGTATTGGAGCGGCCGGTACGATAAAAAGGTGAGACCCGTAATTAATATCCGGCATTTACAATTTATCCTCATGCAGAAACATCAGGATTGAAACGAAACGTGATAAATATGGGAAAAAAAGGCCAAGAGCAGGCTGAAGGCTATGATGAAGCTGCCCGCGCAACCGATTGGCAGGGCCCGTCACTGGTCTTTGACCTTCTGTCAAGGTATATACAGCAAGGCCAGACAGTCCTCGATATCGGCATTGGTACCGGCCTTGGATCGGAGCCCCTGTTCAGAGCAGGACTACGAGTCACCGGGATGGACTCAAGTGACGGAATGCTGGATGCCTGCCGGAAGAAAGGGTTTGCCGAACGCCTTGTCCGCCATGACCTCACGGTCGTCCCGTACCCATTCGGTGACGGATCGATTGATATTGTCATTTCCACCGGCGTCTTCCAGTTCTTCCCCAACCTTGAAATTGTATTCGATGATGTTGCCCGGATCCTACCCGAGGGCGGCAGGTTCGCATTTGTTACCATTGATCGCACTCCGGAAGAACCGGCCGAGATCATTGCCAGCCCGGAACAAACCGGTACGGATGAGACGATTATGATGTACTGCCATACCCCCATGCAGGTCACCGGCTGGCTGGAGAAGAGCGGATTTGTGCTCGTGGATTCTGTTGAATTCACCATCTGGATGGATGAAAAACGGTCGAAGAATTTTTTTGCACGGGCATACCTTGCACAGAAGAAGGGGACGGGCCATTATAAAGAACAACGGGAAAATCCGCATACAAAATGAATGATTCAGCCGGTTGCCTTCACGGAGGAGTATAATTGAATACAAAACGCAGCGTCTTTGAAGATTTCGCAGAATACTACGACCGTTGGTTCGATACCCATAAAGACGTGTACCGGGCGCAGGTACGGCTGCTGAAAAGGGCAGTCCCGCGAAAGGGACAGCTGCTTGAGATTGGCGTTGGATCAGGACGCTTTGCTGCACCGCTGGGGATTCAAAACGGCATCGATCCCTCGCGCCCCCTCGTAAGGATGGCAAAGGGCCGGGGGGTTAATGGTGCTCTCGGAATCGGGGAACACCTTCCGTACCGCCATGACTCATTCGATGCAGTCGTGATGATGACGGTTATCTGCTTCCTTGATGATCCATCCAAAGTCCTGCGGGAGGCCATCCGCGTCCTAATCCCATCGGGCACTATCATTATCGGGTTCATCGAAAGGGACGGTGAAATTTTCAGGCACTACCATGCGGAGCCGGAAAAGGGGAGATTTTTACGCCACGCGCAGTTCTATTCCATCGACGAAGTTACCCGGGAGCTCCGGATGGCTGGCTTCTCCTCCATTAAAAAAGCTGCACAGGAACGCGGGTTCTGTGTCCTTACCGGGAAAAAGCCGTTGGTTTGCGGCACCGGTTCTGTCACCCTTCCGGCATAGGGTGTGCATCCGGATTTGGGGGATTTCTCTGGAGAGCAGTTGAGAAAGGGGATGCTACCATGATCTTATCATTCCTGTCTGCATAAACTCCCATGATGACCGTCCGATCCTCAATGACCATTCCCGAAGCTGCCGAAGTGCTTGGCATTAACGGCAGGAGGAGCCTGAACGGGATATATGCCCGGTTCCATGAACTGGTCAAAGAGTGGCACCCGGATGTGTCGCATTATGATCCGGATCTTTCCCATGTTACCTTCATCCGCATAAAAGAAGCCTATGATATTCTCGTGGAGTGCGGCATGAACTATGAATTGTCGTTCCGTGCAGAAGATATCAGGAAAGGCACTGAATATGACTCAAGGGAATTCTGGACGACTCATTTTGGTGATGACCCGATCAAAGGATAAATGATCCCTATAACTATTTCCGGTTACCTGCGCCATGTCGCGCCCCCCCCACTCAGTTTGAGGTAATGTATATCCTGTCACTCCATGTACCGGTGTTCCGCTTCCTCGCCTTCAAGACATGAACATCACATCAGGTTCCAAAGCACTCCCGGTCATCAGGAGATTGCCCTGACCAAAGTTTTTAAGCATTTATGCGCATATGAGTAATTAAGGTACCAAAACAGGTGCCAGGAGAATATCAATGCCAGGATTTAACGGAAAAGGACCACAAGGAACTGGTCCGATGAGTGGCAGGGGCTTTGGCAGGTGCCGGACAATGACTGCACCTGAACAGGAGCCTGCTGCCCCATTACAGCAAGCGTATGAGGGGAACGAATCGGCGATAACGCAGGGTTCTATACAGAATATTCCGGTCTACGGTCGCGGGCGCGGGGGAGTCCCCTGCAGGTGCGGACGTGGCTTTGGATTCGGTGGCGGCAGGCGTTTCCAAGGATAAGAATTTAATATTTTTCGAGGTTTTTTTAATGAAAGTTGCAATTGCAAAAGACGGAGATTTCGTGTCAGAGCATTTCGGGCACTGTAAAGAATATGCACTGTTCGTTGTGGAGAATTCAAAGATTACCTCACGGGAGAATCTTGTAAGCCCCGGGCATGAACCGGGAAGACTGCCTGCCCTGCTTGCCGAGCATAAAGTCACGCACGTCCTTGCAGGCGGCATGGGGCCAAAGGCAGTGGACCTGTTCTGCACAAATAATATTAAGGTATTCCTTGGAGTACGAGGTCTAATCGAGAGCGTAATAAAAGATTTTATCGCAGGAAAAATTGCACAGGGACAGAGCAGTTGTACCCATGGCCCTGATCATCAGGGGTGTGGGGAATAACTCCTGTATAGCAGAGGTATCTTCCTGAAGAGATGATGATCACTACCCGTTTGACGGAGGGGCAAGGCTGAAAATTCGTGCAACAGTCTAAAGAGTGCCTCACACCGGTAAACGTTTTTGACACTGGATATTATGATAACAAATACTCATGAACACACCAGCCCGAAGGGTGAATCCCATGCGCAAAAAGGGCTTCCCCCGAAAGCAACGATCGATGTAAAACATGTAATCCTTGTATTGAGCGGTAAAGGAGGCGTCGGAAAATCAACTGTTTCTATCAACCTCGCTTCTGCCTTGTCGGCTCACGGCAGGAAGGTCGGACTTCTCGATCTTGACATTCATGGCCCCAACATTCCAAAGATGCTGGGTATCGAAGGTCAGCGGCCTGCTGTCCTGGAAAATACCATGGAACCGGTCCACGTAACCGGGACACTTGCAGTCATGTCGATGGCGTTTCTTCTTCCGGATACGAGTACGCCGGTTGTCTGGCGCGGGCCAATGAAGATGGCTGCAATCCAGCAGTTCTTAAACGAAGTGAACTGGGGATCACTGGATTATCTCGTGGTCGATCTCCCTCCTGGTACCGGGGATGAGGCACTCTCCATTATCCAGCTCGCACCCAATGTCCAGGGCGCTGTTATCGTTACCACTCCACAGGATGTATCAGTTCTCGACGCGGTTAAAGCAGTGAAATTCATTGAAAAACTGGAGCTGCCGGTAATCGGGATCATCGAGAATATGAGCGGGATGACCTGTCCCCACTGCGGGGAGACCTTAGACCTTTTCGGCAGGGGTGGAGGGGAGAAGGCAGCACAGGAACTGGGCGTACCCTATCTTGGCTCCATTCCGCTCGATCCGGAAATGGTGAAAGCCGGTGACGAGGGACGCCCATATGTCCTCCGCCATGCCGATACCCCAACATGGAAAGCTGTGGATGCGGTAATGGAAAATCTGGTCAAACGAGTCGAGTCCTGATGAAAAAACACACAACCTGCCCTCATGAGAAAATATCCCGGTATCCCGGAACTGCTCGAAGCATACATGGCGGAGAATGCAGCCGATGAACGGTGGATTACCGTGCACGAACTTCGCGACCGGTTCGGACTGACGCGCTACCAGAGCAACACGATATCTGCATTCCTTCGGCGGCTGAATGTCGGGCCGTTCGGCAGGTTTCCCTTCATCGTGGCAAAGATCGCGCGAGAAGAGGGTGAAAATCCATCCGATCCGAAAAAGTACCGATACCTCCTGAAACTGCGGGTGTGAACTATTACACAGCAACGGCGAATAAAAAGCCGGGGGATCCGCGACGGGGAACGTTAAGAAAGAGACGCAGCAGTATCGGCAATTATTTTGATTATCACCCGGAACTATCCGCTTCACGACGGCCCAATTAACAAAAACATCAGGAGATAGAAATTATGTCGCGTAAAAGTGAGATTCCTGTACTCCTTGAACAGTACATGGAGCACCATGGAGGGTCGGAACAATGGATTACGGTGAAGGAGTTCCGCACCTATTTTCAGCTTGATGAAATTTTTGCACCGATAATATCAGGATTTTTCTGCAGGCTCTCCCAAGGGTCGTTTCTCAAATGCCCGTACCGCGTGGCAAGAATCGAAAAACTGATCATGACCAAACCGCAGAGACGGATGATCAAGCGCTATCTTATAACACGAAGACCTGAACCGAGGAAAAAACAGGCCACTCGATCTGATCGTACACAATCATTCATCCGGCAGTAAGAAGATTATTTCCACTGATAAGAGAATGATTGATCACAGGAGAATGATGCATGACGGACAGCGAAGAGTTAGAAATTCCCCGGTGCCCGCGACGGGGCAGGCCCCGCATCCGGCGCATCATAAACAATGGTTCACAATCGCGGTGCTACAAGCCCTGCTGCTGTCCGGAGGAGGATAGTGGGGGCATCACGCTGCGTCCCGACGAACTGGAACTGTTACGGCTCGTCGACCTTGAAGGACTGGAACAGGAAGAGGCAGCCGAAAAACTCGGGGTCTCGCGAAAGACCGCATGGCGCGACCTGCACCAGGCGAGGCGCAAGATAACCGAAGCGCTCGTATTTGGCAAGGGCATCCAGATGGAGGGCTGTCAGAAAGCGGCGGAAGGCCGGTGCCCGAAGTGCCTGCATCCGGTAGAATAACTGAGACATGGAAAAAAGCTTAATTTTTTTCATGCTGCTGTCGCAGGGTATCGTGGCGATCGATATTGCCCCCCTGTTCAAAATTGTTGCGTCCAACACTATACGTTTAAGTGGTTCTGCTCATATGAGTAAATACGGCTCCCCAAACATGAGGTGCCATGAGGCAGCAATATGAGCAACGAACCGATGAAGATACAGATAAATTATGCAGACGCAGCCGAGACGCTTAAAAAAGTGCTGGGCCTGAAGGGTTCTCCCGTTGCAATAAAATTTGCAACATCAAAAGAAGAGGTCCCGGCAGGAATGGAGGAACTCGAGAAGACCATCCGTCACTGTTCGATGGTGAACCTTGCCAGGACAGAAGGCAAAATTTTCTACGCGACATCCACAAAACACGAGTGCAACGGCGGTGCGTGGTCTCTTGGCCTCCGGGAGATAACACCGACGTTAAAGACCGGCGAATTTTATTTCAAACTGGGCAAGTTTGACAGTGCGGCAGCCTGCAAGCGCACAATCGACAAAGTCCCCCATCTGAATTCAGGCGACACCTATGCAACCCTGTATGCCCCGCTCGAGAAGACACCGTTCACACCCCATGTTGTGATGATGGTGACAAACCCGAGGAACATGCTCAAACTCGCCCAAAGCTCGCTCTTCCGGCTTGGCGGGCGTATCTATGCAGAATTCTCAGGTATCCAGTCAGTATGCTCGGACGCGACTACCCAGACATACCTGACCGGACGGCCGAACTTTTCCCTTGGTTGTGACGGGTCAAGAAAATTCTCCGGGATCGCTGACGACGAGATGTTGATGGGGCTTCCCGCAGAACTTCTCCCGGAGATGACAACAGCCCTCAAAATCGTGATCGGTGCCCCGGGCTCAAAATAAAAATTTCCCTGAAATACAAGCAAAAAGCGGAAGGTCACTGCCTGAAGTGCCGGTGCCTGTATCGCAACCAGGAGATGCACATGCAGCAGGCTCCCCCGCTCACTTCTTCTTTTTGGTTCACAATGATTAAATCTTTATGCGCATATGTGTAAATATTCATAACAAGAATGGTGAGGACATAAATCATGCTGAATTTTGACGGGACGGGATCTCTGAAACGGGGGCGGATCATCGGCAGGGATCTTGGCCACTGCAGGGAAAGTGGGGTCTGCAAGATCTGCAGCCGGAACGCGGAAACGAATGAGAGACACAATAAACCTTCGAGTGAGTGAGTTTCGGGGAATCCTCTTGCCAGCGCCATTCATCAGTGTAAAAGACCTCTCCATGAAGTTTGGCAGCACAACCGTCCTTGACAATATCTCGTTTGAGATCCCGGAAGGGGAGATTGTCGGTATTATCGGCAGGAGCGGCGCGGGCAAGAGTGTGCTCATGCACCTGCTCCGGGGCATTGAAGACCCCCCGACATCCGGTTCGATCGTATACCATATGGCTGCCTGCGACACCTGCGGGCATATGGACGTGCAGAGCAGGGCCGGCAGCACCTGCCCCCGGTGCAGCGGCCGGCTTGTTGCAGAAGATATTGACCTCTGGGACAAGAACAGCGACGGGATGAAATCCCGGGTGATGCGCCGGACCGCAATCATGTTCCAGCGCACGTTCGCCCTGTACGGCGACGACCGGGTCATCGAGAACGTGCTCCATGCACTGGATGACATCAATTACCCCCAGGACAAGGCGATCACCCGGGCTGCCGACCTGATCGACCAGGTAAAGCTGTCTCACCGGATGATGCATATCGCCCGCGACCTCTCCGGCGGCGAGAAACAGCGGGTCGTGCTCGCCCGCCAGCTGGCCAAGGACCCGGCGATGCTGTTTGCCGATGAACCAACTGGAACACTCGACCCGCAGACGGCACGGCTTGTGCATGCGATGCTCACGGAAGCTGCAAAGAAGAACAGCATGGGGATGGTCGTGACTTCCCATTTCTCGCAGGTCATCGAGGACATGACCCACCGTGCCATTCTCTTGGAGAACGGGAAGATTGCAAAGATCGGTTTTCCAAGGGACGTGATCCGGTCATTTACAAGGAACCATAACGAGGAAGATTACGAGATCCCGCAGCAATTCGGCGAGAAGGTACTTGCCGCCCGCGATGTGAGCAAACGATACTTCTCGGTCGACCGGGGCGTGGTCAGGGCAGTCAACCTCGTTACATTCGATGTGGCAAAGAAGGAGATCTTCGGCATCATCGGGAAGAGCGGCGCGGGCAAGACAACGCTCTCGCGGATGATCGCCGGTATCATCGAACCGACAAGCGGGGAGATGAACATCCTTATCGGGGACGACTGGGTGGACATGACAAAGCCCGGTGTCGATGAGCGCGGCAGGGCAAAGGAGTATATCGGTCTCCTGCACCAGGAATATGACCTCTATCCCCACCGCACCGTGCTCGACAACCTGACCGATGCGATCGGGCTGGAGTTCCCCAAAGAGCTCGCAATGCGAAAAGCCATGGTCACGCTGGGCATGGCGGGGTTTACCCAGGAGAAGGCGCACGAGATCCTCAACCGCCTCCCCGGTGAACTCTCTGACGGCGAGCGGCACCGGGTCGCCCTTGCGCAGGTACTTATCCATGAGCCCCGCCTCGTGATACTCGATGAGCCGACAGGAACGATGGACCCGATCACCAAACAGGACGTGAAATACTCGATCCGGAACGCCCGCGACGAGATGGACGAGACATTTATCGTAGTGTCGCATGACATGGAATTTGTAGAAGACATCTGTGACAGGGTTGCACTGATGCGGGGGGGGAAGATTATCCAGATCGGAAAGACTGCTGAGGTCATTGCAAGCCTTACCCCGGAGGAACGGGGCAGCACGGTATAACCCGAGGGAAAAGACTCCCTGAAATCCTTTTTTATACTGTGGTATGCAAAGGTATCCCACAAAGAGGTCACGGTATGAAAATTGCGGATGTTTTAAAAGTTGTGTCTGGCACAAACCCGAACAATGTCGACGCACGCAAGATCTACGAATCACCGCAGCGACGGCAGTCGTCATCACGCTTTTGCCCGGGGAATCGTTAAATAAGCATATCATGCCGGTCGACGTCTTCTTCTATGTACTGGAAGGAACCGGCGTCATTGAGATCGGCAATGAGAAGCAGACCGTCGGCAGGGACATGTTTGTGGAGAGCCCCGCACGGATTCCCCACTGCTGGATCAACGAGAGTGCCGCGGTATTCCGGGTGCTCGTGGTCAAGGTGCCCGGACCAACGGAGGAGACCAGACTGCTCTGACCGGTATCCCTGTCCCTTTTTTTCTTAATATGGGAGTGCTGGCTGATACCGGGTGCATTTTTGGGTGCATGAAACTCTTTTTTTACGCCTTCTGCCCCAGAACGGGTAAGAAAAGAAAACAAATATACGGATACGAAGGGTAGATTTGTGTAATGAAAAATCCTTTTCATGTGATGCTCATCCCGACGTTAGGCTGTCCTTCCAGATGCAGTTATTGCTGGAGCTCGGAGGAAGGATCGCCCCTCATGACCATCGAGACCGTCAGGGAAGTGGTCGCATGGCTCAGGGATTTCCGGACCGACCGGGTCACCTTCACCTTCCACGGGGGTGAACCGCTCCTTGCCGGTGCGGATTTTTACCGGCAGGCGCTGCCGCTGCTCGCAGACGGCCTCCCCCACTTAAAGCCGGAATTTGCGCTGCAGTCCAATCTCTGGAAGATGACTCCTGAGATCGCCAAAGTCCTCGCGGAATACCATGTGCCGATCGGCTCCAGCATTGACGGCCCCAAGGAGATCAATGACCTCCAGAGAGGTAACGGGTATTTCGAGAAGACCATGCGGGGCTATGAGATTGCAAAGGCAAACGGCCTTGATGTGCGGTTCATCTGCACATTCACCTCCACATCGGTCAAGTCCCGGGAAGCGATCTTTGACTTTTTTTTAAAAAATGGGTTTACCATGAAACTGCACCCCGCTCTGCCGTCGCTGCGGTCTGAAAATCCAAACCAGTGGGCACTTGAACCGGAGGAATACGGCGACCTGCTGGTATACCTTCTTGACAAGTCGTTGGAACACCTGCAGGAGATTGACGTGATGAATATCAACGACCTGTTCCGGTGCGTGTTCACCCGGAGGGGCAATGTCTGCACGTTTGCAGACTGCATGGGAAACACCTTTGCAGTCGGACCGGATGGCAGCATCTATCCCTGTTACCGGTTTGTCGGCATGACGGAATATGTCATGGGTAACGTCCGTGACCGTCCCACTCCTGAAGACCTTGCCGGATCCGATGCATGGAAGCTGATGTTTTCCTATAAGGATTACGTAGATACGGCATGCGGGGGATGCCGACATATAAAATATTGCCGGGGCGGCTGCCCCTACAATGCCATTGCACCGACGGACGGCATCATCAAAGGTGTCGACCCCCACTGTGTTGCCTACCGGAGGATCTTTGACGAGATTGCTGCCCGTCTCGATCGGGAGATGTCGGAATCCTCGATGATGGACATGGCATTTTCGTCACGGACCAAGAAGGGGAAAAAACCCGGAGTCGCGGCGCTGATGCACAAGATGGTGTCGGGATAAAACTTCGATGCTTTTTTTTATAAGCTGCAGGTTATTCCACCCGAATCCCATCAACTGAATAGTGTCTGGGATGAACCGCTGACTTCGGGCTAATAAAAGAGATGAGATTAATATCATCAGCAATCACAATTTTCCTTATACCTCCCCGGAAAAAACCACCAAATAAACCAGCCCGGAAAAAACAAAAAAAGAGGGGGATCGACCCTCAGGTAACTGAAACAATTTCACAGATCCTCTCATATGCCCTTAAAAACCAGGAGGATTTTATCATAACCTATGAAATAAACATCGAAGATGGGGAGAGAGAGGAGATCCATGTGCTAACGGGAAAACTGATAACACCATGTATGCTGGGCACATTGAAAAACCGGGTTGAGCTGCAGGAGAGCGAGGGGAGCAGGCGCCATACGATGGAATGGAAATAATAAAAAAGAGAAGAGATCCGGCCCGTTTTTTCATCTCCATGATACCTGTATTTTTTGACCCTGCATATACAGAAATCGACGATACCGCAACCGGTATCACCCCGGACCCGATCGTCCAACATCAACTCAACTTTTTTTGAGTTAAAGTAAATTTACCTGTTTAAAATCCCGCAATTTTTGCTTCTTTTATAAATCGGGCAAATTTAATTGCGATTTGACGAATTCTGTTTCGAAACCTTTTAATTAAGTACAAACTAATTTTAGAATGACCACAAAGAGTTTTAACTCGATGTGCGTGGCATTGCATTTTGAATACTCTCGTGCACTCTTCAGCACGCAGGGAGGAGGCTAAATGGAGAATATTGTATTTGGCATTGGAATTACTGCATTGACAGGAGCTCTTGCCACCGTAGCCGGAGCTGCGGAAGATACTGAATCCAACATCGGATCACAAGGTGACCCGAACTCACAGGTTCAGCTCGCTCCGCAGATGGGTTTCCTGCACCGCATCTTCAATAAGGCGGTCGCAGGTGAACCCCCGGCATACGGTCTCTGGTGCGCTCTGGGCGCCGGACTCGCATGGGCATTTATGGCGATGCAGATCAACGCGGTCCTCGCGATCGTCCTTGGCTGTGTCCTCGCAGTCTTTGTCCAGGGCGTGTACGCAACCACCGCGTATCTCGGCAGGACGGCAAGCCTGAAGAAATTCGGGCAGCCGGTCTACGTTGACATTTTGAAGTCGATGACCACGGTCACGATGGCGCATGCATTTATCGCTATCTTCTGTACCGTCACCCTCTGTTACCTGATGAACGCCGCACTGGGACACCCGTTCCCGCTGCCGCTGCTCGGCCTGTTATGGGGTATTGCACTCGGTGCAGCAGGATCTGCGACAGGCAACCCGTACTATGGCAAGGAACGCCAGTACCAGAACCAGAAGTTTGGTGCAGGCGTCCCGATCTCAGCATCAGGCAACATCGTCCGCTATGCCGAAGCCGGCGAGCGCAACTCAATTGACAACGGGTTCTTCACGGCAAAACTGGGCGGACCCGCATCAGGAGTCTGCTTTGGCCTGATCGTATTCCTCGAACTCTGGCGCACGATCCTCTTTGAGAAGATCGGTGGAGGATGGGGTGCGATCATTGTCGGTGTCCTGATGATCCTGGTCTTTACGATCATCGACCGGTACATTGAAGTCTGGGCACGCAAGACCTACGGGCCATACACAGAACCGGTAAAGGAGGCGTCCTCATGAGCGCAGTTGCAGCAAAACCGGCAGCTGGCGGCGCAATGAACCCGACCGCAATGGCGGTGGGTGTCGTCATGCTGCTCGTAATTCTCGGAATCTGCTGGAAGATCGCTCCAGGCCTCGGCCTCATGGCCCTTATCGGTATGGTGATCGGCGGTGTCCTGATCGGATTTGGCACCCACTTCGTCCCGGTCGGCGGTGCGCCGGCTGCGATGGGGCAGGCTCCCGGTATCGCAACCGGTGTTGCAATGCTCGCTGCCGGTGCAGGTCTCGCCGGGCTCTTTGGCGGGGCATGGGCAGCTGAACTGGGAACGACCGTTGCAGTTATCACCGGCGGCGTCGGTGGCGGTCTGATGATGGCAATCACCTGCATGATGGTGAACTTCATCTACGTCTTTGGTATGGGTATCCCTTCAGCATCTGGCAAGATCAAGGTAGACCCGATCACCGGTGACACACAGCCTGAATTCAAGTCACAGGGTACTGAAGGACATGGACTGCCGTTCGTCTCGTTCGTCGGTGGAGTCATCGGCGGTATTCTCGGAGGAGCAGGCGGTACGCTCATCTACCTGATGCTCCTTGACCTGTACAAGGCAACACTGCCCGCGATGATGAGGGCAACCGAAGCCCAGATCCTGCCGATCGCAATTTCGGCAGCAGGAATATTCGCTGTCGGTATGTTCCTCGTGAACGCGGTGCTGACCGCTTACAATATCACCGGAACAATCGAAGGCCCTCACGACCCGAAGTTCAAGCGCTGGCCGCGATCAGTCGTCGCATCTGCTGTCGCAACCGCACTCTGCGGGTTCGTCGCGATCCTGATTGTTACGGTGTGAGGTGGAGAAATGACAGTAAAAATTGAAGTTATTGCAGGGGGCATCCCGCACACCAAGATCATGGTGGCAGGTATCATTGCCAGCCTTGTCTGTCTCTACCTGTCCTACTTAAACGTAGTGACAAATACCGAGATGTTCTCGTTCTTCGGCGGACTTGCCGTGATTGCAGCACTCGTCTGGGGCAGCAACACGATCAAGGTGCTGTGCAGCTATGGTATCGGTACCGGTGTTCCCTCGGCGGGTATGATCTCGTTCGGGTCCGGTGTCATTGCGATGCTGCTTGCGACCAAGTTCGGTGTCGCAGCCCCAATCGTTGCACTCGTGCTCGCAGCAGTCATCGGCCTGATCCTCGGCTACCTCTCAAACGACGTGCTGAACATGAAGATTCCGGCGATGGTCCAGTCGCTGACAGAGCTTGCAGTTGTAGGCGCATTCACCCTTATGGGATTTGCAGTCTTAATGACCGGCGGGTTCACCTTTGCAGCGCTGACAACCGGTTCGGTCATGGTCTTTGGCCTCAGTCTTCCCAGCTTCCAGGCAACCTTTATCGGAGGGTGCCTGATTGCCGTGGCGTTCATGCTCGGTGCACTGGCAATCCAGCACCCGTTCAATGCATGTCTCGGACCTGGCTGGACGCAGGACCGCATGCTCATGTGTGCCGCTGAATGCGGATTTTTAAGCATGATCGTTGCAGCCATCATGTCCTTTGCGTTGATAACTACCGGATCAGCACTGATCTCGCTTGTTATCGCACTGGTCGGGTGGGCATACACATACATGCAGTACATTGAGCTCTCCAAGCGCGACGCAGCCGCATGGCTTGATGCAAAACCGATTCCTGAAGTGGAGGCACACTGACATGGCATACATTCTGGTACTTCCGGAATTCGGGCTTGTCGCTGACCCTGTTGTCGGCATCATCACCACCGCAGGCGAATCGTTCACGCCCATCATGGAAAAAGTCACGGTGCTTGAGAGCGTGACCGACGATCTGGTCAACATGCTCTCGGGCGAGGGTAACTACCTTGCATCGTTCCCGAACCGCGAGCAGGCACTTCCTATCGCGGGCACAATGAACTCGTTCTGGTACGGTCTTGCGGTCGGACTACTCATTGCAGGAGTCATTGCATTCCAGATGATCAAGGTGGGTTAATATGGCAGACAAGAAATCACCCGCAAGCGGATGGCCACTCGTCAAGGGAGACTTTGTCTCCGGTGACGCTAACAGCCCCGTCGCCGTAGTGACCATGGGATCTCACCTCGATGAGAAGGGGATCTGTGACGGGGGCGCCGCAATGTGCGGTTCCTGTAAGACAGAGAACCTCGGGCTCGAAAAGGTCATCGCCAATATCGTCGCCAACCCCAACATCCGGTTCATGCTCTGTTGCGGTACTGAGGTGAAAGGTCACCTCGCCGGCCAGACCATGATCGCACTCCACAAAAACGGAGTCAAAGAGGGCAGGGTCGTCGGTGCTGAAGGTGCTATTCCCTTCATCGAGAACCTCAAAGACGACGCTATCAAGCGCTTCCAGCAGCAGGTCGAAGTCGTCAACATCATGGAATCTGAAGACCTCAACGCTATCAAGGCCAAGATCAACGAACTCAAGACCAGGGACCCCGGTGCGTTCGGCGAACCGATGGTCGTCGAGGTCAAAGAGGCTGCTGCAGGGGGAGAGGAGACAGGCGGGGCAGTTCAGGCCCTGTCCGGTGAGGTTGCACTTATCACCGCCCGTATGAAGATAATCGAGAAGATGGTGACCAACATCGGCTACCGCGACAAGTTTGCCGCCGGTGTCTATGCAGGCAAGATCGAAGGCCTTATGATCGGTCTGATCGTGTCGTTCGCCCTGCTCGGATTCCTGTGGTTGAGGTGAGAGAAATGGCAGAAGAAGCAAAACCTACAGGACCCATCAGGATGGTCGCAATCGAGAATATGACTGAGAACATCCGCTACAAGGCACAGATCCTTGCACGGACCAACAAGCTTGACTCGGGCATTTCCGCTTCCGGAATTGTCGGGTTCACAGCTGGAATGCTGGTCGCCGTGCTCCTGATCCTTGTGCCGGCATTACTTGTGTGAGGTGAAAAAAATGGCAGACAAGAAATCACCCGCAAGCGGATGGCCACTCGTCAAGGGAGACTTTGTCTCCGGTGACGCTAACAGCCCCGTCGCCGTAGTGACCATGGGATCTCACCTCGATGAGAAGGGGATCTGTGACGGGGGCGCCGCAATGTGCGGTTCCTGTAAGACAGAGAACCTCGGGCTCGAAAAGGTCATCGCCAATATCGTCGCCAACCCCAACATCCGGTTCATGCTCTGTTGCGGTACTGAGGTGAAAGGTCACCTCGCCGGCCAGACCATGATCGCACTCCACAAAAACGGAGTCAAAGAGGGCAGGGTCGTCGGTGCTGAAGGTGCTATTCCCTTCATCGAGAACCTCAAAGACGACGCTATCAAGCGCTTCCAGCAGCAGGTCGAAGTCGTCAACATCATGGAATCTGAAGACCTCAACGCTATCAAGGCCAAGATCAACGAACTCAAGACCAGGGACCCCGGCGCGTTCGGCGAACCGATGGTCGTCGAGGTCAAAGAGGCTGCCGGTGGTGTTGAAGTCGCTGCTGCAGGTGCAAACCCGCAGTTCCTCGAGATCGAGAAACGGCTCGACAAGATCGAGAAGAGAATCGAGTTTGTGGATGCAGAGATTGCACAGCGTGTTGGCAGAAAGATTGGACGGGATATCGGTATACTGTACGGACTGGTCGCAGGACTTGTCGTATTTGTGATGCTGCTGTTCCTGTTGCAGAAACTGATGGTATTGGTGTAATGGAGGTGTAAATCAACATGTTCAGATTTGAAAAAGAACAGAGCGTCTGGGACTTCAACGGCACAAAGATTGGTGGACAGCCGGGCGAGTACCCGACCGTACTGGGCGCCTCGATCTTCTATAACAAGCATGAGATCGTAAAGGACGACCATAAGGGTGTTATCGACAAACCAAAAGCCGAGGCACTCTGGAACCGTTGTCAGGAACTCTCTGACATGACCGGGATCCCGCACTTCATCCAGATCCTTGCGGAATTCCCCGAAGCATTCGAGAGCTACTTCACATGGTTTGACAGTATCGACAACAAGACCGCGTTCCTGATGGACTCATCCGTTCCAAAGGCGCTGGCACATGCCTGCAAGTACGTGACCGAGGTTGGCCTTGCGAACCGTGCGATCTACAACTCGATCAACGGTTCGATGCTCCCCGAGAACGTCGAAGCCCTGAAGAACAGCGATGTCAACTCCGCAATCGTTCTTGCATTCAACCCTGCAGACCCGTCAGTCGCAGGCAGGGAGAAAGTGCTTGTAGAGGGCGGCGTAGCCGGCCAGACAAAGGGAATGCTGCAGATCGCTGAAGAGTGCGGTATCACCCGCCCGATCCTTGACACCGCGGCAACCCCGCTCGGTCTCGGGTCCGGCGGTGCATACCGTGAGATCCTTGCCTGCAAGGCAATCCACGGCTACCCGACCGGTGGTGCATACCACAACATGACAGTTGCGTGGACCTGGCTCAAGCGCTGGAAAGGTACCAGCAAGACCCCCTCGGTACTCGCAGAGGGTTACAAAGGCAAAGACCTCCTCCTCCAGCAGATGTCGCACCACTACCTGGGCGGCATGGAGGGTATCCGCCAGGCTGCATGGTCCGCACCCGATATCGGCTGCAACATGATCGCAAGCACTCTCGGTGCTGACCTGATCATGTACGGCCCGATCGAGAACGTCGAGGCGATGATGACCGCACAGGCCTACACGGATATCACGATCCTCGAAGCGACACGCCAGCTCGGTATCGAGTGCAAGGCAGAGAGCCACCCCATCTTTAAACTCATCTAATTTTTTTGGTTTTTTATAAACGGGCAATCCCGATAAAAATATTGTTCCTGTGTTTTTCCTGATGCATCACAAAAGGGAAGTATATACCAGATTGTTCAGCGCGTAGTCCCGGTCTGGTAATCCGCCATACGGATACAGTCGTCCGCTTCCCTTGTCCTGCCAAGGTTGCGCAGGGCGATCGCCTTATTGTGCCAGATGAATGCATTAATGGGGTTAAATTCCAGTGCCTTGTCAAAATAAGCGATGGCTTCTTCGTTCTTTCCCACCCCTCGCAGGGCGATGGCTTTTGCTGTCATTGCACGGATATTGTTCGGGCTTATTTCAAGGACACGATCAAAACAGGCGATTGCGTCATCGTACATCCCAATCGCGTTCAGCGCGTACCCCTTGTTGCTTAAGGCAAACAGAAAGTCCGGGAAGATTGCAAGCGCACGGTCAAAACTCCGGATTGCATCGTCATACCGCTCAATCTTGCGAAGCGTATATCCTTTCTCGTACAGGATAGCAGCGTTGGCCGGGCTGACTGCGAGCGCCCGGTCAAACCATGCGATTGCATCCTCGTGCCTTCCTAGGTAATAGTACGCCTTCCCCTTGTTTGCAAGGGCTGTCAGGTTTAAAGGGTCGGTGGCAAGCACGAGGTCATAGAATTCCAGGGCCTGCTCATACCGACCGACCTTCATTTCCTGAAACGCTTTTTCCAGAAGTTTGGGAATATCCTTAACGGTCATACGATACTTACCTATTTCAGATTATCATACTGCATACTTCCCCGATGAGCTCCGGGACAACGTATAATCACCTCCGAATACGCCAGAATGTTGCCAGAACTGCAAATAGTGCCCCGGTTTCCATGATCATGAGACCGGAACCGGCACCGCTCTTTTTTGTGGGGGACGGTGCAGGGGTGCCCGAGGGTTCTTTTGTGGCGGGAGGAGTTGATGCCGGTGATGGCAGCGCCGTCGATGGTACCGAAGTAATAACCGGTACCTGCATATGTTCTGTGGGGCGCAGCGTGTATGATGTCCCGCCTGATATCGAGACGCCGGATAAGCCCGGGTTCGTCAGGTAAACCGAGAGGGTGGAAAACGGGTGCCCGCCCAGTCTTGATCTGTCCACCGGGTCGGCTACAACATAGACCGTGTAGGTACCGTAATCAAGCCGGCTGTTCAGCCGCGAGGTGTCCCAGTGGTAAGACCATGTCTGGTCGCTGTCCACATCAACGATGGTGAATGCCCCCTGGTCGGCACGCTGGGTCACATCATTGAGTGGCACACCGTTTGCCGGAAGGTTTGGGCCGGTAAGGAACAGGTAGATATGGTCACTGCTGTAAGAGACACCATGAAGATTTATCGTCTCCCCCATCGAGGCTTCGATTGTATCAGAAGCAGCGGACAGGGGTGCTGCCATCCATAATCCCACGCATGCCACAAGGATGATGACCGCCATTCTGCCGCCGCTGGAAGGATGCATGTACCGGAGAGCCATTTTCATACTCCTGATACAGATTAAACTGCCGGCAGGTTTATAGATATACCAGACTGGAAG
The DNA here is from genome assembly GCA_026625165.1 of Methanoregula sp. Taxonomy (NCBI): domain Archaea; kingdom Methanobacteriati; phylum Methanobacteriota; class Methanomicrobia; order Methanomicrobiales; family Methanoregulaceae; genus Methanoregula; species Methanoregula sp. The sequence continues at coordinate 458,501 of CP112999.1, read as the reverse complement.
TTGCACGCATTCCAGAACCATTAGATACTGGCAGGGTATGAACGCCCTGTGGGACTTTTCAAGGAGCGAATCTCTCTATAAAACCCTAAAAAGGAGGCAGAGGATGACGGGCAGTGACATTAACCGATAAAAAAGGGAAATGCAGGCTGTTCTTATTGATTTTTAAATATCGAGTGGTGAAAAACCCTGCTTGAGAACATCTCCGAAACCTTTGCTGATCGTTAGATCAAGAGCGCAGACAGGGCACCTGTAATCATCCGGCAGGTCCTCGAATTTTGTTCCGGGTCTGATCCCGCGGTGCGGTTCTCCCCGCGCCTCGTCATAGATGTAATTGCACAACGAGCAGAGATATTTCGTCGGGCGCCACTCTTCAAAGCCCCACGTGCCGATCCTGCCTTTTCCCTGAAAACCGCAGACAGGACAGACGTACGTGTCAGGAAGGTCTTCAAACGCCGTGCCGGCAGGGATCCCGTTATGGGGTTCGCCCCGCAACTCGGAGTACACGTACCCGCACACCCTGCATTTATACCGGCGGGATGCCTTCACTGCACCGGATTTGGCTTTCTTTTGTGCCGACGGTTTTTTTGCTGCCGCCCGGACAGGCACACGTTTTGCCGGTTTTGCCACAGGTTTTGCTCTGGGCCGGACCGTCTTTTTCCCCGAGGTTTTTGCCTTTTTTGCCTGAACTTTTACCATTGCATATCTCCATGATCAGCCCTTATCAAACCACGATTTTCTACGGGTAAGGGCCCTGTACGAAACATGGCGAGTCCCCAGTAATAGAGATTGTGATTGGATAAAACAATCAAAAGGCCGGTATCATCCGATAATTAATAACCACCCCTGCTCCATGAGAATACAAAGGCATTAAAATGTCGGTGAAAGCCTTACTTGTTGTTGCAATAATCATGGTCATCGGCCTCCTTTACCTCATCGATATTTCCGGTTTTCCTGCCGCAGATCAGGGTTTGCAGGCGACCGCACTCATACCCGTCGAGATCAGGTCATACGAGGGGGAGCGACTATCCTCAATCAATGATTTCCGTGAGAACTCAATTAAAGGCCCCCAGTATATCAGCGAAGACCGGTACGTACTGACGGTGGACGGGCTGGTAACCACACCACTGTCGTTTCCCTACCGGGACGTTATCGATCATCATATCCGTTACACCAAGCGTGTAACCCTCCATTGCGTTGAGGGATGGGATGCAACAATCCTCTGGGAAGGCGTCCTTGTCCGGGACCTGCTTACAGAAGCCGGGGTCCGTGACGGTGCAACAACGGTTATCTTCCATGCGCATGATGGATACACGACCTCGTTTCCGGTCGATTATTTCATGGCTCACGACATCATCATGGCATACCGGATGAACAATGTCACCCTTCCTGCAGAACGGGGTTTTCCTTTCCAGCTTGTTGCAGAAGATAAATGGGGTTACAAATGGATCAGGTGGATTGAGCGTATCGAATTGTCGGACCAGGCAGGGTACAGGGGATACTGGGAACAGCGGGGTTACTCAAACTCTGGCGACCTGAACCGGAGTTTTTTTTCATGAAAGATATGAGGTGGGACAGGTGCATGTGAACTCCGGGCAAACCGCCTTAAATGCAAGGGTGACCTCCTGCGGGGATTTCCTGAACGGGCAGGGACATGGCAGGACACCGTGGAGGGGGATCTTGTGATCGGTTCGGTCAGAAACCGTAGTGTCATCGCATGGCTGTTATGCGGAATTTCCATCCTGCTGGTCCTGACCGGGCTGGGGATTACCCGGTATGAGGTTATCACCCCGCTCACGCTGGGACTGCTCGATAAGGCAGTATCGTACAAAATCCATGTGCTGTTATGGGGACCGTTCCTTATCATGGTCATGCTCCACGTGTACCTGAATACATCATCAAAGGAAAGAGCCTGAAAAATTTTATGGGACCGGAACATTCATGGGAGCCGATAACGGGAAACACCCGGCATACAAACGTTCCCTCGGCCTCTTTGAGCTTGTCAGTCTCGGCGTCGGTGGCACAATAGGATCCGGAATCTTTGTTGTGCCGGGAATCGCTGCGGGGATCGCCGGCCCTGCATCCCTGATCGCATGGCTGATTGTCGCAGTCTCTGCTTCCTGCGTGCTGCTCTCCCTTTCTTATGTTGCGTCCGGTTTCACTACATCCGGGAGTTTTTACAATTTATTTTCCTCGGTTTCTGGTTCCCGCATTGCCGTACCGCTCATAATCCTCTATCTCATATCTTCAATATTCGGGGTGTCCACGATCGCCGCAGGAATCGGGCAGTACATCACCTATTTCGGAATACCCTGTGTGCTGGTGATCGAGATGGGGATCATCGCCGCTTTCTGCACCTTAAACAGTGTCGGGATCTCCCAGTCCACGCTTGCGGAAAATATCCTCACGACCATGAAGATCATCCCGCTCGTCATCATCGCCCTCCTGCTGCTGCCGTTTGTGCGGGCTGATAATTTTATCCAGACCTCCCCGCTGACCACTGCGGCATTCTTTTCAGCCGTGATCATTGTGTACTGGCCGTTTACGGGATTTGAGATCAGTGCAATACCTGTCGAGGAGACCAAAGACCATCGCCTGATCGCACGCTCGCTGGTGCTGGTGATGATCATCGTTGTCGTTGTGTACCTGCTCCTTAACATTGCGCTGATCGGCAGTGCCGGTTCCGCTACCCTTGCTGCATCCCCTGCGCCCATTGCCACGGCCGCATCGGTGCTGTTTGCATATGCCGGCCCCCTTGTCGCGTTTATCGGCATCGTCGCTATGCTCTCGGCGCTCAATGCATACATCATCGGGACTTCGCGGGTGCTGCAGAATATTTCAGCACGGTTCTCGGTGCCTCTGTTAATGGACCTCTCGCGTCGCGGCACCCCGGTTGCGGCACTCGTCACCGGTTGTACGGTAAGCGCGACGCTCCTCCTCTTTTCAAACCATTTTAATGAACTGGCAAGCATTTCAGTGATCACAACGCTTATTCCGTATATCTTCTTCTGCTTCTGTTCATGGGTGCTTGTGCCAAAACTTTCGTCCCGTATCATTTCATTGGCCGGGGCGGCCTCCACCGCCGGAATTCTTATCCTCTTTTTCCTTGTGAAGTAAAAAAAGCGGCTGGCGGGGGAGGAAAGAAGGATTGTAATATCCCCTTCCGGGAAAAAAGCCATTTATCCGAAGACCACGAATACTGATTCCGGTTGTGCAATGTCGGATTTTGTTGCCGGGATCGTCTATGCGTTCGCCGCGCTTTTCATCATCCTTGACCCCCTTTTGAGCGTTCCCATCTTTGCGGCAATGACCAAGGGGCAGACACCGGCGGAGATCCATAAGCAGGCATTCATTGCCATTGCTGTTGCAGGAGCGCTGATGTACTTGTTCCTCCTCTTTAACACCCTGATCTTTGAGATCCTTGGGTTGAACCTCCCGAGTTTCCAGATCGCAGGGGGCATCCTGCTCTTTATCCTCGGCGTGCAGGAGACGCTTGGGGTCGATATCGGGCGGAGCAAGGACCATTCAACGACCGCAGCCGGGGTTGTGATCGGCACCCCGCTTCTCTGCGGGCCGGGCGCCATAACGACCGTGATGCTGCTTTCAAAGGACTACGGTATTCTCATCCCTTTTATCGCAATCACCCTTTCGCTCCTTGCAACATGGCTGATCCTGTACTATGCCGATTATATCCAGCGTGTCCTTGGGAATGTCGTAACCGATATCATGGGCAAGGTTCTCGGGATGCTTGTTGCTGCGATCGCCGTCAAGATCATCTTTGCAGGGATCAAAGCCCTCATGTTGTAGACGGATAGGGTGATATGCCGGCAGAAGGAGGCACAATTCTTTTTCCCGCCCGGGTCCTGATTAAACCGTCATGCAGTAAACGGAATATCCCGGGAATAATGGAATAACCTAAAAAAGGGGGGGGAGGATTTTATTCAGATAACGGTGACTGGATCATCTGCTCTTTTTTAAGGAGAATACTTCAACCATGTGGTGGGGGTGATACCGCATCTTTGCCTCGCGGAGCCCGGGGACGCCGAGGTCGCTTTCCCGGTTAATATATGTAAAATCTTTTGAGACCACTTCTGCGGTTTCGGCATTGATTGCCTTGTAGATCCCTTCACAGTCGGGCAGTCCTTTTTCAAAATGCACCAGTGCCGTATCGGTATTGAGCGGTTCAAACAACGACATCGCCCCGATGTTTTTATCGACCCGTATAATCAGACCGGAAAGTCCCAGTTCGAAAAAAAAGTCAACTGCAAAAAAGATCGCTTCTTTCTCATGGGCGAGAACTGGATCGTCCTCGCATCCCTTCCATTCGCACCATTTTTCTAAAAAATCCTTCACTTCATCCCGGTTCTCTGCCGTGATCTCTTCAACCGCATAGGCGCAGTTTTTCTTAAACCTGTTGAGCTGCCGCCGGATACTGAGGTAGGTGCCACCGGAGAGTTCCGATAAGTCCCGGGCATGGTACACATACTCGAAATGGTTCCGGTCAGGAACGAGGGTGAGATCCGGACAGAGGGCCTGTATCCATACAGATGTGTCGGGATCGATAAGCACCATTGGTTCATCGTCGCCCTCTTTGCAGGCAAGCCTGATCACATCTTTTAAAAGGTCAGGATCACGGGAGCCGATTGGTGGGCGGAACCGGGTTGTCCCGTCAATCGTGCTCGATAAAATTACGGAGCCGTTGACAACCGCGTACTTGTACCCGGCATAATGGCTCCAGCATACCATGTTGGTGAACGTGTTATCGCTGTGTGTCTGGGGGTACCGGGCATAATGGTCAGAAAAGAAGGTGCGGTCTTTGAGCGTGACCGGCTTGAAATCTTCAAGAGCAAGCATCTATGTCTCCGTGTCATAAAGAAGGGGGATATACCCCTTCATCTGCCTGAACCCCAGCGGGAGATAAAACTGTTCTGATCCGGGTTCTGCTACAAGCCCGATCCACCCGAGTCCGCGTACCCGGCATTCCCTGAGCAGGAGGGAGACAATCCTTTTTCCTATACCGAGCCGCCGGTACGCTGGAAGAACGATGACGTCCTGGATATAACCATCCGAAACCCCGTCGGAAAGCACCCGGCCCATCCCGACTGCTGACCCGGTTGCCGGAACCACTGCAACAGCAAACAGGAAACTCCCGGATATAAGGGTGGGAATACCGTTGGGATCGTATCCCTCCTTCCACCAGCCTCCGGCGCGGTACAGCTCAACGATCTGACCGGCATCCCATACCTCCACCAGCCTTACTTCAATGGTAGGTGCCATTGTATCACAAACCTGATAGACACAGGAGCGGTATTATACCAGGTATTCCAACCGTTTTCACACCTTCAACCAGATGACAAGGGTGTCAACCGGCATTATTTTTCTGCCGGTTTTTTGAAAAGCCCGGAAATCGCTGTATCAACAATTGCCCCGAGTTCCTCAACACCCCAGTGTTCGGAATTGAGCACCAGATGGTAGATGGAAAGGTCGCTGATGTCGATGTCATAATACGAACGGTACCTCCCTGCCTCGCACCGTTCCCGTTCAATGGTGATCGCAGCCGCGGTCTTTTCATCTGCAACATGGTCGCGGGAAATAATCCTCTTAATCCGGCACCCGATTGGCGCAAAGAGCCAGACTTTTAAGTCGGCATTGCTGACCATCCAGCCGGAGAGCCTGCCCTCAACAATGATGTTGTCCCTCTGGGCTGCAATCTCTTTCTGGCGGGCATCGATCATCTTGTCGTACGATTCATTCTTTTCAGCAAGGCGCCCGAACTCCGCAAGCTCAAGGTTGTGTTCCACGGCGAGCTGGCGGAATACCTCGCCGGCGGAGATCATGGAAAAGCCATGGTGTTCTGCCAGGTACCGTGAGAGCGAGGTAGTGCCGCTGCCGGGCAGCCCGCTCACGGTGATCCTCATCAGATGCCCCCGATGTTGAGGGTCTTCCTGATCACTTGGCTGACTGTCAGGGAACAGATCATGTACCACAGGATCCATGCGGGAATGATCCAGAGCGCCGGATCGGTGAGGTTATGGAGCCCTGCATAGGGCATGATGATGGTGCTGTGGATCTGGCCCAGACGGTACAGGAGCCAGAAAAAGATCGGGACGGTCAGGACGAGGATGTATGCCATCGGCTTGAACTGCTGCTGGGATAACTCGAGCTGCTCCTTCATGACCCGGTCCTTCTTTGCCTCCAGCTTCTTGATCCGTTTTTCGTCCTGCGAGAGCTGCGCCTCACGGTATTCCGTCTGGAACTCCTTCATCCGCTCCTGCGAGGTTGCCATTTTTTCATAATCAATGGTGTATTTCTGGATGATCGAGGAGTACAGTCCCGTAATTGCGGAAAGGATTACGATTAGGATGAAGAATGGGATCTTGAACTGCGTGACCAGCGGGGCAAACACGACATCGATGCTCTGCCCGACGTAATCACGGAGCCCGGGTATGCTGTATGAGAACATCATCAGCATCATGAAGCCGAGCGCGATATAGAGACCGTATTTTTCCCAGATCTTTGTAAAATCCATCCATTCACCTGAGAACAGCTGCCATGTCATCGGCGGCATGGTCGAGCAGGAAATCCGCGTTGGTGATTATTTTGATCGTACAGCCGGTGAGCATTGCATAGGATGCGGCGATTGCGCGGTTGAACTGCTGGTGTTCGGCAATCGCTTTTGAGCCTTCTTTGTCACGGCTCCTTGTTTCATCATTCAGACGGCGCATCAGGATCTGGTCATCATCGGTTTCAACAAGGACGATGAGATCGGGCATGATCTCGCGCAGCACCCATTCTGGGAGCCCGGCAAGATATCCCTTCGGAGTCTTGACCGATGCATGGGTATCGACCAGCACGTTGCCCTTTATTTTTGCGATTGCCTGAGCCGCGTTCTGCTGCAGGCGCTTCTGCTCCGTTTTGTCAAGGGAGCGCATCTGGTCACGGTCTTTGACCGTCCCGTCTGCCATTGCCACTTCGAACATGAACGTCCCGAAATTGAGAGACTGGTATTCGATGCCTTCTCCCTTGAGCTTTTTTAATGCTTCGTTGACAACCGTCGTCTTCCCGACGCCCGGTACTCCGGTGATGATGACCTTTTTTCCGACCATACTCTTTTTCCTGCAATTATTCCTTGCCAAAGAATGTCCGCATGAACGGGTACATCTCCATGATCTGCTGGCTGGCGATCTCTTCATACAGCCGGTACGTGATGCTCACCGTAAGCAGCAGCCCGGTGCCGCTCACGGCACCGATCACACCGAACAGGTTTGCAACCACACTGAGGATACCGATGAATACTCCGCCGATGATCGTAACCTTGGGGATGTACCGGTCGAGATACTTTTCAAGCACCTGCGTGTTGCGGCGGTAGCCAGGAATTGACATCCCTGAAAGCTGGATCTGCCGGGCGACATCTTTTGAGTCAAGCCCGGCAGTCTTGATCCAGAACAGTGCAAAGATGGCACCACCCACTACCATGAAAGTGATATCTATGCCAAGACGTAATATGACCTCCCATGCAGGATGGCCGAGATCGGTTATCCACCACATCCAGTCCTGCGGCCCGTTCACCGGGGCAAGAAAATACATGATCCCGTTTTGTGGCTGCTGGTCGCTGAACTTTCCCAGAACCGTGATGCCGATATTGGAAAGGAACATGCCCAGCATCTGGATGTTTGCCTGCAGGACGCGGACAAGGATCATCGGCAGAACGCTGGCATAGATCAGTTTCACCGGGAACCGGGCACGCGCACCGCGCACCTGTGCGTGGGCGAGCGGGATCTCGATACGTGTCGATTCAACATAGACGATGATTAAGAATATGGCAATCGTAGTGACAAAGGCAAGGAGATCTTTTCCGAAATACTGGAGATAGCTAGCCCCGTCGATGCCGATCGCGATCAACCGGGGGAAGAACCCGACCGGGTACGGGTCACTCACCGGCACCCAGTTGATAAAACCATTCACGATGGCCTGGGAGATGCCTGCGATGATGAAGAGGCCGACCCCGGACCCGATACCCCATTTCGTCACCACTTCGTCCAGCATAAAAACAAGGAAACCGCCGATACAGATCTGGATAAATATCAGGAGTGAGACCGCAAACAGGTTGCCACCAAAAAGGGTCTGTGCGATCGTCGGATCAGGGCGCATGAAGCCGCCGACAAGATTTGGGGCTGCCTCGATCACGATCATGACCATGATCAGGATCTTCTGGAGGCCCATATACATGACCTGCCCGCGGGTCTCGCTCGTATCGATATGCAGGATATCTGCACCTTTCAGGAGCTGGAGTACGATGGATGCCGTGACGATTGGTCCGATGCCGAGGTGGACGATCGAACCACTCGCACCGGCAAGCAGCGCCCGCCAGTAGAGGAATACATCCTGCGAACTGGGACTGAGACCGAACACCGGGATATTCGTGAGCGCAAAATACAGAATCAGGACTGCAAGAGTCCACACCAGCTTGTTCTTGAAGTGAACATGCCCCTCCGGGCTCTTGACTGCGGGCATCGCAGCGAGCAGGGGTTCCAATCGATCCAGCAATTCTCCCATTGTTTCACCAAAAATGTGGGGGTCAGACTACCTGCGCCTTGCCGCCCATCTTTTCGATTTTAACCTTTGCCTGCTCTGAAAATGCCGGTGCAGAGATGTTGAGTTTTTTTGTCACCCTGCCGCTGCCGAGCACCTTGTCGATGCCCATTTCTGCGGTATTGATCACAACTGCATCCCCTTCCTTTTTGGCAATACCCTGTGCAAGCAGCGAAGGCACGATCTGGTCGATTATCCCGACATCAATTGTGGAAACGGTTACCTGTGTCTGGTTCACAAAACCATCTTTCCCAAATACCGGGCCATCGAATTCCAGATACCATTTCACAAAGTGGTGGGCGTTGATGCCGGCGCGCCCCCGCCCGCCACGGTTGCCCGCACCGCGGCGGTTCTTGTGTGTCCCGCCCCCGCATGTCCGCGATCCGCGGTATTTTGAACGTTTGTTGGTTGGCATCCCTTCACCTCATTTTATAGAGGAGAGTGTTGATCTCCTGACCATAATAGCCAAGCGCTCCACCCTGAACAAATGTGCGCTTCGTTGTCTTGTAGCCTTTTCGCGGGGGATGGAGACGCAGTACCGGCTTTAGCCCGGGAATGTCCCGGAGTCGTACCTCGGCGCTCGAGAGCGCCAGTGCAAACTCCCCGATGCCGCTGAAAGTTGAATTCGCTTTGATATAATCATCGGTCAGTGCTGCATCGCCGATCACGCGCCCGCGTGTGCGCAGCAGCGTCTCGATGGTGGCTGCATCAACTTCGCCATAAGCCACATAGTCCTTGACCTTCCGGATCATCCCGAGGTTTTCAGGAGTGTCGGAGACGAGCACGCAGTGGTTGATGTGGTGCAGGCGGAGCATCTTGAGCGTATCCTTGATGTCACGGCGGGTATTCACAACGCCGCGGACCTGTACGACCGCGTACATTACGGGGACCCCCCGATTCTTGTCATATTCGTCTGCTTCAGTGCGTTGAATGTTGCTTTTGCAAAGTTGATCGTTGTGCGGGTCTGCCCGCGGGCAAATGTCCATGCATCCTTGATGCCTGCAAGTTCGAGAACTTTCTTGCTCACGTCACCGGTGACAAGCCCGATGCCCTGCGGTGCCGGTTTGAGAGTGACACGGACACTGCCGGCTGTCCCTTTAACCTGCATCGGGATCGAATGTGTGATATCGCACCCGCATTCCCAGCTGCCGCAACCACGCCTGACCTTGACGATATTCATCTTCGCTTTTATGATTGCCTTCTTGATTGCATCGCCGACTTGGACATCCTTTCCCTGGCCAAAACCGATGTACCCGTTCCGGTTGCCGACTATGACAACCGCACGGAACTGTACACGGCGGCCTGAGTCGGTCATCCGCTGCATCATAGCGATGTCGAGAACTTCGTCCTCGAGATCGGGAAGGAACTTATCCACGATCTGGGGTTCCTTGATCGGCCTTCCGCTCTCAAGCACCGAGTCGATGCTCTTGATATCCCCCGAGGCTACGAGTTTGCCAAGACCGGTGACCGGGCGCCACTCTTCCTTTTCATATGCCATTTACACCAGCTCCTTTTTTATGGCGTCTGCCACCTGTTCGACATTCTTTACGAGATCTCCTGCATTCTTGTTGTATGCAGCAATATGCGCACCCTTGACCCGTGCTTCATCGGGCAGGATCTTCTCGCCGTGAGGGATTGCCAGCCCGCCCTGAACCGCCCCTTTGAGTGCCGCAAAGACACGTGCACCGGGAGTTGCGCGGTTGAGCCCGATATCCAGCACCGCTGCTCCATAGTTTGCTTTGCGTGCCTTTGCCGCGAAGAGCAGCCCGGTCAGGTATGCTGCCGGTGTGCTGGATGTCGAACCCCTGTAACCGAATTCTGCAAGTTCCGATGAATTTGCCGCGACCAGCGTGCGGTCACCGGCCATCTCGGCAGTGACCAGCTGGATGATGATATGCCGGTTGGTCTTTCGTACGACCATCCGGGGCACATCAGCGACGACCAGCTTTGTCCGCTGATAGTAATCGGTCTTGCCCTCCCTCCGCCTGCGGAAGGGGACAAAATACCTTGCTCCTGTCGCCATGTTACTTCATCCTCCCGGAGAGAATCTCCATTTGCGCTTTCATGTGTGCGACACTCCTGTACTGTCCGCCGGCTGCTTTCCGGTAGAGAATCCGGTACATGTGCGGGTCGATGGTCCCGGCTTCGCGGAGCGCAACCAGTGCTTTTCTGATTGCGCGGATCTTCTGGATCCATGACCGCTTGCCGGGATGGCGGGCGCCTGCTGCGCCCTTCCGCCGACCGGGCCCCTTGCAGTGCCCGTAAGATCGCTTTGCAATCTTTGCCCGTGCCCTGCCGCGGCTCACACCTGTTTTCTGGCGCGCTTTGATTGCGCCTTCCTTAACAAGCACCCGCAGGTCTTCGCGTGATATGGCGTTTTCAATATCGGAGAGTCGTTCGGGGTCAAACCAGACCCGGTTCACACCGCATTTGAGGACTGCTGCGACGATACGCTTCTGACTGGCAAGATCACTCATTGTCCTTCACCTCTGTGCCGGCCTTTCTCTTAGGTTTCGTGGCCGGTTTTGACGCAGCCTTGGGTTTTGTCTTCGTCCCTTTTGCAGACTCAGACTTTGGTTTTGAGGATTTTTTGGGTTTTTCCTCTGGCGCGGCTTCAGCCTTTGCTTTCTGGATTTTTGGTGTTTTTGCCTTCTTTGGCTTCTCTTCTGCCGTCCCGGATTTTACGGTCTTTTTTGAATCAGGTTTTGCCGGTGCTTTCTTCTCTTCCTTTGCCCTGGGAGCCTCTTTTGCTTTTTTGGCGGGTTTTGGCTTTGCCGTTTTCTCGTGTTCTTTCTTTGAGGGTTTCTCTTCCTTTGCCTTTACTGGTGCGGCCGGTGTTTTCTTTAAAGAGGAAGTGGTCTCCCGTGCATTGAGGATCTTCAGACCTGCTGACAGGGCTTTTTCCTGAATTCCTGCACGTTTGCGGTTTCCAACCTTTGCAGCAATCCGGACAGCCTGTGTCTTTGCATCCAGTCCTTCAAGGTCGTCGGTGGAATGTACCAGCACCTCGTAGAAACCGCTCGGGTGCATGCCGCGGACTGCAACCGGACTGCCAAATCCGGGCTTAGGGAGGTTGCCTTTTGCCTTTTTCTGCTCCCTTTGCTTGTTGTGCTGCCCGCGGGGCTTTCTCCACGAATCGGAGAGCTGCGATTTCTTGCCAAAACCATCGCGCTTGAACCTCGCACCTTTTTGGGTTCTGACCTGAATCAGTCGCCTAATTTCGTCTGCCATTGGATTCAGCCCCTCTGAACGATAAATATGCCATCCTGGAACACACGCGGGTCGCGGTCCCGGATGTGTGTGGCATGTTCAATGTTTGCCGCTGTCGTGCCGACCAGCTCACGGTTGATGCCGGTCAGGATGACCTCGTCGCTTGCAACCTTTGCTGTAACTCCGGGCTCGATCTTTGCATACCGCGCCTTTTTCTCACCGAGGAAATTGTTGATCTCAAGTCTGCTGCCCTGCAGTTTGAGCTGGATGGGGAAGTGGCTGTACACAACTTTCATGTGGTATTCGAATCCGTTCAGGACCCCTTTGCACATATTCTTGGTGTGCGCCTCAAAGGTGCCGACCATGGCGATGATCGCCTTCTTCCCTGATTCCGTGGCAATAATAACTTCTTTTCCGTCGCTTGTTACGGTCACCTGCGGGAACCGGACATTACGCTCGAGTTGTCCTTTGGGCCCTGTTACTTTGAGCATGGGGCCGTCCAGATGAACTTTGACCCCCTCGGGGATCTTGATTTTCCGTACTGTTGTCATGTCCCCACCTCAATAGACATACCCGAGGAGTTCCCCGCCGATGCCCTCTTTTCTCGCCTGTTCGTGTGACAAGACGCCGCGAGATGTGGAGAGCATGAGAATACCGAAGTTTTTACCCGGCAGGTACTGTTTCTCCCAGTATTCCATTTCCTCAAGCTGAACCGAGAACCGCGGTGAGATCGCACCGCAGTTGTTGATCTTTCCGGTCAGGTGCACGATTAGCTGCCCGCCCCTGCCATCTTCAACAAATTCGAAACCTTTTATATAGCCGGATTCCTGCATTATGCGCAGCATGGCGCCCAGAAGTTTGCTTGCGGGCTCGATGGTGCATTCAGACTTTCCGGTATCCCCGGCGTTCTTGAGGGTGCACATCCCGTCTGCTGTTGGATTTGAACGTGTCATGTTGTTTCACCCTCAGCTCATTTTCTTAAAGCCCATTTTCGGGGCCCATTCGCGGAAGCACTGCCTGCAGAACATGATGTGGTACCTGCGCACAAGTCCCTGTTTGCGCCCGCACATCTTGCATTCGCTCGCACCACGCCCGTATTTCTTTTTTCTCTCTCCTGCCATCAGCGCACCTCCACCAGAAAGTTATGTTTGAGGAATTCAATCGCATCCGCTTTTTTCACGCGCTGCTTTTCCGGGAGCTTCTTCTGCTCAGTGCGCCGGCGGGTGATCCGGATGCCCCTCCGCTCAAGGACAACGTTGATGTCCATGCCATAGATGCCGATCTGCGGATCATATGACATGCCGGGGAAATCCGTGTGCTCCTCGATACCAAACGAGAAGTTACCGCTTTTGTCGAACTGGTTCTCAAACAGGATCCTCTCGATGATACCCAACGACGTCCTGACAAACTCCTGTGCGTGCTTTCCGCGCAGTGTCACCTTGCACCCGATCGGTGCCCCCTTCCTTACGGAAAACGCCGGCTGGGTCTTCTTTGCAATGGTTCTTACCGGGGTCTGTTTGGTGATCGTCTTCATGATCTCCTCGGCCTTGACGAGCTTTTCGCCGCTTTCGCCGACTCCCATGTGGACAACAACCTTATCGACATAGATATCACGCATTGCGGTCACTGTTCACCACCCTGGTTTGTGATTGCGGGTTTTTCCCTTCCTACCATATAGATATACGGGAGAATGGTGTCGAACCGGCTCTTGGTCGCTTCGTCCTCAAGGATGACCTTATTCGGGACGCTGCCCGAAGTCTTGACAATTTCAACAATCCGTGCAACTTTACCGGAGTGCCTTCCGCCGATGATCATTGCCATGTTGCCTTTTGCGAACGGGAAATGATCAATAATTTTAAACCTTGTTTCGGGTTCAAGCGACAGGACCACCGTGTCTTCGGGTTTATAGGTGTTATCGGCAATGATATTGGCACCGAACCTGAGGTTGAGCTGGACACGCCCCCCGGAAATAATTGTCTTGTTCCGGATCTTGCTCAGCCGGATTTTTGCCTCTTCAGGGCTGATCTCCACAGAAGCATGCCGTCCGTGGTCATCCCTCTGGATCCGGTAATATTTCTGGATCTTCGGGAACGCGATTACGTCAAAGATCCCGATTCCCATCTTCGGGTCCCTGCATGGTTTGCCATTAATAATGAGATCTTTTTGGGCAAGTATTTGTTTGACTTCTTTCATCGTCCGGGCAAAACCCATCCGGTCCCGGAGCCAGACCGCTACCGGCAGCGCGTTCGCATTGTGCGGACCCGCGGACGTCTTTGTGATGAACGTGTTGGTCTTTTTTGCAATATGCCACGAGTCCGGGGCATTGAGTCGCTTCAGGTGGTCAGACATCTATTTTCCCTCCCCCAGTTTCTCTTCGCGGCGTTTGTCATTCAGGTTCAGCTTCGTGATCTGGACCTTGGATGCATCGACTACCCGGGGCACTTCAGTACCGTCGGCTTTGGTTGAAGATACGCCGTGGACAACAAGTTTTGCTTTTCCGGTATCGACCAGATCAACAACCCCCTCGTCCCCGGTAAAATCCCCACGGGTCAGTTTGACCGTATCGCCCTTGACCACACGCAGGGTCTTTTTTCCGTATCTCTCTTTTAAGGAAGGCGAGAGCGGTGCGTTTAAAAATTTTGTCTTTTCGTGTGATGCCGCCGTGTACCTCGCCTTTCTCTGTTTTCTTGGCTGGTGGCTTTCAATTCGTACCATGCTTTTTACCTCATACGATGATGGTGGCCATGGAGCCAAGTTTCGGGAACCGCTCTGCCACTTCGCGTGCGACTGGTCCTTTGATCTCGGTTCCCTTTGGTTCGTTCTTTTCATCGACTACTACGACAGCGTTGTCCTCGAAAGAGACCCGGAGCCCGTTTGGTCTGCGCATCTCTTTTTTCTGCCGTATGACCACGGCCCGCACGAGCTTGCGGCGCATGTCGGGTGTGCCTTTCTGCACGCTCACTGTCGCGAGATCGCCCAGCCCCATCTTGGGCTGGCGGCGCCGGACACCATGGTATCCAAAGACAGAGATGATCTGCACTGTTCTGGCACCGGTATTATCGGCGCAGGCAAGTCTCGTCCCTGTGGCAAGTGCGCGGGGAGTCTTGGACTGCTTTGCCTTCATTGCTGCCCGACCTCCACAACGACAAAGGTCGTGCTTTTCGAGAGCGGACGGCATTCAGCAATCTTTACCATGTCGCCAACCTTTGCCTGAATGCAGGGGGGATTGTGCGCATGGATCTTTGAGCTGCGTTTTTCGTACCGCTTGTATTTCCGGACGTAGTGCAGGTAGTTACGTGCAACTACGACCGTTCCCATCATACGATCGCTCACGACTTTACCGGTGATCACCTGGCCGCGCACCGGTAAACTGCCGTGAAACGGACAATTAACGTCCTTGCATTCCTGTTTTGGAGCCGGGACGTTCAATCCTATGTTTAGTGCCATTATGGTATCCTCTTTTGATTTGCAGGTTGATCCTCTTTTCAGGAGCCAGCGAGATTACTGATCCATCGATCTCAACAATCCGGCCTTCGGGAAGGTGTATGCGGAATATGCTGTGCCGTTTGGGGATCTGTTTGAACCCCCGCACTGTCCTGATGGCAAGCATATTTTTTGTCTCATCGATGATGGTTCCGTTCACCCCGATATGAGTGGGGTTGCTCGCGGCAACTACCAGAACATCAAGCCCGATCAATTCGTGGGACAGGATGTTCTGGACAGAGATCATGCAGTTCTCCTGCGGTTCTGCTCGGTCATCATGCGGGCAATCGTCCTGCGTAATTCACGGATATGCCCGGGGTTTTCCGTTGCTCCCCCGGCGCTCACCTTGCCGTAATGCTGGACGAGCTCCATGCGGAGCTTTCCCATCTGTTCCTGCAGTTCGACATCAGAAAGCTGCTGGACATCCTTTGCCCTGAATATCGCCATTACCGTCCCTCCACGTGATCGATATCATCGGGGAGAGCAGGTTCATCGTCTGCATCATTACCGGCTTTAGGGACAACGCCCTTCTGTGCCGGTTTTGCCTTCTCCTGCTCGATGACCTCGAAGTGGTCCGGAAGTTTTGCACCGGCGGGGACGATCTTGACCTGCACGCCGATGACACCGAGTTTCTTGATCGCAACCGCGTAGCCCTTTTCGACAATTGTGTTGCTGGGTTCACCGCAGTGCTTGATGTACCCCTCGGTGAACTTCTGGGTCCTCGCACGTGCACCGGTAAGTTTACCGGCGATAATGACCTGGCATCCCAGTGCACCGGAGTCCATGACCCGGCGCAGGATGCTGGTTCCCGCTTTGCGGAAGTACCAGCCCCGCTCAAGAGCGTTTGCGAGCCTTTCCGCCATGATCTGGGCGTTAAAAGATGGGTTTGCCACCTGCTGGACCTCGATCTGGGGGGATTCGACATTGTACTTCTGGGCAAGGTCCTGGGTCAGCTGGTGGACCAGCTTTCCGCCCTTCCCAATCACGATTCCGGGTTTTTCCGCAAAGATCGTGACCTGAGTTCCAAGCGGAGTCCTGGCAATATCCATGCCGCCGTATCCCGCACGCTTCAGTTCCTTGGTCAGGTACTTCTCCACGCGGGCTTTCCGGACACCTTCTGCGATAAATTTCCTTTCCACGGCCATTACGCCACCTCTTTTGCCACAATCTCGATGTTGACGGTTTCACGAACCTTAGGGGTAGCACGACCCATGGCACGGGGGAAGAAGGCTTTCTGAGCCCTCCCGCGGTTTGCAGTAACAAGGACGATCTCGAGTTTCTCTGCATCGAGACCGAGGTATTCTGCATTTTTCTTGACCGATTCAAGCAGCCGGATGTACGCTTTTGATGCCTTGACCGGGTATCTGCCTGCATCCCATTTGTCGGGAAGTCCGCGTTTGTGCGCTACATTCCGGTTGAACCGCCGGAACGGGATTGCTTTTTTCAGCGCGATGACATCGGATAGATACGCGATCGCGTCGTTTATCCGCTTGTGCCTGATGTAACTGGCAATCTCTATCGAATGTTTGGGCGATATGGAAAGCTCGTTTGCCTTTCCACGGGCGAAGTTTTCGCCCTCCAGTTTTTGTGAATATGCAATTCGTGCCATGTCCATCACTTCAGCGGAACGTACTTGCTGCCCCTCGTTGCTCCGATACCTGCGGAACCGTGGGTAACCCTCTTTCGTGTCAGTGCAAACTCACCAAGGTAGTGGAAAACCGACTCCGGCTGGAACTCAACTTTTACAAATTCCTTGCCGGTATAAATCTCGATTGTCCTTCCCACCATCTCCGGCAGGACGATCATGTCGCGGAGGTGGGTCCGGATCTTCTGGTCACCATCGCGGATCTTTCCAAGGAGCGTCTCTTCGCCGCGGGAAAGGCCTCGTACCACCTTGCGGCGTGCACGTGCTGGCATGATAGGAAGGAGTTCAGTCAACCCCATCGCTTTCAGCTCGTCAATCTTGTACCCGCGGTAGGTGAACTCTTCACGCCGCCGGGGCATCCTTTTCTGTGTCTTTCTGGGTGCTGCCATACCAATCACTTCCTGCTCTTACCTGTCCTGCGTGCAGCCACGTGTCCTACCGTCCTTCCGGGAGATGTGCCGCGTGCGATCGTCTTGGGGCGACCGGTGTGCTGGTGACCGCCACCACCGAACGGGTGGTCGATCACGTTCATTGCAACCCCGCGAACGCGGGGCCAGTTGGACGCGGTATTTTTCATCTTATGGTGCTTGTTGCCGGCTTTTACGAACGGTTTCTCAACGCGTCCCCCGCCTGCAACAATGCCTATGGTCGCCCGGCACTGGGAACTGAACCATTTTGTCTTGCCGCTCGGCATCCGGACGCCGACACGGTCGGAGGTCTTGTCGACAACGATTGCCTGCACTCCGGAGGAGCGGACGAACTTGCCGCCATCGTTTGGCCGGGATTCGATGTTGCAGATATACGAGCCTGTCGGGATATTCTCAAGGGGCAGGGTGTTGCCATTCTTTACTTCAACATCCGCACCCCATGCGACGGCTGCCCCGACACCAATGCCTTCTGTGATAAGCATGTATGTCTTTTTTCCGTCTTCGAGCCTGACGAGTGCTATCGGCGCATTGCGCGCCGGATCGTGCTCGATATCGATCACCGAGCCGTTCACCGTGGCAGAGCCATCCCCGATATGCCGGAGTTCTGCCTTATACCGGTGGGATGGTGCACGGTATGTCGGCCCTCCTTTGCCTCTGCTCTGAGTTGTAATACGATGTCCCATGGTTCCCACCTACATAATACCGAGCCGGCTGAGGATCTCCTCTGCGGCTTTTTCGTTCTCGAAACTCACGATCGCTTTTTTCTCCCCATGGGTATTCATGAGGGTGCGGATGCTGGTCACTTTCTGGTCGAACGCTTTCTCGATCTCGCGCTTGATCTGGGTCTTGGTCGCTTCCCTGCGGACAAGGAACTGGAGTTTACTCTGGTTCTCGAGCAGGACCATTGCCTTTTCCGTGACAAATGGATACTTGAGGATCATTTATCTCCCCTCCAGCCTTGTGAGCGCACTTTCCGTCCAGACTGTGAGCCTTCCTGCCTGCATACCCGGTGCAAGGTGTTCGACGTTGAGTTGGTCGATTGTTACGACATCGACACCGGCAAGGTTGCGTGCGGAACGCAGGGGTGAGCCGGAAGTTACGATGAGCAGGCTCTTGCGCTGCTTGTACCGGCGACCGCGCATCTTGCCCCTGCCTGCACGGACTTTTTTGCTCTCCTTTGCCCGCTCGACATCCTGGAACACACCGGCTGCGGTGAGCGCTGAGATGACGTCCTGTGTGCGGCTGAGGGTCTCGAACTTGTCCTCAAAAACAACCGGCACTGCCCCTTCAAAGAGGTGCCCCCGTTTGCGGACGAGTTCTTCCTGCACACTCGCTGCAATTGCTGACCGGAACGCCTTCTGTTTTTCCTTCTGGTTGATCTGCTTGATGAGCACTTTTGCAACAACCGGCGGGTGTGCTTCCCGCCCACCCTTTGCCTGCGGGACTTTGGCAGCGCGCGAACCGTTCTTGATTCGGGGTACGTGCGATGAACCACGCCCGCTTCCCCAGCCGACTGCAGAGGAACATATACCTGCATAGGGATATGTCCCGTGAGGCTGTCTGCGGGTACTCTGGAGTGCCATGACCGCTTTTTTAATCAGATCTGGACGGAACTCCTCTGTGAACATGACAGGGAGATCAATATCCCGTGAAACTCCGCCTTCAATGGTTTTAACCTGTGCTTTCATGTGATCACCCCTGTTTGCTCTGGACGCTCACGTGCTGGACCGTAGGCATTCGGACAATATGTTCGCCCTGCCGGATTGCGGGACGGATACGCACCAGTCTCTTGGCGGGGCCCGGGATGGACCCCTTGATCAGGACATACGGGCTGTTGAGCACACCATAGTGGAGGAAACCTCCGGCTGGTGTAATCTCGCTTCCGTTCTCCCCGATTTTCAGGATGCGCTTGTTGAATTCGGTGCGCTGCTGGAACCCCATCTGCCCCATCTGCGGGACTTCCCAGCGGACGTGGTGCGGGTTCCACGGGCCGAGTGTGCCGATGTGCCGCTCCTTTTTCCCGCGGGAGTGTTTGCGCTTGCGCAGCATGATGCCCCAGCGCTTTACTGCACCCTGCGTCCCCTTTCCGGTTGTGATCGCGGTGATATCTGCATATGTTCCGATCTGGATAACATTTGTCAGGTTCACCTCTTTTCCGAGCAGGCCCATGACAAATTCGAACTGCTTGTCGATCGCCCCCCCGGCAACCTTGATCTCCATGAGGTCGGGCACTTTTTTGGGCACTCCTGTGAGGGTGACCGGCTGGGTGTACATGACAGCATGGAGTTCCGCGACTTTTCCTGCCGCGATTGCATCGGTGAGCGCCTTTCTGGCATTTTCGGGGTTATAGTCCTTTGGCAAGGTGATTCGGCGGCCGAGCACGTCGTCGAGCTGCTCCGACCAGACTTCGGTCAGCGCATGCTTTCCATACGTATCCCGTGAATAGGCACGGATTGCTGCGATCTTCATGGCAGGGACCTCGATCACGGTAACAGGCACCATGATCTCTTTGCCCTCAGTAGGACTGTCCTTATGGTCGTCCACCATGATCACATGCGTCATACCTACTTTATAGCCGGCAAACCCCTGCAGAATAGGCGCACCATCGTAGGCAGGCCATGACTGGTATCTGGGGATCGGGCTCTTTGCACGTGTTCTCGGGCTGTATGCAAGCGAACCCCTGCGTGGTCTGTTAATCTTTGGCATGAATTTATCAATCCTTATAATGCGTGTAGGTTTTTCTCAATTCGTTACGAACTGTTAATATTCCGAGAATGAGTGTATTTTTTTACGCTCATTACAGACGCCAACACGCGGAACCGGGGCGATCCCTGATCTTTTGTCAGACAGGTGGCACAGCCATTCTAATGGTGCGCTTCCACCAATGCCTGACGATGTTTAAACCTCGCCCGGTTCTGGAACTGCCGGACAAACCGGCATTCCTGTCTCGCGAAAGAGATCCTGACGATAACGCATCCTTTTTGGGTTTGCACGCCGGCACCCAGAGGAACAGGCTCGTCTTATTGACGTCCACCCATGCGCTGTTGTCAGACCTACCTTGTCAGCCCGTTGTGACGGATCACAACTCCTTCTCGGCTTTTCCGCCCATATTATATGCACGGAGTTCACCAATCAAAGAAATCCTCCGGCAGTGCGGGATCTGATATCCTGATCCCAAAGCCCGCCGTCAGGATCTGATGCAGGAGGAGATCCCCTGCACCAGCCCATAGGACTTCTTCATATCGGCTTCCTTAATTATTGTATAAAAAACATTATAAAGATATCCTCATGGTGCAACCCAGACCGGAAGGTGTTGAATCCCCCTTGTTGAACAACGGGTATAATCCCATCTCTTCAACCCTGATTTCCGGATATCTGCGGGTTGCTTATCCGAAATAAATATCCCCGGTATTGGTAATGTACACATCGATATTTTCCGAAAGTGACCGTCCTTTGTAGCTTTTCGGGCGGGACTCCCTCATATGGTTGATGAGTGATATCGTATCGTATTTTACCTTGATATTTATCTTCTCCGCTTCTGAGAAGATCAATATGGGCACATCAAAGAGATCGGTGCCGGAAGGAATTGTACAGAGATGAGTCGAGTCGAGTGTGTACAGGAAATCAAGTGTTTCCTTTGCCCGGCGGATATTTTCCATTGCAGATTTTTCGATTGTACAGACATTTGCCTTTGAGGTAGCAATGATGTCGGCGATCTGCTGCTGGGTCAATCCCTGTTTGCGGTACCTCAACACCTCCATCTGCCGTTCGGTGAGTAACCCGTCTTTCATACTATCTGATCAACACGCAAAATTTAAACACTTTTTGTTAACTTTAAAATGCAGTTTTTTTATAAGCCGCAAAAAATCCGTGCAATTTTTTTTTAAAAATCAAAAAAATATTAATTTTTCACGAAAGCGTCACGAGGAAAGGTCAATTCAAAATCTTTATATCGAAACTCGGTCATAATATCGTGTTACAAAACGAGGTGTAAACGATGGTTGTTAAAGTCGGAGTTGCCAAATTAGGCAATATTGCAAGCGGTGTAATGGCCGAACTGCTCCTTGATGAGAGAGCAGACCGTGAAGATATGCAGACATTCATGGCAACGAGCGGTACAAAGCTCCAGCCGGAGGATATTGACCGTGTCGTATCCAACATGAAGGCATGGAAACCGGACTTCTGTATTGTTGTTTCCCCAAATGGTGTGCTTCCCGGCCCAACCGGTGCACGCGAGGCGCTTGCCGCAGCAGGTATTCCCTGCATCGTCATCACCGATGATGTGACCACCAAGAAGGAATGGGAGGGCATCAAGGCAAGCAAGTTCGGCTACATCATCATGAAAGCCGACGCCATGATCGGTGCCCGCAGAGAGTTCCTCGATCCCGTCGAGATGGCAGACTACAACGGCAACCTTGTGAAGGTTCTCGCCCTCACCGGTGCCTTCCGCAAGCTTCAGCAGGGAATTGACAAAGTCATCGATCAGGTCAAGGCAGGTAAGAAGGGCGATGCCCTTGAGCTCCCCAAGATTATCATGACCACAGACAAGGCAGTCGACGGCGAGTTCACCAACCCTTACGCACTTGCAAAAGCACGCGCTGCCTATGAGATTGCAACAGCAGTCGCAATGGTCAATGTAAAGGGATGCTTCATGACCAAGGAATGGGAGAAGTACATCCCGATCGTTGCCAGTGCGCACGAGATGATGAAAGTTGCAGCAGTACTCTGTGATGAAGCCCGCGAGATTGAGAAGGGATGCGATGGCGTAATCCGCAAGCCGCACAAGAAAGACGGCGTGATCGTATCCAAGAACAAACTCGTCGCAAAATTCGAGTAAATTAATCCGAACCCTTTTTTTTATTTATTCCTGTAGTACCTGCCAAGATCCTCCGGGAGGGTCAGGATCACCGGCTCCAGGTGCAGGCGCTCCATAAACGCCGAATCGCTTGTTGACAGGGGATTCGGGTTGATGCGGGAGATAAACGAGCAAAATGCACAAAATCCGTGATCCCCACCCGCTTTATCCAAAAAGAGTGCCATGTTGAACGCATGTGTTCCGAGTTTTTCGTAAAGTGAGATCACTGTGAGAATATCATTTGACAGCTCTTCGACATAATTCT
This sequence comes from Methanoregula sp., assembly GCA_026625165.1. NCBI lineage: Archaea > Methanobacteriati > Methanobacteriota > Methanomicrobia > Methanomicrobiales > Methanoregulaceae > Methanoregula > Methanoregula sp. Next base: position 436,026 of record CP112999.1, on the reverse strand, counting down.
CAAGTTCGCCGATTTCGGATAACGTGAGGATCCCACGCACCTCTTTTTCGCCCAACGGGACCGCGTGGGCGTGCCAGAGGATCTCATCCCCAAAAAGGTACCTTTCCGAACCTCGTTCCTGTCTTCTGACAGCCTCCCAGTACGATTCGCCATGGGTGCTGCGGTAGCGCTTGCTTGCACTGAGGTACCGTTCTGCAATCGCTGACGGGCGCCTGTCAGAGAGTGCCTGCATATGGGGGTGTACGAGACTGGCTCCGGCTGATGGTAAAAAATTCCAGTTGATGCTTGGGTATCCATCGAAACGCCGGAGGGTCTCGATCTGTGCTGAGAGAGCATCGGCAATCTGGCGATGCGAGAATTCAAGGACAGTGTGGGCCTTAGTTATCACCGTAACGGTATGCCACTGGGCAAACGGGAAGAGATTGGGGAAGGTGACACTCTCACCTTTAATTACACGTTTTTTATCAGAGAATGTAGGTGTAACGGCCAGGACTTGATCGGGGCAGAACGGGCAACCGGCAGAATCAGCAGGCACGTGAACAGACAGGTTGATATGGCGTTTTAATCGTTCAGGGCTTATTTTGCACCGGAGCCCGGTATACAGTTCTTTTCGTTCCTGCAGTATTCCCCCTCCCATGACGGGAATCTCCCGAACCGTAAACATGTCCTCTCATCTTCTGTTATCGTCCGATATCAAGATAGCATTTTTCATGTAATTGCCTTGGAATTTTTCAAAGAAATAAAAAAGATTGGGGGATATTACCATGATTGGCAGTATCGCCCTGCAGCCGATCCGGCAGGTTGTACAATAAGATTATACAACGTACTTGCCGAGGAGGCGGATGGAGTTGGTCATGTCGGGACCGAGTGGTGAACCGAAGATGATCTGGGTGACGCCGGCCTTGGTGAGGTCTGCGCACTTTGCCTTGACCATTTCAGGAGTTCCTGCAATGGTGAATGCATCAATCTCCTTGTCTCCGACAAGTTCTCCGACCGTCTTGAAGTCGAACTTTCCGAGTGCCGCCTTGATCTTTGCGACATTGTTGAGGTCAAGACCATGACGGGTGAGCAGTTCCGGCGGGGAGCCGGCTGCGATGAATGCTGCAACAATCTTTGCAGCATTGCGTGCCTTCTTCTCGCTCTGGTCGATCGACATCGCAGTGTATGCACCGACATCAAAGGTCTTCTTGCCTGCTGCATCGCTTGCCTTCTTGATGATCGGGATGGCGATCTGGAAGTCCTTGGGGTTGGATGCGTTGATCAGTGCACCGTCACCGACTTTTCCGGCGAGTTCAAGAACCTTAGGTCCCTGTGCACCAATGTAAATTGGCACTCCTTTCTTGCCTGGCAGGTTGACACCGGTAAGCTTGGCACCATCGTAATCGAAGAACTTCATACCGGACTTTTTAACTTCCTCACCGGCACAGAGCTTCCGGATCTGTATGACTGCCTCCTCGAGGCGGGCAACCGGCTTTTCAGCGTTGATCGCAAGCTTCGGGAGCGTCGAGAGGTCACCGGGGCCGATACCGAGGACTGCACGCCCGTCAGAGATTTCGTTGAGTGTGCAGAAGAAGGATGCCATTGCGGCGGGAGTGTCGGTAAATGAGTTCATGATACCCGGACCCATCTTCAGGGTCGATGTTGCCTGCGCGATTGCGGCGAGGGTGGGGTAGCAGTGGCGGTTGTTGTAGTGGTTTGTGATCCATGCGAAGTCGATGTCCTTAGACTCTGCAAGTTTGCAGAAGTTGACAACTTGCTTCACATTGACATTTCCTGGGACAAATTCAATTCCATATGACAAGGCTAGTTCACCTCATGGAGTATTACCGTACACGCACTTAAATAAATTATCATTTAATTTTGTATGTGGCGCTTGATTATGGTCAAATCAGACAAAAAGGCCTGATTTTCTTGTCGGATTTTTTAATTCGATCGTTGTATCGGAGATGAACGCAGGAAGATTTCATGGTTCGATAGGAAGTTTGAAGGTTATTTGACCGATCGTATAAAATTAATTTTTCTCATGTTCCGGGCTGCAGTAATCCTTTTAATACCTTTTGACTCCGGCCTGATCGAAACATTAAATCCCGATGTCAAATCCTATAAGATATTGAACTAATACCAACCAATAATTTAACACGAAATTCGGGTAAATTTACCAGTACCATAAGCGGCGTCTGATATGCGGATCCTGGCGATTGGCCTTGGCGGGGCAGGGGGGAGAATTGTGGATGTGCTCTACCGCACAGACCGTCGGAGCAGCAAGGTGGTGTGCGTTCAGGCGCTTGCTGTCGACGTCGATTCCGACAGCCTCTCACAACTCACCGGGCTTCCAGAATCGTCCAAGATTTATTTCCCTCCCATCGACATCACCAGTCCGCAGGACTCTCCGGATACCGGGACATCAGCAACCATTGACATTGCAGAGGTGACTGCACGCGTCCAGACAATGGCAACGGGTGAAACCGATGCAATATTTATCTGTGCCGGGCTGGGGGGCGCGATTGTTGACTCTGCATCCCATATTATTGCAGCGCTTCGTTCTTCGATGGTGGAGCCGATCTTCGGGCTTGTCACGCTGCCATGCCTTTCTGAGGGGGAGCAATGCTCAGCAAAAGCTGCAGACGATATTGAAATGCTGTCTCCCATGCTTGACGGGATAATCCTCTTTGATAACGAGACATGGTACAAAAAGATCAAATCCAAGCAGAAAACCCTTGCGCATGAGGATGAGGAGTTTGCAGCACGATTGGGGTTCAAAAAAAAGCCGGACCGGGTACTATCCCCGGTTCAGAAGATGTACTCCCTGCTCAATGATGCCATTGTCAGGAGGATCAGCCTCATACTCCGGGCAGGGGAATTTAAAGCGGACGGGGGGATTGAACTGGCAGAAGTGGTCCTTGATTCCGGTGAAGTCCTGAATACGATGAAGGGTATGGGTTTTATCACCATTGGATATGCCGTTGAACAAATCCCCCAAAACCCCCTGGATTTTCTTTCGAAATTGCGTCCGACCGGTTTTTTTGCCGATGAGCACCAGAAGAGAGCCTCGAGGATCGTGGAACTGGCTAAGCAGGCAATCTACCATGAGATCTCCACGCCCTGTGATCTGACCAGCGCACATAAAGCCCTCGTGCTGATCGCGGGACCCTCCCATGAGCTTTCCCTCAAAGGATATATGACCGTGCGTAAATGGATCGACCGCAGCATTGCCGGACTTGAGACGAGATCCGGCGACTATCCGGTGACCAGCACCAGATTTGTTGCGATCATCATTATGCTGACCGGGCTTGAAAATATTCCACGTATCTCGGAGATCAAAGAGATCCGCACCCAGTATAATCAACACCTTGAAGCGGAACAGTCACCCGGTGAAATTGCGGTCAGCAGTGAGAATTCCGGCAAAGGGCCTGTTGCAGCTTCATCCGGTACGGCTCACCGGTCGTCAGTTCTCAGGGACGAGATGATCTCCGTTCCTAAAAACAAAATACCGGATAAATCTGAGGAAGTTTCCCCCCCATCACTGCATTCAAGGGATTCCGTGGAGGGATCTCGTCCAGAACCAATAAAAACCAAGCCGGTAACCGTCCAGCGCCAGCGCCGTTTAATCATTAATAAACCATATGAGATGACTCCGGTTAAAGGCACCATTCCGGCATCTGATAAAGGAGCGCCAATACCTGTAAAAAAGATACTTGCTTCCCAGCAATCACCCCATTTGCCGGATAAAATTCCGGTGTCTCTGGATGACCGTGCCAGACTCAAAGAGCAGGAGCGAAAAAAGATTGAGAAGGAACTGCAGAAGCAGCGGTTGATGGCAATAACAGGACGGGACACAAAACTGGATCGGCATCTCCGGAAAATACCGGAAACAGGTGCGGCCTCAAATCAGCCCATGACAAGTGATGCTGATAAGGCGGCTCCAAAAAAAACTGATCCGGTCCCGGGTTCACGTCATGTGATCCATAAAAAGCAGGACTCAAAAAAAATCGTGCTTCAAAAAAAGGGTGATGAGGCATCCCACGACAATAAGGTTCCTGAGAATAAGACCTCTCAAAAAGACCGCGAGTCCGGTGCAGAAACCCCGCAAAACGATCAGACCGTTAGTATCGATGACTGGATCCGGCAGGCTCCCACCCGAAAAAAAGATGGGATCTTTGAGCAGGAGATATTCAAGTTAAAAGATATTCCGCAGGTTGTCAGGGATGATGCACTCCTGCATACAAACCTTCATCGCGAACGGGAGTCCAGAGAAAAAGATGACATTGTTTCGGACATCAAACTTGCCGGACGGCCAAAGGAAAACGAGCTATCATCAAAAAAACAGGGAAAAAAAGGGTCTGGTGACGATGATGCCAGCTGGGTAAGATGATCAGTTCGTCTCCATCACTCTGGCAAACGGGATATTCCCGGCACCAATCTCGGTTTTGATTTCGAACCCCTGCTCCACTACGTTGCCGATGAAGTTAAGACCACTGAACGCAACAATCGAGAGCCGGTATGGGTTGTGCGGAAGGTTGAATACCGGGTTTCCCATCTTCACAGGAAAAATAAAACCCGACTTGTTCATCTGCCCGATGATCTCCTGTACCTGGTTCTGCGAAGATGCAGGAACTTCGCGCACGTTGGCGAGCGCAATACCCGTCCCTGTTCTGCAGTAGCTGTTGACCGATGTGAGTCCTGAAGATATGAACAGTTCGAGCGGATCAATGGTTGTCCCCCGATAACCGATCAGGTCAACAAACCGTCTTGGTGTCCCGTGGATAATCTCAAGCCTTCCCCCGTACGCCATCTTTACCGGGACTCCGTTCCGTTGAAAGACGCCATCCATCGAGATGCTGCAGATTGTGATAAGCCCCACAAAGCCATCAGGAATCCGCGGGTCACGGTCGATAATTCGATATGAGGAAAAGAAACCGCATCCAGTTTTTATAACCTCGTCAAAAGCTGCACGGATGCGGTCCAGCGATCCTTCAGGAACAACCGAAAGGTTGTACGCTACATCTCCGGTCCCGGTTACAGGATCAAATGTGCTTCGGTATGCCAGACGCTCGAGCTTTGAGATTATAAAACCAATGCGGTCATCGACAAGTGCATTATCGGTCTCCTGGAATCCTGCCGGAGTCAGTACCCTGCCCTGGTTGCCGATCTTTTCCGTAAAACCCATCGTATCGAGATAACTGAGATAATACTGAACCGCACGGTCGCTCAGGATGAACCCGCGTTCCGCCATCAGTTCCGAGAGCCGCTTTGCCCCGACAGGATCCCGGTGCTCCTTTAAAATTCTCAGAATCTCGATATATTTCCGCTCGGTACGAATCATGATTGGTGCGCCCCCACAACTCCTTTGCTGTCCTGATAACGACCATTGTAGAGCCGGGTCCCCCCCCTTACTTCGTGAAGGACCATCTGTACTATACGTTCATTCCGGTGAATCTCCAGATCTGCAGTTCCTAAATTTGTCAGGCACAACGTCAGCTGCCCCCGAAAGCCGGGGTCTACGAAACCAGCACCGAGCAGTATGCCCTTCCGTCCCAGTGATGACCGGCAACGGAGCGTTCCGGCCAGATCTCCTGATAATTCCACCCATTCCAGACTGGAAACGAGTGTACAGGCGCCCTTATGAAGGATGACATTGTCACTCGCACGGAGATCATATGAAGCGGGTTGCTGGCAATCGTCACTGTAGGGTCGTATCACCAGATTCCCCTGCAGACAGTTGTCCCCAAGGCGGTTGCGCATTTCAGTACCGGAGAGGATCATTCAATAGAATATGGGAGAAAACGCTTAATAACTTTTGATGAGAAACGATGCAGAAGGATCCATGGGGTAGAGGATATCCTCTTGGGCTTCGGACCCAAGGACGCGGGTTCGATTCCCGCTGGGTCCGCTCGTTTTTATAAAAATTATTCGAGTTTGATATAGGAACGCCCGGCAGTTCCAACTGTAACCGGGGCAATAAGGGTCTCCCGGTCATTGGGTGCATCTGGGGCGCTTGCATCCACCCGGATCCAGTATTCACCGGGAGGCAGCAGACGGACGTCCAGGCTGGAGTAATCAGTAAAGGTACCTTTGGTGATGTAGTTTGTATCGAAAAGCACCCATGTAAGTCCGCCATTATTTGAATATGAGATCCGTTCGGTCACCGTCTCGTTGCCATCATAATTGATCTCCCACTGGAGCGGGATGAAATCCTTGATGACTCCGGGAGCTGTGGATTGGAGATTGGACACGTCAAGAGTGGTGGAATTGATCCCTATGTTTGTGAGGTTTGGGATGATGGTCACCCATGTCAGGGGCATTTTCAGGGTCGCTTCATTGTTATTGAAGCTGATGATGGAGTTGTCACCAAAGATATTGACATTGCCCCCTTGGGCATAAATCGCCCTGAGCCTGAATGTTCCCCTCCAATATTCCTCCAGGTGCACAGTGCCGATATCAAAGTAGAGGTTTTGGTCGTCCATCCAGTCAGCAGTCTGATCGATGGTCCCGTCATATGAATTATTGGTGATATGGGTGGATATTCCAGGAACATAGGTATAGTTGAATGCATTGCCTCCGGGAACAGAAACGTTATTAATGGACACATTGTCAAATTTCAATTCCATTGTGGTGTTCACGCCTGCAGACGTTTTCAGCTCCCCGGCGATCAGGGTATACATATCCAGCAGGTCAGCACCGGTTGCTGCATGGAAATGTTTCGCCCCGGTTGCATTAGAGAGGACCTCTAAAGTGTTCCACGTAACCGAACCCGGTGTGATTCCGCTCCCAAACGAGATCGAATAAACCCTGATGTTATTATCTCGTGCATAGATTGACATATTCTGCTGAGTGAACAGATTCGGGTTCCCTGTACCTCCGGTTGTTCCACCCAATCCGTTGATCCAAGTGTGCCTGTTGGTATACGTGCTTGTCCAAGCATATGTTGGTGTGTACCCTATTCCCCGTGCAAGCGGGCATCCATAATAGTTATACTCACCATCTGTCATAAGAATTACAGCCTGTACAGATTCGGGATCCGGGTTGCGGTTGGCAATGACATTATCGATCGACTCCTTGAGTGCTCTCCTGGTTCCCGTATAACCACTTGCGGTCAATGCATCAATATTAGTTTTTACAGAGGCAAACGCACTTGTGAGTGAATTTCTCAAGAGAAATGTATCACTATATGCATAGAGCCCAACTTTATCACGGGTTGCATTCATCTGGTCAATAAAGGATTTCGAGGCAGTCTTGGCATCGGTGAGCTTTGTCCCTGCCATGCTCCCGGACCTGTCAAAGGTGAGCATCACATCAATCGGGTGTTGCACCATTTTATAGCCGTCGCCATAGAGCTCGATGGTGACATCAAACGTTTCGTTGAGCGCCACACTCTGGGGAACGACATATGTCTTTACACTGAGATACGGGTAGTTCTTCCAGTAAACCGTCACCGTTTGGGTTTGGGTTGTACTGTTGGGGGGAGTCCACGTAGCTGTAATTACTACACTGCCTGTCGCAGTTTCGCTATAGTGGAGGGCACTCGGGTCTGTTGAAAATGACCCTGGTACGAACTGTACCGTCCCGTATCCATCGGCATCAGTTAAGGCACTTGCTGACAGCAGGGATGGCAATCCGGTAATATTGTAGGTTCCATCATAGGCTGGTGCACCCATTATAAATGTCACAGTTTGTCCGGCGACTGGATTTCCGCTGATATCCATCACCTTCGCTTTGATATCTGCTACCATGTCACTCTTTACATCGAGACTCGGCATTGTCTCAGGATTTGCCGATACAAGCATCATTATCGGTTCAGTGCTCCTGAACTCAACGGTTTTAAAACAGCTGACTGATGTGTTGGCAAGCGCAATTGCAGTAATGTTTGCGTTAACACTTGTGCTTCTCGGCCCGTACGTTACCCATATTTCTCCAACCGAATTGGTCGTGATGTTGCCAAGGTTCTCCCCTAGTGATGTGTAGATATATACGGATTGATTTCCCGCCGGGTTGCCGAACTGGTCATGAAGGGTATATTTTATGGTAAATTTTTTATCGTTATCTGCCGGGACAAAGGGATTGGGGACTGCCGTGGGATCAAATACCTGATCGATGGAGAATGGAACACTCTCAGCAATCCCGACAATGAAAGGATACTGGTCAGGTACGCTTTCAATACGTTCCATCCAGATATTATTCTCGCCGGCAACCGTGTCAACTTTCGCTGTTAATGAAATATTACCGGTTATATCAGTTATATCAGAAATTTCCGGAAGATATCCTGTTGTTGCATTTTTCAGCCCGCCGTTGCCAAGTCCCCCGGGGGGTGGATAAATGTGAAATCTGGCAGTGTGGATTTTATTGGGGTTCTTATTATCAACTGGGTTTCCCCACCGGTCTCTCAATGTGACAATAAAAGGCGTTGTCTGATCGATGATCACCTCGTCCTCATAACTGAAATATACGTAATATGCCTGATCATGATCGATTTTTATCAATTTTATTGCCCATATCTGACCATCCGCATTGAATGCCGTAACATTTAGTTCAAGGGCATCTGTGGAAGTCTTGTTTGTCGTGAATATTGTTGTTGCTTCCCCTAAGGGATTTGTCACCAGGTTTGTATCAGTCAGGGATCCAAAGAGTGGATCAACAGATACAATCACGTTTGCGAGGCTGACCGGTTCCAGCACAGGGGGAGGACTGAGGGAATTGTTCTCGACCTTAATGGTAATTGTTGTCTGGTCGGCCCCGTTGGCAACGAGCCACCCATTATGACTATCCGAATCAGCACTGCTGGTTATGGTGATTTTGGTTGGTATCACTGCTGATGCAGTGCCAATGAGCAGAATGAATCCAATAATCAATAATTGTATCTTCCATCCGGACATACCCATCACTCAGAGTGAGTAATTTACTTCACCACTATATATAATTTTCTTTTAAAAAAAAAGCAAAATTTGAGACTTAAATTGAATAATAACAAAAATTAATGGATAAAATTGAAAATCGGTTAAATTTCATTCCTTCTTATTATGTGATGGCGTTTCTTTGAACGCCCGATCCTGATTATTCCGAAGATCAACAGCACACCCAATGCACCGGCAACCACAAGCCCGATGAAACCCCAGTCAAGGTTCTTTTCCAAAGTGAGTGTCAGTGTTGGCGTTTCATTGCTTTGTTTGATCTCTTTTTGAACGGATTGTGACTGGTATCCCTCCTTGACTGCAGAAACATTATATACAGAATTCAGTTTCACTTTTGTGATAATCTGTCCGTGATCATCGGTGACTCCCCGTTTATCATTATTGACGAGAATTGCTGCGTCAGGGACCACCTTTTGATCTTTATCCTGAACAAAGACCTTCAGGTCAACCGTTTCAAAGGGCAGTTCAAGAGTAAATTCATCACCCTGTTTGGTAACGTTAATCTGTTTCTGGGTTGTCACAAGACCGTTCTTTCTTACTTCAACGGTAAAACTGCCTACTACAACATTGGAGAGCATGTACCGCCCGTACTGGTTCGTTGACCCGGCCCGTTCGCCATTAAGGTACACATCCGCATCATTTACCGGGGATTTTGATTCATCCACGACATAAATGAACGCCCCGACTGGTGCCTTTGACATCGCCACAGTGAGCAATTCATCTGTATCTGAAATCGACCGTGTGATGACATATGGCTGGTACCCGTCTTTTTTAACTTCAATGGTATAGGTTTTCCCCCGCCCCACCTTCGTTGTCAGGATTCCACGGGGATCTGTTTTTCCTGCAAGGACATTATCAATCCTGACCTCAGCATTCTCGATTGGGAAATCATCCTGATCCTTTACGACAAACGAGAAACGGTTTCCCGACATGAGGGCATATTGAACTGAAACATCTGAAGAACTGATCTCGACGGTCCCGGTACGGGTCTGATAATTCGTGGACCTGATTTCGATGGCATAGAGGGTTGCACCCATTACATTGAACATTGCTGTTCCACTTGCATCCGTTTTATGGGCTGATGTGGTATTCTCTGCAGTGATGATTATCTCTGCATCTGGGATCGGCGAGAGCGTATCGCTGTCATGCACATTGACATTGAGCTTTAAGCTCTTCCGGATGAGGTTGACTGTAAGGGACGTAACATTACTCTTCACGACGCTCGACCAGTCATCGAACCCTGACATCGAAACACGGAGCATGATGTCGTTGGTCTCCGAACGCGTGATATAATACTGGCCAATGTTGTTGGTCCTTCCAACGTTTGAGCCATCAACAAAGACCGTAGCATGGGAGACCGAGGTGTTATCCACATTGTCGAGCACGGTGAGCTCGAGAATCGTTGCCTGTACCGCTCCGCAAAGAAGGAATGCGAACAGCAGAGCAAAAAGGAAACGAAACAGATGCTTATTCATAGGTAAATATCCACCCCTGCTCATATTTGAGCGCATCGGTTCAAAATGACCGGCCTGACGGGACACGGTCAAGGAGCATCCCTTCCACAAGCACCGGCATCAGCCTTCGCCCTTCTTCAATGGCTTTCTGCAGGCGCCAGCTCCGGTCGGCATAGATGGTGAACAATGGTTCTCCTGTCTTGATCATCTTGCCTTTCTTGGCATGGAGGAGTATCCCGGCTCCGCGATCATGGGGAGCTCCTGCTATCCGGGCGAGGGTGATTAAGGACTTGTTGTTCATCTCAATTACGTAACCTGAAGTTGGGGCGTGAATGACAAACTGGTGTTCACCGGGCGTGATGTCACCGGATTTTATGGATGGATCGCCCCCCTGGATCTCGATGATCTTCTTGAACTTTTCCAGCGCCTTTCCTCTGGTGAGGAGCTCCTGTGCCATTGATGCCCCGGTTCCCTGTGCGGCTTTTCCTGACATTTCTAATGCTATTCCGGCAAGCGAGACGCTTTTCTGGATAAATGAATTTGGTTCCGTGGCGCCTTCGAGGACACGCAGGGCTTCTATTACCTCCAGTTTCGGGCCGATGCTGTAACCTACAGGGATATCCCCGTACGTGAGAGCGCATTCCACGCGCATATTGAGCCGTTCGCCCAGTTCGATAAACTCCCGGGCAAGTTTCCGGCCATCCTGCATGGAAGGTACCTTCGTGTGCTGGCCAACGGGAATATCGATTATTACCAGATTTGCTCCGACGGCATACTTCTTTGCCATGACGCTGGCAAGCATCTGCCCCCGTGCATCAATCCTGAATGGATATTCCTGGATGATGATGCGATCATCTGCAGGTGCGATATTTGTCGCACCACCCCAGACAATCACGGCTCCTACCTTCTCTGTCATCTGCTGGACTTCGCTTGCAGTGAATTCTACAAACGCAAGGACTTCCATGAGATCGGCAGTGCCACCTGCACCGGTGATTGCACGGGAACTGGTTTTTGGTATCTTAAGCCCGCTTGCTGCAATGATTGGGACGACTAAAAGTGAGATCTTATTCCCTGGTACTCCACCTATTGAGTGCTTATCCACTATCGGTTTGGACGCAAATTTGATCTGCTCGCCAGTATCCACCATGGCTCTCGTGAGATGTTCAACTTCGTCCATGTCGAGCGGGTTGATATAAGACGCGGTGATGAACGCGGTGAGCTCAGCAGAAGAGATGTCATCGTTTACCACATCTTTTATAATGACATTCATCTCTTCTTTTGTCAGCCTGCTGCCATCCATCTTCTTTTTTATATACTCAAGGGATGCAGGTCTGCCTGCTTCCCGTATTTCGATGCCGCCGTCACCATCTTTTAAGCCAAGCTTGTCGTTGGTAATTCGATAAATACCCACGGTACCCTGCTCTGCGATAGTGATTGTTGTATCAACAAAGGCTGTAACTGATACACCATTTGCCAGGTTGATTACCTGGACGCGGTCACCATCGAGAACACCAATGTTGCGGGCATCGAGCCGGTTGAGCAATACACCACGTTTTGCAATATCAAGGACTTTTGCACTGAACTTTACCACAGATCCTACCTCCCTGTCCCGGGAAATAAACACTATCTTTTACGGGAGATTTTGAGGTCTTGCCTTAAATGCTCTTGCCTGAACTAAAAGCAGGAGGGAACAGAGGATACAAGATACAAAAAAAGGCGCAATAAGCCTTCGGTTTAAAGGGATCCAAAAAAAAGAGATGTTTGGTTTTTTAGTTCAGTGCCTGCGGACGACAAAGAACGCAACGGCGCCGAGACCAATCAGGGCTACAAGTGCACCAAACCCGGGCTGTGTCGGGGTCTTGGTTGGTGCAGCTGTCGGCACTTCGGTCGGGGCTGCGGTTGTGACCTGAGTCGGGGCTGCAGTTGTGCTAACGGCTGTCGGGACTGCGGTTGGGGCAGCGCCCTCAAGGACGTTGAACAGTGCAGTTGCGGTTGCGGGCGGCTGGAGGACACGGTTGGCTGTAACAATGTACTCATCCGGTTTGAATGTGGATGCGTCCACATCGAATGAGATCTTGTTCAGACCGGTGTCACCCTTGGTGACTTTGACCGTACCTGATGCGCCACTGAACTCTCCGCTCTGGCTCTTCTGGGTTGGCTTGAATGATGATGAAACGACGGTCATCTGGACTTCGTCGTCGACTGCAAGGTTCGTGGTTGCGGTGATGGTGAACTTGTCGCCAACATGCCTGTCGCCGATCGGGTCAATCCGGATGTTCGGGACCTCTACCAGGAACACGAGTTTCGTGTAGGTATCATCGACGTTCGCGGTGTTGATTCCCTGGACGAGTGCCTCAGCTGCATCGGTGCCCTGCAGGCTTCCTGCTCCGAGAAGCTGGAAGATCTGTTGACCAGTAGTTGTAGTAGCCTGCTGTAAGTTACAGACCTGTGTAGATCTTACTGCCGGGGCAACGACTGGACACATGTCGATATCGAACTGCTGGTTCTGCATCGGGTGCTGGACGACAACGAAGTACTGGCCGGCATCCATGAGCGTGGTTGTTGCGGTGGTGACCTCGTATGAGAACGAAGCATCAGAGTTCACTGATTCAGTGACACGTAGTGCATAGTTCTTTCCGAGGATCCAGATTGCAATGCCCTGCTGCGGCTTGCCCTCAGCCGTACCGGTGATGAATAACTTGTCACCCTGTGCGACTGTCGACTGGGACGCGGTTGCCGAGACGAACGGTTTCTTGATGATGATCGAGACCGTGCCATAGGCAACATTTGCAAGGTTGTTTGCATTGTGCGGTCCGCTCACTGCATAGACCGTGTAGGTTCCTGCATCGAGTGCCCAGTTGGCGGTTCCCCACTTCCAGTCCCAGGTGTTGTCGGCGTTGACGGGTCTCTGCATATAGTCGCCTGCAACCTGATCTCTGGCGTCAGTTGCGACTCCGTCAATACGTGTCCTGCGAATGTCCTGGTCTCCGGTGCGTGTGAAACTTGAACCCTGAGTGTTCAGGTTCGGACCGGTGATGAAGAGGAATGTCGTCTGGGATTCGGTGTTGGTACCGGAGAACTTGATCTCTTCTCCGAGGTAGTAGCTCTGGTCACCGGCTGCAGTGATGGTAACTGCACCCTTCTCGACCTTTACATCAACCTCATCTGACCTGTAGATGCGCTGGGCTGCAACCGGGTTGACCAACGGATTGGTTCCCTGGTTTCCTACAGAGGTGTCGCGCTCTACACGGATCGTGTACGTCTGTGCCTTGGTCCAGTTTGTGGTTTCGAACTGAACGGTTCGTGTACCTGACGAAGACGTGTTGATCAGGACGTAGTAGCGTGTGCGGTTGTAGATCGTTGGATCGGCTGCAACATCACTGCCTGGCTGGTTAGCCGGTGCACACAGGACACGGTTGACGAAGTTCTCGCCCACGTATTGACCGAGCGGATAGTTGTTCTGCCCGTTGGGCGTGTCGTTGTAGACCGCGGTCTGGAACAGGCCTGACATCGGCGGCTGGTTGTCGAATGCGCCGGACATACTGGATGTGCCCTTCACCCATACCCAGTAGGTTGTGAGGGGTCTGCCGGTGATGGTAACCGAGAATGGCTTGCTGCGGACGACCGATTCCTTGTTCGCTTCGATCTTTACCGTATCGGAGACAAGTGTGACGGTACCGGACGCGGAAATGGTCTTTCCTGTGTAGTCAGCGCCGCCGAGCTTGTAGTTGTCCTTCATACGGCTGAGCGTGGACTCGGTCCAGAGCGTGTAGGTTCCTGCCGGATAGTATGCCATGCCGGTTCCCAGATCGAGAGCACCGGTGTTCCATCCGATTGCAACAAGTCCGTTGTTGCCGGTAAAGGTTCCAAGGTACCATGGCTGGGTGTTGACCCACCGGTTGATGATCGTGATATCAGTCTGGGGTACTGCGTTGGTAAATACCCGTGACTGTACCTGTCCGGATTCGTCCTTCAGCTTGATCGTGATGAAACCATCAGTGGCTGCTGCCGGTATGGTTTGTACGATATTGGCTGGGATAGTAACCGCGGGGGGAGTCACAGCGAATGGACAAACTCCTGGCGCACTGGTAATGTTTTGACTGCAATATGCATCGGATGTTGCTGAGCTGGCTGATGTCGAGCCTATTGCGGGGTCAGTGTTATTGAAGTACCAGGTCTGTATCGGTGCCGAGTAGTTACCAAAGGTCGTCCTTATGGTTGTCCCATTCGAAACCTGCCAGATCGAGGCTGCTGTTCCAATGGTATCATATGCCGTTGGCGGACCTCTGATGGCTCCTCCATTTTGTGACCAGCATAAGGCCGTAAATGGAGCTTCGAACTGTATAGGTGTTAAGACCCCGGTAAAGTTTCTCCAGTAGGTCATACCGCTGCTTACGTTCATAGCGGTAATGTTGTTGCCGCGTGTGTTGGCTGTGGTGAATGATGCAAGGTTTGTGTCAACCTTCACCGTAAGGACAGTTCCACGGACAACTGACTTGCCGGTCATGTCCTGTCCCTGGCCATTGTTCGCCGCAACGTCGATTGCTGCGATTGTCTGAGAGGGATCGGCAACAACGAATGCCGGACCATCCGCAATATTGGCTGGAGTCAGACAGTACCAGGTTCCAAGATAGGGGCCGAAATCGGTGGGGCTCACGTAGAAGTTCGCGTACCGTGGTCCCATATCGATGACCGCTGACGGGTTGTTCGGGTAGCTGAAAGTACCTGGTGCCCACCAGCCGATCTTCATGTTCTTGACAGTTGAAATCTGATAGTCACCTGTTCCTGGTGAGTTCAAATACCCGAAGATTGGGGTTGCATTCAACTGGTCTTCTCCAATAAACACGGTTGCGACAGCGGGTGTTAGGTTCATAGGATAGGGCCGTAAAACGGAACCGTTGTACAGTCCTGTTGCCGGGTTCGCAGCAATTGCCGATGCCGGCATAACTGCGAGCAGCACGAACAACACGAGCGCAACCAGTGTAATGGTTAATCGCTTAGTCATTTGTTTTTTCCTCCAATTCGTTACATCATACATTCCAAGCCGCGAACATGGGATTCGACAGATGCCGAATAACCGTTCTACGAGCCCGATACTCCGTTTCACACGGAATATGACTGAATATTTGTAAAAGAGCTGATATATCCTTTGTGGTCGTTTTTTCGGGGGAATTCAACGATAAAATGAGCCCTTTTTCCTGATCGGGGCGATTAAAATTGTTTTCAGGCAGGTGAAATTGAAGCCGTCCGGTTTGGTCGGCCTGTAGTACATAATACAATATGATGGTATGTTACGCGCATATTATAATTTATTTAATGTATCTTTGTGTTCATCCGGTTTTTTTGGATCATGACTGCCAGATCCATTGGTTTATGATTTATTGATCTTGATTTTTCAGGTTCTGTTGCATCCCTGCCAGTTACCGGAACAGAGGAGGTCTTCATCATTTTTTAAGATAATACAGGTTATTCTCGTGGTTTTTATCTCGCTGCCAAAGAGCCGGCATTTACAAAAAAAGCATCGGGAGGTTCCCCATGATACGGGGGGAACACGAAGAATTCTGATGGTTTCAAACAGTTGACTGTGAAAAATTCAGTACCTCATTCTCTGAACGTCCGTCGATAAACCCCTCCCCCCCGTGCGCCCTGACGAAGCGGCGCACATGAAGGGGGTGCTCGCATTCTCACAGGGGACGGGGTCGGGGGTCGTCGGTCAGTCAGTTTTCAACCGTCCTCGGCTCATATAGACTAAATGACACTCCGACGTTGCCGATAAAGGAAAAAAGAAAAACCCATAGTTGACTGTGTGCATTCCGGTGAATTCTTCTCAGGACTGCCCCCGTTGAGATTGGCATGTACCCACATGACCCCCCCCGGTTGTCAGGTTGAGTACGCACCCACTTTCCCTGTCGTAAAACCATAAAAAAAACAGGGCCAAAAAACATGGGGGGTAAAGGGGGGTCGCACCACTTTTTTTGGTGGGGGAGGGGGGCCTGCCTCCCGCTGCAAACACCCCCTGTTCAGCAATATTCAACCGCATTTTATCACCGGTGCTTCCTGAAAAATCGGGTGGTTGAGTCTTCCGGAAGAACTGGTGGAGCGGTCTGCGATTGTACCTGCGTGACCCCCTCCGACCCCCCTGCCCGACAATAAAGCAGGTGACACCGGATAATGGATCACCCAAAGACAGTTGCTGGAAAATCCCCAGTTTCACCTGCCGCGGTACGGGATTTTGGGAAAAGAAGAAACCATCGGAATTTTTCGGGATGTCAGCCAGAGCCAAAAAGGCGTTACGAATGGAATGCCTGACCATTTCTTCAGGGCGTGCCATGCCGCAAAGCAGCATGGAAGGCTTAATGAAAAAGGCAAAAGGACTAATTTCATACCGCCTTTTTCTATTTGTTTGATTTCAACACGTTTACATGCAACCACCTTCCCATGATTATGCATGAGACTGATCCGGGCACCCTCGATCGGCAAAGCGCACGAACAGGTAGTCAAAATGATCCTCGAGAAGGGGTGGGTGCTCCGGACAGAGGATGACGAGGCAACCATCGAGTTCGAAGAAGTAGCAATGCAGGTGGACACCCCGCTTGCAGAGCCGGTGGTGAGCCCGCACTCCCGGTTCCAGCAGAGGTTCGTGGAACAGTATGCCCGTGACCTGCTGCAGGGTTCAAAAGCATCGTTTGAATATGATTATCACGGCCGTCTCTTTGACTGGGGGGAAAGGCTCACAAGCCAGGGAAAAGACGTCCATGTTGACCAGATCGCCTATATTATCGAAAAACTCAAAACATCCAAAAATAGCCGGCGGGCAATTGCATTAACATGGAACCCGGTGATCGATGAGCAGCTCGATGACTGCCCGTGCCTCCAGCTCGTCCAGTGCGTGCTGCGTGACGGGGCGCCCATGAAACTCCATGACGATAATGTATTATCGTCATGTAAACTACACATGCGGGTGGTGTTCCGGAGCAACGACATGCTCACCGCCGCGGGCGCCAACATGTACGCACTTGTCCAGCTCCAGAAATTCATCTCCGGCCATCTCGGGGTGCCGTGCGGGACTTACACCCATATCTCCCTTGTCCCGCATATTTACTACCTCAGGGATGTAAACGACATCGAACCGTTCTGCGGCAAAGGGGCGCTCATCCAGCCGGTTGCAGAGGTATGCCGTGCCTGCAACGGGTGCAAGAGGGCAACAGCGGTATGATGGCGCGAAATGTCCGTCAGGTTAATTAATCAACAGCACGAAAATTGAGGGGCACAAAGCCCGGTAGTGTAGCGGTCAATCATGCGAGACTCTGGATCTCGCGACAGCAGTTCGAATCTGCTCCGGGCTATCCCTTTTTATAATCCCACAAATTCCAGAGTTCCGGCTTTTTTAAGCAATCAGCGCAGCAAGGAGCCCGCAGAAAAAGACCGCCCAAAACATCCCGGTTCCTCCGATACTGACCGACGGAATGCCGGTTTTTCTGATTGCATTGATTGCAGAAAGGGTAGCGCCAACAAGTATTCCCATAGTACCTCCTGCAAATGCGACAACGGCGGCGGAAAGCCCGATGTTGCCAGTCAGAAGGATCCCGGATACAATTGCAGAAACTGCGGGAATGAGGATCGGTGCACGGATGCCATACGCGGGTATGACCCTTGTTGAAACCCCGGTTATGGTTGCGACAATAATAATTGCAGCACACACCTGCAGGAGCAGCGATTCCCCTGCCAAATGGTGGAACTGATAGAGTAAAAACAAAGTAACGGCAGACGGGATCACCGCACCGCCAAGGTTGAGGAACAGCCCGGTTGACAGCCGGTCATCAGGCACCGGTTCGCCGGTGAATGCATCAAACACGACTGGTGTTCCTGTGTCTGTTATTTGCCTGGAACCGCGAAACGTCCAGATTGGGATATTCACAAAACTTCCCAGAAGCATCAGGAGAATGACGGCAGTCGCCTCAATCCACGAGAACCCGAGCCTGCTGAACGCTGCACCGGCAAGACCAAGGATAAGCAGTGGGATAATAAGGATAAACAGCCCGATGAGCAGGATGATCGTGATGAGGGGCAGAGGGCCGGTTGGTGAGATCCTGAATATTCCGTTCATAAAATCACGTATTATTTATTGTTTTACGCAGATGATCGCGGCATGATCATGATGGTACGGTGCAAGCCATGTGCTGTCCTTAACGGTCAATCCCCCCAGACCAAGCTTTGACACGGTATCGTCAAACACGAGAGCCGGCTCCCTGCGGGTATCAACACTCCGTGTTTTGAGCATGATGAGGAGTGTACCCCCGGGTTTTAAAAAAATTCGGTTCCGCAGTGCTATTGCCGCCTGATCGGGCTGGGCAACATCCTGGTACAGGAGGTCGACCTGTTCAAGCAGCGGGGCATACTGGTCTGGTTGTGCAGCATCCGCCATGATCGGCACCACATTTGCTCTCCGGCGCGCGACTTCAAGGAGATCCTGCATCGGGCGTGGTGCAAATTCGACAGCATACACCACGTCCGTGTAATCGGCGACGTGGGAGACGGTCGTCCCATGGGCGGCGCCGAGGTAGAGCACCCGCATATCCTTTCCGAGTTCGATACCTTTTCCTAGATAGAAGAGCGCGGAGAGTTTGCTCCGGTACGGGTCCCATATGCGGGCATCGCCAAGCATCCGTTCGCCGTAGACACCCCCCTCCCCCCGCGAAACAAGGACCCCGTCCATCCAGATCATGGTACCTCACCGGCAGTGTCGATGCGCGCCTGTGCCTGTTCAAGAAATGCGGGGTCTGTGACACCCCGATAAAAATCCAGGCGGGCGGCGATTGCAAGCTTTGCGGCAAGCACGCGGGCGACTTTTCCCCGTAACTCCCGTGGTGCATTATGAACACGGCGGTGCTGGAATATGATGCCATGTTTGGGTGCCGGCGTATGGGAACGGAGGTGGGAGAAGAGCGCAGTCCGTGCACCAAGCACCTGTATCGCACTTCCCGGTAATCGTGCCAGCGGCTCCAAGCCACCTGCCTGCAGGAGGAGCCGGGCGGCAACCAGCCCCCCGATAAGGGCGCTGCAGTTCGGCATGACCTCGTCCGCCCGCGCCGACACCTCGCGTGCAAGCACGGTGCGGGTTTCAGACAGGCGCTCAATATCGCCCGTCACCCTGCCGAGCCCGCCCCCGCTACGCCGCGCAATCATCCTGACAATGGAGGGCGCAGGCGTCCTGCGGTATTTCCGGGAGAACGACGGCTGCCGGATCTGGTGCCATTCCACCACACGTTCGGTGAGCAGGTTGATGACCGTGTCGAGTTCATCCAGCGTCCTTGTCATCTGGAGCAGTTCGGTATCCCGGCTCCGGTACTTTTCCCGGATCTTCATCTCGGCGATGAGCATGCACACTGTGCGCAGTTGCGAGAGGTAATCGGCACGGTCGCGGCAGAAACCGCAGTCCAGCGCCGCTTTCCAGTCAAAAGGGACGTATTGTTCCATGCTGGTATGAAGTGTTATGACACGTTCAGCAAGGGCCTGTGCATTCCCGGTGCAGGGTCTGCATGTCCCATCCCCGATATCTCCAAACCAGCAGGACTGCATCATAAAATCTTGGCAAGTGTGAGGTATAAACCAATGGGGGCGCGATCAGATCCCCCCGATCCCAAACGAATAGAGCATCACCGGCAGCATCACCGCTCCCATGCAGTACATCCTCGGGACATTGACCATATGCGGCACCAGCCCTGTAAGGGTTGCAAGAAGGAGGATAAAAATCCCAAACGGCCCGGTCAACAAAAGACATATTGCAGCAACAAACACGATCACCGCGCTGTTCAGCCACCGCCCCTCAATCCCGCCAAGCCGGTGTGCAGAACGCGAAAGGGTCACGGTGATCACATAAGCAGCACAGGCTGCGACCACCCCGGCAACAAATAAGGCACTTGCCGGAGGAAGCGGGATCCCGGAGAGCGCCACCATGACGCCGTTGCGCATCCTTGAGAGGGCAAAGAGCGCTGCAAGCCCGATAAACGCATTGGCTGTGTTCGCCGCGCTTGTCGCAAGGATATACGACCGGCGGTCCTTATCATACCCGATGACCGATGCCAGCACCCCGTTTGCGGTCGCATTTGAGAGCCCGGGCAGCCAGCCTACCGCGATACCGGCAACCGTCCCGATCGCTGAACCCCGGGCCACGGATCCGGGCTCAAGAGCGATGCCGTTGAATTTCTGGGCCGGCATTATACCCTGCGATGCCACCAGAAGGACCGAGATCCCGAACAGGCCGGTGAGAAGGGGCATAAGCAGTGCGCTTGTGCCACCAAGGGAATGCCAGCCAAGAAATCCGTAGTGGAGGGTAAATATCCCAAGGATGCCGGATATCCCAAACAGCGCAAGCGCCCACCCGGGCGATTCGCTGGTCACGATCATATACCCGATCACGGCGACAAGGATCAACCCGATCCCCCAGTCAAAGAAGGGCTGGAGTGCCGGGAGGAAAAAATAACAGAGCACCGACAGCGGCACAGCGATGATCATCGCGCATGCACTCCCCAGTGCGGCAATGCGCACGGCCTCTTCTCCGTTTCCTTCAAGACAGAGTGCATGGGCGGGGAGTACCGCAAGTGCAGTGTCCGCATCAGGGATCCCGAGAAAGGTTGTCGGGATGGCATCGACAAAGGTGTGGGTGATAAGGGCTGCAAACATTGTTGCGGCAAGCGCAAGGGGGCCGATAACAGGAAGGATGGCGACCTGCAGGCTCAGAAGGACTCCCGCGAGCGTATTGGCATGGATGCCCGGGAGTATCCCGCTCAAGGTGCCCAGTGCAACCCCCAACCCTACACCCACGAGGATCTCAATCATTGATCAGATGTTTGGTACAGGAGTGATAAAGGAACCGAAATGGATACAGTCATATCCTATTTGGGGCAATGATCCTTTGTATGAAGATCGCGGTCACGCGCCTTGCGGGAAAAGAGGGGAGCGATGCGGCACGGTGTGCAAAATACGGGCATGTGTGCTACAGTGTCCACCCGCTTGTTTCGGAAGTGAAGCAGGGTGCAGTCACCGCATTTGCCGAAGCGGTTGAACGGGGGGACTTTGACTGCCTGTTCTTCACCAGCGCCCTGCCGGCAAAGATTATCGCACCGCTTCTCAACCGGTTCCCACGGGTGATCGCAATCGGCCCGCAGACGGCAAAAGAGCTCCGGAGCTATGAGATCGAGTGCGAAACCCTCCCAAGTTTTTATTCCCGGGACTTTGTCCCGTATCTTGGTGCATGGATAGGAGGTAAACATATCGGGATTCCCCGTGCTGACGTCCCGAACCCCGATCTGCTCGGCGCGATTGCAGCTGCCGGAGGGATCGCACACGAGTTCAGGTGTTATTCACTCGAACCAACCGGCCAGCCCCTGCCCCTTAATGGTGCGGATGCAGTGCTCTTCACGAGCGCCATGTCGCATGCAAAGGCAGTGTGGACTCCACGCGAAGGGCTCCTTGTCATGGCAATCGGGGAAGTCACGGCAGCAGCAATGCACATGAAGGGAATGGTGCCAGCCGTTGTCGGTGACGGATCACTGGAAGGTACGCTTGAGGCATTCAACTCATACCTGAAAAAGAAGGAGAACTGATGCAGGAAGATGGGCAGGGAATGGAGCGTCCTGCCATTTGGAGCGGGTCCGGCATGATTGTCATCGACAAACCGAAAGGCCCGTCAAGCCACCAGGTGGCTGCATGGGTAGGCAGGATGCTCGGGTGCAATGTCGGCCACTCCGGGACCCTCGACCCACAGGTATCCGGGGTGCTGCTTGTAATGCTTGGAAATGCCGTCCGGCTCGCCCCGCACCTTCTCATGCATGACAAGGAATACATCTGCCTGATGCGGCTCCACGGCGATGTCCCCCCGGAGCAGGCAGATCAAATGGCACTTGAGTTCACCGGAAAGGTCTACCAGCGCCCGCCAAAAAAGAGCGCAGTGAAACGTTCATTGCGGATCCGTACTATTCATTCCATCCGTATCCTCGGGTATGAACAACGGCTCGTCCTCTTTAAAGTGCACTGCGATGCGGGCACGTACATACGTTCACTCTGCCACCACATGGGGCTTGCACTCGGTGTCGGGGCGCACATGCAGGAGCTCCGGCGGACACGCTCAGGACCGTTCGACGAGCAAAAAGCATACACACTTCATGACCTAAGCGATGCCTGTTCGCGTGCTGCGGGAGGGGATTACGGGGCGCTTGGTGCGATGATACTATCCGTTGATGCCTCGGTACCGGACCTTCCGAATGTTGTGATCCATGACCGTGCAGTCGATGCCGTATGTCATGGTGCCAGACTTGCCGGGGTCGGTATCATGCGGTGTGACAACTTTAAGAAAGGTGATACGGTTGCGGTACTATCCCGCAAAAATGAGTTTGTCGGCCTTGGCAGAGCTCTTGTCTCTTCATCGGAAGGGAGTATTGGAAAACCGGGACTTGTTATCGCCCCTACCGCAGTATTTTTAAAACCCGGCACCTACCCGCGGGGCTGGAAGAAGAAAAATGATCGGACAAAACAGGATTGAGACGCTGTATAAAGGATAGCATTAAAAAAATTCACGACCAAGAGTTAGGATACCTTTTTGCTGAGGTAGTCTAGCGGTAGGGCGCAGGCCTGGAAAGCCTGTGGGGCATTTGCCCCTCGGGGGTTCAATTCCCCCCCTCAGCGTCTTAAGATTTTTTTTAGTATTTCCGGATATCATTTTTCGGTATTTGGAATAACTCAACACATAGGTTACCGATTCACTCGGCCGACAGAGATACATCAGGCAACCCGGGGCCACACTATGTTAAAAAAATCATTGCGAGGGAGTTTTCCTTTTTGGTTTACCGGAATTTGTCCAGGAAGATTCGAACACATACCACAAATACCCGGTTCCTGAACAGATTGTGATAGTAACCAATGCAATCAGACTAATGCCGACAAAACTGATGGCCGTTGGAAAAAGATTGTAAAAAGGGAACAGAACCTTTTCTGCAAGCGGCTGCCACAGGAAAAAGAATGTCATCTGTACCAGAAAAATGTGCCAGGACGCTTTTCCCACATTTGCGAGGCCCCGGTAAAACCACGTTTCCGCTTTTTTTGGGAGAAACATTAAACCTGTCAGTGCAAGGATACATGTCCAGAAATACGCGGGTGCCTGGGATATCACCCCGACAATATTAGTCTCAAAAAACGGTGTGAATAATTGTGTATAATAGGTAATCCAGATATAAACAGCACTAAAAAATCCCAATATAGCGATCCAGAGTGTCAGGCGTCTCGCAGATAATGCAAGCCAGACACCCAGAGCTCCTGCAAAAAGAAACTGTGCATAGAGCACATAGTATAATTCTAACGGGATTACCGAAATATAAGCGAGGTATTCCATGGCAAGATCAAAAACAAATGCTCCAACCAGCATGGCATAAGGATTTCGCAGTGCCAGGAGATACAGGATGGGAACGATGAGGATGGACTGGATAATAACTGGCACGAAGTATGCCCCTAACCCGTAACCCCCGGTCAGGAAACTGTAAACAAGCGACCCCATATCGAAGGAATTGTGGAAAATAATGTGGATAATGGCAATCTGCAGCAAAAAAATCATAACATAGGGTATAATTAACCTCCTGAACCGCCGGTATAACAGTCCAGCATCGTAACACTGACTAATTGTCGTATAATTACGTCGCATATACGCGTATGTCCCGGTAAAACCTGCGATAAGAATGAGAAGCGGAACCGAATGGTAGATATAAAATGGAGCGCCGATAGCGAGCAGGATGCTCACTGACAAAGTATGGTGGAGAACGACCGCAATTATTGCCATTCCCTTAAGCAGATCGATCTCGACCAATCGTTCTGGCAGTGATATTTGTTTTTCGGTGGGTATTGATCTCACGGGCGTCCGTTTTTTCATAGTGCCACCGTTAACTTTTCGAACAAGGTTTGTTGTGGTCTGGTATATCCATTTTGATAAGCATTTTCTGTTTTATCATACTCGTTATTACGCGGGAATGGAGTTGTCAATAAAATAAGGGTATCGACAGGTGGAATGCTGGGGCAGGCAATACTGATGTTACGCTATAATCGTTTAGGTGGATAAAAATAGATTTTTAAAAAAAGATGCTGCTCGGCCAAATCCTGAAAATTTTCATCAATCCCATAATCATTTCGTGTTTTTTTTACAAACACACATATCTTTATCGTTGTAAACTAAGCCAGGTCATTGTTGTCTGGTATAAATGGTCACCCAACCGGATTCCCGGTTATACTCCTTACGTGAAATCACTTGTTGAACACGGTGATGTCCATCCGGAAGTTGAACTTAAACCGGGCTCGACATTCGGGTTACATTCGGGTATATTCTCACTTCCGGGACACTGCACCCTGCATTTGCACAATCAGCAACTGCTGCCGGATTCCCTGCCCATCTCAAATGCACGGGCATTGATCTCAATGGTCTTTTTTGGGACGAGATTTTTCACGGCAGAGAGCAGCGATTCCGGTTTTAGCGGGATCATACGGGATGCGGCTCCAAGCATCACGACATTCTGGGACAGGGGGCTCCCTGCTTCCTGTGCGATCCGGTCGGCATCTAGGATGCAAAGCCTGAACCGGCCGAGTGCGGCGATGATACCCTCTTCTGTGGGTGCCTCGATCTTCTGCATGTAGACAGATGTCGGCAGCACAAGGTGGCGGTTGAGCACCATCGTCCCTCCTGCTTTCAGGTAATGGGAATACCGCAGCGCTTCCAGAAGGTCAAAGGAGAGCAGGATGTCTGCCTGCCCGGGGGCAATAAGCGGCCCGAACTTCCCGTCGATCCTGATATGGCTCTCCACGGACCCGCCGCGCTGCGCCATCCCATGGGTCTCGGCACCCTTCACCCTCCTGTTTTCCAGCAGGCACGCCTGCCCGATGATATTGGACGCAAGGATCGTCCCCTGACCACCGATCCCGACCATCAGGATATCAAAACTGCTCTTCATTTCTTTCCCTCCCGTACAATCGCCCCTGTCGGGCAGAGCTGTGCACATACTGCGCACCCGCTGCACAGGTCGGTGATCCGCGCTTTCTCGCCGGCCATCTCGATCGCCGGGCACCCGTACCGTACACAGGTACCGCAGCCGGTGCATATCTCTGCGTCCACCATGTATCGACCCCGTTTCACGCCACCCCGTTTTGCCATGATCACGCACTGCTGTTTTGCGATGACCACCTTCACTCCTTTGCGTGACTGGGCTTCCTTAAGCACATTCATCATACCGGTGATGTCGTACGGGTCAACAGTTTCAACAAATGTTACCCCGCAGGCGCGACAGACTGCATCGAGCGATACCGGATGGCTCGCGATACCGCACGCAGTCACTCCGGTATTCGGGTTCGGCTGGTGCCCGGTCATCGCGGTAATCCGGTTATCAAGGATTACGACTGTAATGTCCGCCCCGTTATAGACCGCGTTCATCAGGCCCTGGATGCCTGTATGCAGGAACGTGGAGTCCCCGATTGTACAGATAATATCACGGGGTTCACCGGAATGTGCGATGCCGCTTGAAACGGTGATCGAAGCTCCCATGCAGATGGTGGTATCAACAACACCGAGCTGGAGCCCTAATGTGTAGCAGCCGATATCGCTTGGGTAAACCGCATCCTTAAAAACACGCTTGATCGCATAAAACGCAGCCCGGTGGAGACAGCCCGCACAGAGGATCGGCGGGCGCAACGGCAGGTCCTGGACAGGGCTTACTGCCGGATAAGGAATTGCAGGGATGGAACCTGCTTTCACCATGATTGCGGCGACAGCAGAAAGGGACAATTCACCTTCATAGGGAACGTAACCGTTCTTCTTGCCAAGGACGTTTACAATTCCGGCGACCTGCAGGACCTGCTCCTCGATTTCGGGTGCGAGTTCCTCGATGACCAGCACCGTGTCGTGCTGCCGGACAAAACCAGACAGCCAGCTTTCATCGATCGGGTAGGCACCGATCTTCATGAAGGAAATGCCTTCGGGGATGAGTTCCTGCACATAGGTTACGGCGATCCCGCTCGCGATAACTGCAGTCTTCCCCCTCACTGAATATGTATTATATCCAAGTTCAACGAGCCGTTTTTTTATTGCAGGCTGTTTTTCATTCAGTTTTTTATGAAGGATCCGGGTATGTGCTGGGATAACCACATACTGTCTGGGGTCTTTTTTGAATTCGCCCTTCCGCTGGGATGCCACGATCGGGCCAAGCGCAACATCTCCTTTGGAATGGCAGATGCGCGTAGTGGGGCGGAATATCACAGGAAGGGAAAACTCCTCGGAGAGGGCAAACGCATCGCGGACCATATCGTGCGCTTCCTGGATTGTTGCCGGATCAAGGCACGGCACACGTGCGAAACGGGCATAGCACCGGCTGTCCTGTTCATTCTGTGAACTATGGGCAAACGGATCATCCGCGCTCATGATCACAAGCCCGCCCGTCACACCGGTGTAAGCGCTTGTCATCAGGGGATCGGCAGCCACATTAAGCCCGACGTGCTTCATTGTGCAGAGCGCACGCAGCCCGCACCATGCTGCGGCAAGGGCGTTTTCCAGCGCCACCTTCTCGTTGGTCGACCACTCGATGTAATACGCACGTTCCTGCCGGGAGCGGAGCACATCGATCACCTCTGACGAGGGTGTCCCGGGATACCCGCTGACAAAATCCACGGGAGCTTCCAGACAAGCATGGGCGATCGCTTCATTTCCAAGGAGATATTGTCGTTCCATGATCCCAGATCCTGCTCTTCACTTTATCCTGAGATTCTTTGTGACTATGTATTTAACGAGCTCGTGACAGGGAATTCACAACCTATAAAAACTCTGATGGGATACTAATTAGGGTAAATTTAAGGAATTTTTTTGGGCCCGTAGCATAGCCCGGTGGTGCGCCCGGCTGATAACCGGGAGGTCATGCGTTCGAATCGCATCGGGCCCATTCTATCTTTTTATTTTTCGCACGCTTCATTTCCCTTATTTTGATATAGATCAGAAACCCAAATCATTGGATATGGACAGGCAATTTAAATTCATCATCGCAGCAGGATCACTGCTCTTTGCAATTATCTTTTTTGTCGATCTCTATGTTTTTAATGATCTCTACTTCAGCGGGATGGCAGCAATTTTACTAGTCGCGCTCGGCATGTCGTTTTTTATCATGCAGGACACGCGATTCCTCCCGGAAATCAGCATCTTCCTTTCAGATAATGCAAAGAACATTATTGTCGCCAACAAGGGAAACGATAGTGCAGAAAAAATACATGTGGCAATCGTCCCGCTCAACATTGAATTTGATATCCCTGCGCTTGCCGCCGACGATAAATATGAATACCCGCTCCCTGAAATGATCAGCGAGGCAAAAGCAACGGCAGATTACCAGAATTCACAGGGGCGTGCATATTCCCAGACATTCAGGTTATCAGCTCTTGGAAAAAGTGATGACGACCTTTTAAAGCCGGTGATCCCGCTTTTTAGATGGAAATGATACGGGAGCACCATCTGATTTCTTACGATGTGTTTGGGAATACATAAGTCAGGGTTTTTTGAAGAGCTTCGATGAGTGCCTCTTCGCCCCTGAGATAATCATGCATTGCCTGGTAGAGCATGTACATGGCATCGTACCCGTAGTGCTGGAGAGCTTCACCGGCATCGATCGGGTTGAGGTATGAATCTGTCAAAAACCCATCCGTGCTGTACATCAGCTCGTAAAATTTTCCTTCTTCGGAAAGGACACAGAACTGGTCGGTGACCTTTTTTGTCGTATCATCCGGGCGGAACGGTGAAGGATCTGTTTTTCCCAAAATAATCATCTTTTTTGGATAATAATTCGGATTGTAGATCTCCCCTTTTGTGTCCTGTTTTCCTTTCTCAAGCATCGCAAGGCCGATGGATTTCACAACAGGAACCGCAGATTGTGCCATCCGTTCAAGAAGCGCTGCATCGTTCTTTTTGATTTTTTCAACGATTCCTGCCTCTTTGCCCTTCAAATCTTCGATTTTTTTCAAAATCTTCTCAAAGCCGGTTTCAATCTCGTCCATGTGATGGCCGCCCTGAAAATATCTTCATAGGATAAGTACCATTGGCATTTGGCGATAATAAGCACGCGCAACAGCGGATTGTTATTGGCAGACGTGGGGGGCAGGGGGGGTTTAACGTGCGACAATCGGGAGTGCTAGGGCATGTTTTTCCGGCAGATGTTATCTATGGGCGCAAATATCCCGATCATCGGTCGCCCGTGCGATCCACGCGATATTCCCCGGAAAAAAAATACGTGTGTTCCTTCCCGATGACAGCGTGGCCCGTAAACCCGATGGGGAGGTCTTCATTCAGGACAACGCCTACATACGAAGGAGTCCGGGCCATGACTGAACCTGTCCGGATCCGTTCCGTCACGATGAATGGGACTGCCCGGCCAATGAACGCACCATTTTTCGTATGATAGATCTGTTCGGAACGGGCATTCATGATCCGGGAGCGGGCTTTTTTTATTGATTCGGGCACTTCCTTTACAGAAAAATCGCAGGTATGAGGGCGTTTTGAAAACCGTGTAACATTCACCTTATCCGGACGGACCCTGTCAAGGAGTTCGAGGGATTTTAAAAAATCCTCTTCAGTCTCACCGGGAAATCCGACAATCATATCCGTAGCCACTGTAATCTCAGGATATTTTTTCCTGAACGCAGCAATAATGAACTCAAAGTCTTCACACGTGTATTCCCTGCCCATCCCCTCAAGGATGCGATCCGAGCCTGACTGTACCGGGACATGAATGAACCTGAATATTTTTTTGATCGCAAAAGCATCGATAAGGTCATCAAGAATTTTGATGACCGATACTGGGTTCATCATGCCAACCCGTACGAAATATGTACCGGGAACTTCGTCAATCCCGTTTAGCAACTGCGCCAGTGACGTTCCGGTGTCCTGTCCGTAAGCACTCACGTCCTGTGCGGTCAGCTGGATCTCTGCTGCTCCCGAAGTGACCGATGCACGGATCCGTTCAAGGATCTCTTGTTCGGGAAAACTTTTCAGTGGTCCGCGGGCGACCCGTGCAATGCAATATGAACAGTGTCCAAAACACCCTTGTGCGATCTGGATAATCCCCGAGGGACAACTGCTGACCGTCCCCAGACTACAGTACTTTTCGTGGACAGATCCAGGAGAGATAAATTTTGGCGTGCAGACTGCAAGGATTGCTTCCCGCTGGACGACGGACATACAGCCGGTCACATAGAGGTCATGGTCCCGGAACCGCGACATCCGCCGCAGCATCCGCCGTTCGGTAGCTGCGACAACCGTGCAGGTGTTGATGATCACTGCTTCAGCATCTTCATCAGACTGCACAAGGGTGCAGCCCTGATATTTGAGGATTCCCTGCAGTTTTGATGTGTCCCCGAAATTATACCGGCACCCGTATGTCTCTATATAGACCCGTTTTCCGACTAGATGCAAAAAATCTGATATTACCATGAATTTTCCTGATATGTCTTCATTCCTCACATGGGATCTCTTTTATTATAGATATCACATGAGCCTATAAAAAATCCTGGAGAGGATTAATGAGAGCGCCAACAAGATTCGTATATAAACACAGTGATCAGAATTCCAATTGACTAACAATATCAGTAATCTGTTAATAATGAAATGACAAAAGTGCCGCCAATACCATGAAAAAACAAAAATCAACCAAGGACAATGTGGCGACAGTTACAGGGCACCTGCCAGAGCACCTAACACAAATTGATTTACTTAAGGGATATGCCATAATTGCAGTTGTTTTTCTCCACGTGTGGAAAGAGAGTATTTATCTTTTGTTAGGAGCTCCCTTCCATATCTGGCATGCTGTTCCCCTTCTCATCCTCATCGCCGGCTTTACTGGAGCGTATGCTTATAAAAGACGTGGTGCCAGTACTCTCGGACAATGTTTTGACCTGACCATATTATCCAGACGATTTAAAAGACTCTTGAAACCCTATGCACTGTATTGGCTGATTCAGATCATACTTCTTATTGTATTTTTTCATTCTCAATTCAACCTCCTATCGCTCATGTCAAATTTCATCTGGGGAGGATCCGGGTGGGGAGCATATTTTGTTCCAGTTATCCTCCAGAGTGTAATCGTAATTCCTCTTCTTTACCTCTTTGCACTTCGCAATCCGGATTTGATGATTATCCTTGCATTCGTACTGGGCATGCTCATGGATTTTTTCATGTTCATTTTCGGGGTCCCGCGGAGCATCTCTTCCGTGCTGTACCTTCCTTACTTGTTTGCAGGAGCACTGGGAGTATGGATGGTGACATCAACAAAACGCCCCCGCATATGGATAATTTTCGGTTGTGTTTTTAGTTTCACATATCTTTTAATGGTTTGTTACACCCCGCTGCTTTCCTCTTTCACCGATTTCAATGCCTATAATGGAATGTTTCATACCCCGGCGTACTTTTGGACCCTGTTGTTAGCCATTTCTGGCCTGTATTTCCTTCCAAAAAAAACAGAGACCAGGATATACCGAATGGTCGAAAATGCAGGTAAGGCGTCATGGCATATTTTTCTTGTTCAGATGTTTTATTTCCTTTTTATTGATAAAATAATTTTAAAATATATTATTTATCCGCTTTCGGATTTGTTACCCCTGACAGATCTTTTCGTAATAGTAATTCACATCGCGGGAGCTTTGTTTGCTATAGGAATCTGTTGTATAATCGGTTATTGTTGGTTCATCATCGAAAACAAATGGTCATATTCTCATTTAAAAATCAATTGACTTCAATTGCGTTCAATCCAAAATAAAAGGGCATGCCAGTGCTACAGAAGAATTTAAAGGCTCTATCCTCCTAATTAAACAAATATTGAACCAAAGATTGAGAATGACCTAAAAATTTTAATTTTTACGGAGACCAAGAATGATCAAGATCGGCCTGATCGGCTGTGGCAATATCGGGCACATAATAGCAAACCATGCCGATGGAATCAGTATCGTCGCCCTCTTTGATACTCTTTTTGAACGGGCAAAGGAACTTGAAATGATCACTACGGGCCGGGCATATAAGGATTTTGAGTCATTTATTTCCAAAGATTTTGATCTCGTTGTAGAGGCAGCTTCGGTGAATGCGGTAAGACACTATGCAATTGAGGTCCTTGAACATAAAAAAGACCTTGTCATCATGAGCGTGGGGGCTCTTGCAGATCCATTATTCAGGGACGAGCTCCGGGAATCTGCGAGGCACAACGGTAAACGGATCTATATTCCCAGCGGTGCGATCTTTGGCCTTGACAACCTCAAGGTGGGACGGATTTCACCGGTAAAAAAACTGCTCTTACGGACAATAAAAAGCCCCGCATCGCTTGGGGTCGAGGCAAAGGAGCGCCGAATCATCTTTTCCGGAAAAGCACACGAATGCATCAAGGCGTTCCCCAAGAACGTTAATGTGTCGGTTGCCATGAGCCTTGCCGCTGGCAGAGATGTAGACGTTGAACTCTGGGTTGATCCCGCCATCGACCGTAACATCCACGAAGTCATTTTTGAAGGCGACTTTGGCGAGAGCTGCATCCGGGTGACCAATGTGCCAAGCCCTGATAATCCCGCGACAAGCTACCTTGCCGCCCTCTCAATCCTCTCGCTGTTGCAGGGACTGGAAGACCCGATCGTTGTCGGTACATGATATGCGCGAATTTCCAAAACGAGAGCGACTGCGTGGTTCAGGATTGAATTCCCATGGTAAGCATTGATTATCTGTTGAATTTAATCCGGGAAGATGCTCCTTTTGGTGATGTGACCTCTGAAACCATCATTCCGGATATCGGATGCAATGCCCGGATCAGTGCCGAGCAGCCTGCTGTAATTGCCGGACTCAGCGAGGCATCCGCACTGTTCCGGTATTTTGAGGTGGGGGTGGACGAGCTTATCCCCGACGGTTCACTGGTTCGCCGCGGGGATACGCTCATGACCCTGCACGGGCCTGCAAAAAAGATCCTGCTTGTTGAACGCACAGCACTCAATATTATCGGGCGGATGAGCGGGATCGCCACTACAACAAGAGAATTTGCAGAACTGGTGCACCGCGTAAATTCGTCGTGCCGGGTGGCAGCGACCCGCAAGACCTGCCCGGGGTTTCGCGAACTTGACAAAAAAGCAGTATCCCTCGGAGGCGGTGACACCCACCGGTCAAATCTGAGCGATGGTATTCTTATAAAAGACAACCATCTTGCGATTGTAAGCCTTGATGAGGCGATCGCGCTCGCACAATCCCGCTCACGCTGTTACAAAATCGAGGTCGAGGTGGAAACCCGTGAAGATGCGGTGCGGGCAGCGCAATCAGGATCGGATATTATCATGTTTGACAACATGACTCCCCGGCAGGTACAGGATTCCCTTGATGCATTGACACAGAAAGGTCTGCGTGACAATGTGATTGTTGAGATATCAGGTGGCATTGATGTCAGCACAATTGTCGAGTATGCGGCTCTCGATGTCGATGTGATCAGTATCGGTGCATTGACTCATTCGGTGAAAAATATACCCGTACATCTTGAGATAATGCCATTGAAAAAGTAATACGGCATGTTTTTTTATTAAAACCCGCCATCATGCCATTTTGAAGAGAAGTAAGAAAGATTAATAATACTCCATCGCAAATTGAGGGCTATCGGGGATGATAAATGGGGGAGCAGGAACCGGAGCTCGTGGAGGACCCGGAACAGGTAAAAGAGCGCAGGAAACAACTGGCAAATGCATATATCACGTTATTAAAAAGCCCGTACCTTGACTCCCGGTGGAAAGCTGCGGAAGCGCTCGGGGATCACGGAGATGAATCCGCGGTTGAACCGCTCCTTGCTGCCCTCAATGACCCTTATGTAGATGTCCAGTGGCTCGCCGCAAAATCGCTCGGAAAGCTCGGCGATAAACGGGCGGTTGAGCCCCTGATTGCATTGCTGAAAAACGAGAATAAATGGGTGCGGACCGGGGCCGCTTGGGCGCTGGGAAAACTCGGTGACCTCCGGGCAGTCGGACCGTTGATCGAAACGCTCAACGATCCAAAACCCAGAGTCCGAAAGGATGCTGCATGGGCACTGGGACGACTGGGTGACACCCGGGCAGTCAACCCGCTCAACAACCTCCTTTTGGATAAGGATGAGGATGTCAGGGTTGCTGCGAGAACGGCACTCAGTATACTGAAAAAGAGTGGGCCGGTGCAACCCCCCATAACAACGCAACAGGCCCTAAAAAATTAATTTTTCGTCACTTTAATATTAAAGTGGACTTCGTCATTGCTGCCATTATACCGCGGGTCGATGATAATAATGTACTTGCTCTTTTCTTTTATTGTGAATGTCATGTCTTTTTTCAGTACATTGCTCTGGCTGAATACAGGTATGACCGGGCTGTAATCCCACTGGTCTTTTCTTAAGTCCGTATTCCATGCCGGGGTGACAACCGGAAACTTGAGATCATCTCCCTTATCGATGACAAGGACGTTCACCGGTTTGTCAGAGTCAATGGAGATGGTAAAGCTGTCCTTTGGATAAATATACTGGAACCCGTAATCCTCTAAAACATATTTTTTTGCTGTTGTTGACGGCAGGTTGATCTTCTCATTGATAATAACCCTTCCCGCAGAGACTGCAGTAGTGGCTGCATTAACCGGTGCCGTTGTTGCGATTGTTGTTGCCTGCTGTGCTCCGGTACCTCCGGATGATGTTGCCGGGGATGTCTGCGGCGCCGTACTGGTGCATCCGGCAACCAGAACGAGGCCGATGACAGCAATCACAAGAAGAGCCCCAAAAATCTGTTTCATAGGCTTAATGTTGCATCTTCAGATAAAAAAAGTTTTGAAAGGTTGTATGTGTCTTTTTACCATGATTATTCGCATGAGACAAAGATTATTTCCTTTTAATCAGGAATGTTCCTGCAGGAAGGATATGTCGGATCCTGACCGGACAACCACTTCCTTTTTTCCCTGGTAAGTCTGGACGATCCCCCTCACAGAGATATTATCCCCGCTGCGCACAGTCATTCCTGAAGCAACCTGGCCAGGAATAAAAACAGATGTGTTTTCTACCTGCATAACCAGGTGACCCCCGTTCTTTGTAAGAACAAGATGGTCAACCATTCCCGACAGGTATACAAGTTCCCCGTCACTGGACTTTTCGGTGAACGGGGTGGCAAAAGGACCCTTCCCCACATTCTCAAGGGCCATATGAGCGGCAACCACGGTGATTGTCACAGCAACCAGTATCAGGAGAGCCAGCCGTTCCTGACGTTCGAACATCAATAGCAATTCACAATTGGAAGTATAAATCAGCGATACATTGATATGTTAACAGTGTTAACAACACGATCATGTATTCCGCAACACTGCCACCCTCATCAAGGACGGTATTCACAATCCTGGATACAGGCGGGGCGATGACGCACAAGGATCTTGTCAAGAAGAGTAACCTTGCCCCCCGCACGGTGCGTTATGCCCTGAAAAAATTAAAAGAACGCCAGATGATCATCGAGAAATTCAACTTCAGGGATGCAAGGCAGATCATCTACCAGAACCGGCCCCGGCAATCCAGTGAGACTCCTAAAGCCTGCGCATGAACCACGAACCCTGCCTGCTCATCCACTGCGATGCGCTGGTGCGCAAGATGCTCCCCAGTATGCGTGCCGAGATGGTTTCCCGGTTAATACATGTGCGCGGGCTGTCCCAGAGTGAGGCTGCACGAAGGCTGGGAGTAACAAGAGCGGCGATCTCCCAGTATGTCAGCAGAAAGCGGGGGAGCAGCGAAGTGCAGTTCTCTTCCGAGATCAGCGCAGTCATAGACCGCTGGGCGATTGCGGTTGATACAGGGGACAGCGACATCAATATCTGCGATGTCTGC
The DNA here is from genome assembly GCA_026625165.1 of Methanoregula sp. Lineage (NCBI taxonomy): Archaea > Methanobacteriati > Methanobacteriota > Methanomicrobia > Methanomicrobiales > Methanoregulaceae > Methanoregula > Methanoregula sp. Next base: position 400,776 of record CP112999.1, on the reverse strand, counting down.
AAATGTGCAAAGAAGAAATTTGACAGGATGTAAATTCTGGTTTTTTCCTTACCGATGATTTATATTTGACCCGTCTCTCATATTCTCTGTCGTCTCCATAAAAAGAGTGCGATAAGTCCTGCAAAAACCGCAATTAACCCAGCGATTTTGAGATAATCGAAATTCCGGACAGGGGCATACCTTACCGGTTGCCAGTCGTCCTCAAATATTTCCTTAAAATACTGAGCGGCTCCCGGGTGTTCGATGATGACCCCGGCTTCCCGGTTGAAATTTGGGGAGTTGCTGTTCCAGTTGATGCTGGAAACAAGCACGCTCTGGTTATCCACGATCACTCCCTTATTGTGGACCTTCTCCAGATTGTTTGATTCGAGATCGGCGCACCGTGCCTCCAGCGGGATTTTTTCGATGATACCGATATGGTTTATGAGCGCTGCCATCTCGTCGTTGTCTTTCTCGTCTTCAACATTATACCAATACGCATCAAGCAGGATCCTTACGTGGACCCCGCGCCGGGACGCATTGATGGCAGTTGCAAGATACGGATTCAGGGTGAAGGCAGATTCGTTTGTTATATAGGCCTGCTCGATATCAATCGTTTCCTGCGCACTGTTCAGGAGGTCAAGGATCAGGTAACTTGTATCGGGCGCAAGGACCGGGGTAACCGTTGCACCCGTAAATCGCCGGGGAGAGAATTCGGGGGTATAAGGAACAGTAGAGGGAGATTCAGATGCACCCGGTGTTCCGGCAATCGGGATCGAACCGGGGGCTTGGATATCGGAAAGAAAAACATCTTCAAAATATTGAGCGGTCTCTGTATCTTCAAGATATACGCCCCAGCCCCGGTTGCCTCTTATCCCTTCCGGGGGAAATCCGCTGGCCTTGAAATTCTCGCTGGTGAGAAGGACAGCACGGTTGTCAATGACCACATATTTTGCATGGTCAAACCGGTAGGGTGCTTTCTCTCCACCAGCCGAGGTCATCTGGTAGACAGGGATCCCGCTCTGGTTCATCATCCAGAGTGCCGTTTTCTCCTCAGGACTGATTCCCCCGACCGGGCCCCCTTCAACAAGGATGATGACATCTGCCCCGCGTTCGTGTGCACCATTGAGTGCATGTGCCATTACCTGGCTTGAGAATTCATACACATTGACATGAACGGTCCGGTTTGCAGATGCAACTGCCTGTAAAAATACTTTGTTTGAGTTGTCAGGAGAGACAAACGTGGTGACGGTAATATTTTTGTATGTTTTTGTTGAAAACCGGGACTGCCCGAGCATCAGCGGGCGCTTGTCCCAAACCCCGTCTTCAAGGTAATGCACCTGTCCCTCGCGGGGTTTGATATCCTTTGGCCATGATACGGTCTGGATAAGCGTCCCATGGTCGTAGACCATAAGTTCGTCCCGGGAATTAGCCATCCTGAGTTTATCGCCCGATATCACATCGGGGACCACAGGTGAATAGTCGTACCATTCGTAATCGGGCATCCTGTTATGCGTTTTACAAAAAGCGATTGCATCTCTTGCAATTGTGAGTTTTCCGTTGATGATCGTCCCGGGAGGGAATCGAAACCCGCCTTCACCATCCGATACCGTAATTCCATCGAGCGATCCGGTACCGTATATTACGAGGTATTCATCTGCATCATTGTAGAGGTACGGGTCAGGACAAAACTCGATGATACGGACGGCACCGCACTGGACAACACACAACAACAGGAAGAGGGAGGCAACCAGCCGGAGCATATTAACACCGTTTATAAGTGCCGGCTTTATAAACTGGCGATATCCGCCTGCAGCATCCATTCAAGAGAGACGGCCGGCCCGATGCAATCTTTTAATGGTAATCAGGTTACATAGTATAGGAACCGATGGTGAGCATATCCATGGAAAATAAAAAATGTACATCCTGCAACGCTCCGCTTGCAGAAGAGGGGGCAACAAAATTCGGGTGCCCGGCGTGTGGTTTTGAGATCAGACGGTGTTACCGGTGCAGGGAGCAGAGCATCCCCTATATCTGCCTGAAATGCGGATTCGGGGGACCGTAAGGTTATGGGCAGCGTCGCAGTCATCGCACGGGTAATGCCAGAATCACCCGAGGTCGACTTAGAGAAACTCAAAACCGCTCTTAAAGAGAAACTACCCGGCATCCAGGACATCAAGGAAGAACCGATAGGATTTGGATTAAAAGCAATCAAGCTTGCAGCGGTCATCAATGATGCCGGTGGCGAAACCGATGCGATCGAACGTTCGCTTTCAGAAGTTGCCGGTGTCGAGCGGGCAGAGATTATTGAAGTTACCCTGATGTAAAGTAGTTATTAACCCAGCATTATTATTTTTTTATAACTTTTTATCTGTTATACCTGATTTTTACTTGGATAGACCGGGATCCTCTTCAAGTGCAGAAAAAACCTGCTTGGTACTGGTCCGTATCTTTTCGACAGATTCGCGGAACGCGATGACCTCGGATTCGTCGATACGTATCGTCACCGGGAATACACCGCTGCGGTTTACCCGCGCCGGTACACCGATGCATATATCGCCGATATCATGCACCTCGCTTTTAATATATGCCGAAACGGTCAGGATGCGGTTCTCGTCTCCGAGCACTGTTTTTACTAAAGATGCAATCGCTTCACCGGGCCCATAGACCGTTGACCCTTTGTTCTTGATGATCGCCTCGCCGCTGCATTTGACAGACGTAATGAAATCCTTTACCGGGAGATGCGAGAATGCAGGCAGGTTGGAGATCTTGATCCCCCCGATCGTTGTCGCAGACCAGAGCGGCACCATGCTCTCGCCATGTTCGCCGATGATGCGGGTATGCACTTCGCTGACATGTACCTTGAAATAGGATGCAATGAGTGATTTCAGGCGCATCGAGTCAAGGTGCGTACCCAGTCCGAACACCTGATTGGGCTTCATGCCGGAGTACTTGAGCGCAACGCAGGTCATTACATCGACCGGGTTGGTAACTACAAGGATCTTGGATTCCGGTGCAACTACACCGATAGTCTGGGCAAGCGGCGCAATGATTCTGGCATTGCCTAAGGCAAGGTCAAGCCGGTCCTGCCCGGGCGTGCGGGGCGTACCTGTGGAAATTACGACCACATCAGATCCTGCAGCGTCCTTTAAATTCGTCGTCCAGTTGATCTGGATATCGGTACCCCGTGCTGCAAACGAATCTACAAAATCCTGGGTGATACCCTTGAGCAGGGCATCGCGCCCCTCCCGACCGTACAGCAGGATCTCGTGAACATGCGGGATGATTGATATCGCGTGAGCAGCGTAACTCCCGACATTTCCTGTTGCACCGACAATGGTCACTTTGGACATAATAATCGTAAATGGGGACGCGTTATCGGTCGACTGTACGTTACTGCTTTCACCAGCACATCCATCCTCTGCCCCGTTACCCCATGGGCGCCGGATGTCTACGGTAAGTCTGCTCCCTTCCGGGCCTGAACCGGTCCCCGCAGCAACAGGTTGCCATTCCCTCCGGAATTTTAATCCCTGTCCATCGACCTCATGGGACGAGGTTTCACAGTCAGGACATACCGGTTCCAGCAGGTCGTTGCAGCCTCGGTCAAACTTCGCCCCCGGCATACCGACGGTTTCAGGTTACAGGTGACGCCGAACCACCCGGGCTAGTCCCCATATACCTTTGTCAATTGCGGGAAAAAAGGCTTTGTACCTGCGGGGCTCCCTTTTTCAATGATGGACTTTTACCGGATTACGGGAACTTAAAGGGTTTTAAGGGATGAAAACCTCGCCGCCCACTTTTTCCAGCCATTCTTTCTGGATCGAGTCGATCTTCTCTTTGTCATTTTTATCGAAAATATCGATCGCGGTCAGTGGGCTGCCCGCTGGCAATACCCTGTGTAACAACCTGAAGTCGCCCTGATAGACTTCAATGACCTGCTCTCCCTCGGTCTCCGCGATTTTTAGAGGTTCCTTTGCGACCGGGTGCTTCTGCATATCCTGGTACTGCTCGTATATCTTTATCTTGTTGAGTTTGAGGTAGTCCCGGTTCACTTCGAGGTTGAACGCTGACCAGAATGCCGATGCATACCATGCGTCGTTCATGACCACGTGGGGGACGCCCATGCATGCTGCCGTGAGGCCCAGCGTCCCGGCGCCGGAACATGCGTCAACAAAATCCTTAACAGGCGGTTTGCCGACACGCTTTTCAACAGCACGGATTTTCAGGTCGTTGCCCCGGGGGAATTCTATATGGATCAGCGACTGTTGTTTATACATTACAAGCGGGCCGGTCCATAAGGGAAAGACATCCGCCCTGACATCGCAGCCTGCGAGAAGATCATACACTTTTGGAACCGAGTTGAGATCGGGATCGGCAATACCGGGCGTGAAATTGTCAGACTTTACGACACCTCGCAGCTCCGGCACGTCTTTTATCAAAATATCCGCGGCCGGTTTGGTGACCCGGGGGGAAAGCAGGACAAGGGATTTCTCCGGGAGGAACGGGGGGCGTTCCATTGCATAGCCCGGGTTGACAAGCGGCGTCCCTACTGCGATGAGCGGGTCTGTGGGTTTCAGGTCTCCCTGTTCCACCATGATGACATACATGTGTGCAAAGACTTCGTCGATGAACCGTTTTCCGCAGGAGCAGGGCAGGCCGTAGGAGAGATCAGGAAGAGGGACACGTTTATCAAGGACGCGGGCGTTGCACTCTGCACAGGGTAGAAAAATTGTCGGGAGTGATGCGAGGATGTCCTTTGCAGACTTCACACAGTCCATCTCGCAGACCGGGCACTTCATAATGCTTGCTTTGAACTTTGGTCATTGAAAAGGTTGCGAATTAAAATTCATAATAAAAAAAATGGGCCCGATGCGATTCGAACGCATGACCGCCCGGTTATGAGCCGGGCGCTCTAACCGGACTGAGCTACGGGCCCATAACGCCGCCAACAGGACTCGAACCTGTGACATGCTGGTTAACAGCCAGCCACTCTACCAACTGAGTTATGGCGGCAGTCTTGCTGTGCCTTATATGATTCTTTTTGGGGCTTTTTAAAGGTAGCTATCGGGCTGATAACGACACGTGACTGAACAAGGGGACGTAACTGTCAGTTTAATAGTTTTAGGACAGTTGGACCGACATATTGATGGCGGCAGCTCAATGCATTTTTTTTAATGATTTTGAATTTGTCTTTTTCATATCGTTCAACAACCCGATGAGGTCGTTTAGATCCTCGTCAAGATGTGCAAGCAGCTCCGATGCCTGGGGTGTCGCAACCGCCCCGTCCGGAGATGCCCGGATATAACCCATCTGCTCGAGCACGTGCAGGGAATACCGGATCCGGTGGGAAGGGAGGGTGAGGAACTCGGAGAGTTTCATGATCCCGATCGGCTGGAACTCGACAACTGCCCGTGCCACTTCAATATGCCGGCTTAATAATTCGACCTCGTCTTTCATTTTCTTAAGCATGCAGAAAAGATACCTCCGGTCATGGTGGATTTTCGCTGGTTTTTCCCTGGTCCGCATGTTCATACAGCCACGCCTGGGTTTCCCGGTATTTCTTCCGGAAGGAAATCGCCAGGTATGCCACAAGCGCCGTCATCGCCAGTACCAGCAGGATACGGTACGGTTCCGGGGCGATGAATACGGCCATCACGGTAAGCGCAGCTAAAAAAATGACCGCGTTCAGCTGGAGTGCCAGCCGGTAGAATTTCCACCGGAACTGCTCTTTTGTGATAGCATCCATTACTCATACGTCACCTCCATGATAAAAGTACTTGACGTTTCAGGGCACATATCAGGTACAATGGATGCACTGGACAATGCAGTCAGGATAAGCGGTGCCGATGCCTACCTCATATACGCCTCTTCTGAAGACGCTGACATGAGGTACCTTTCCGGGTTTACGACAAACGACCCGTTCATCTATTTTAAAAAACCGGGGCGGCGCGGCACCATCATCATCTCCCAGATGGAGCACCCCCGCGCAGTGCTGGAGTCCAAAGCAGCAGTAATGACCCGGGCGCAGGCAGGCATGTTTGAGATCCTGAAAACAGAAAAAGACCCGTGGCAGGCGACGGCACGGATGATCACAGGGCAGTTGCAGGGAAAAATTCTCGTCCCGCCGAAATTTCCCCTCGCGCTCGCCCGGGCACTGCAGGGATCCGTTGAACTCATTGTTGACGACACCGCGCTTCAATCGATGCGGGCTGTCAAGAGCCGGGCGGAGATCGGAGCGATAAAAAAAGTGCAGCGGGTCACCGGGTCGGCAATCGATCTTGGCATAAACTTAATCAAGGGGTCGACCGTGAGAAAAGGCATCCTTGTATCCGGTGGAAAACCGCTCACATCTGAGCGGGTGAGAGCTGCGATGCATGCTCTTCTGATCAAATGTGGCTGCAGTGCAAAGGATACCATCGTGTCCTGCGGCGAGGATTCGGCGATCCCACACTGCATGGGAACTGGTGTGCTGAGAGCCCGCCAGCCAATTGTGCTGGACATATTCCCGCGGGACGACCGTTCAGGCTATTTCTCCGATATGACCCGGACCGTTTCGAAAGGGAAACCCGGTGCAAAAGTGCTGGATATGCATGCGGTGGTATGTGAGGCCCAGGATCTGGCAGTCAGGGAGATCCGCGAGGGAGTATCCGGTCTGGACGTCCACCAGAGAGTGGTCGATTTTTTCAAAGACCACGGGTACGGCAGCGCGACAACCGGATTTGTGCATAACCTTGGGCATGGAATCGGGCTTGAGGTACATGAACCCCCGTCGCTAGGCCTCTCGGGAACCCGGCTTACCGCAGGTAATGTCATCACGGTTGAACCCGGGCTGTATTACCCGGATGTTGGTGGAGTGCGGTTGGAAGATATCGGGGTGGTCACGAAAAAGGGCTTTACGCGGTTTACAAAATATTCACGGGACCTCGTGATATGATGGATGACGCGACATTTGATATGTACCGGCAGGCGGGGGAGATCGCGGCACGGATCCTCCGGGAAGGGGCAGGGAGTATCCGTATCGGTGCTTCCTACGCAGAGGTCATCGAGTCGGTCGAAGCCCGGGTTTTTGAAGCAGGCGCAGGCCTCGCATTCCCGCTGAACCTTTCCTTAAACGAGGACGCCGCCCATGACACCGCGTCGGCCATCGATGACAGGGTCTTTGCCAGGGGCGATGTCGCAAAACTTGATCTTGGCGTCCACATTGACGGCTTTATCGCCGATACTGCGACCACTGTAGATCTCGGTTCCCATGCAAAACTCATCGAGGCATCGTTCCAGGCGCTGGAGCATGCAGTCGCAGCCGTGCGCCCCGGTGTGCCTGCCGGGGAAGTCGGGGCTGCGATCCAGCATGAGATCGAGAGCAGGGGATACCACCCCGTCTCCAACCTGACCGGGCATGGGCTCGACCGGTACGTTATCCACCGCCCACCTACGATCCCCAACATCAGGGTGCCGGGAGGCGTCGTGCTCGAAGAGGGGATGGTATTTGCCATCGAACCGTTCGCAAGCACCGGGAGCGGGCGTGTCGGGGAGCGGGCGAGAAAAGAGATCTACCAGCAGATCTCGACAAAACCAGTCCGCGTTCCTTCCGGACGGGCGGTGATCGAACATGTCCGTGACCGGCGCGGGCTCCCGTTTGCAAGGCGCTGGCTGCCGGACAAAAAAGCCGATATTGTACTCCCCGGGCTGGTAAGAAGCGGGCACCTGCATGTATATCCCGTCCTTGCGGACATTCCGGGGTCGCTGGTCTCCCAGCACGAACACACCCTGATCGTTACCGGCGACGGGTGCATCGTGACCACCCGTTGAGATAACCTTATGCCATTTTGGGGATTATATTTATAGTTACAACCATGTCCGGAGATGCTGACCGCTTACATGTCATGGAAATCGTCCTGACTGCCGATATCTTCAACCGGCACCCGGAACTCGATATCAATGACCTGACTCCAATGTGCCGGGAAATTTTTACCTCGTCAGGCGCACCGGGCATCAAGCGCCCGGTCTCGGTCAGCGAAGGGATGCTCAAACGCTCGTTGGGGATCACCGACGCCCACACAAAGATGGAGGGCAACCCCTTTGTCAGCTTCGAAGAGTTCGGGCAGCGATTAAAACTTACAACGCTGGAACCCGCAGCCCTCTGGTTCCTCCGGCAGGGGGGCAGGTCGCTGATCGAAAAAAACCCCGCGCTTGCGTTCTATTTCGAAAAGATCGATTCGGTCGGAGTCTCTTATGAAGCAGTCCGGAAGGCAAACCCCCTATTTGAAGATACCCGGGCATTTCTCGATACCCGGATCTCGAAGCTCATCGCGGAAGACGAAAAGCTGCGCACAGCGCTTGACCTAGTGATTGTCAGTTCACCTGATGAAGTGGAACAGAAGATGGACGACCTGGTCTGCACCTCCGACCAGACCCGGATCATAACGAAGATCCGGCATGCAATTGAGCACCAGGACTTTCTGCACCAGCACCGTATCTACGAGGTAGGCAAACTCCTCTTTGTCGGTCCACCGGGAACCGGCAAGACATCGCTTTCCCTTGCGATGTCCCGGACCCTGCATATGCCCGTCCTTGAAGTCCGGCTCTCGATGGTCACTTCACAGTATCTCGGGGAAACCTCAAAGAATATCGACCGCATCTTTGAGCTTGCAAAAAAACTCTCGCCATCGATCCTGTTCATTGACGAATTCGACTTTGTGGCAAAGAGCCGGGTCACCGATGACCACGGTGCGATGAAACGGGCAGTGAATTCGCTGTTAAAAAACATCGATCGCATCAGCCTTGTGAAAAACGGTGTGCTCCTGATCGCTGCAACCAACCACCCCCAGCTGCTTGATCAGGCGGCATGGCGGCGGTTTGATGAGGTGGTGCAGTTCTCCCTCCCGGGGGAAGAGATGCGCAGGGAGATCTTAAAGAAGGTGACTGCATCCATCGACTGCACCTGCGATTATTCGGAGCTTGCGGAGGAGACTGAGGGGTTCTCCGGCGCCGACCTTCGCCTGATGATTAAAGAGGCGATACTCTCGGCGCTTATGGACCGCAGGGAGGCAATCGACCGCGCCGATATCGAAAAGGGCATCATGATGGTGAAGAACCGGGATGCAATCCAGCGGATGAACTGGCTGTGAGCATGAAACTGACCCTTCTTGGCACCGGCGATGCGATCGGCACACCGAAGGTCGGGTGCTCCTGCCCCCAGTGCACCCGTGCCCGTGAGACAGGAGAGATGCGCCTTCGGACGTCCCTTCTCCTTGAGCATGACGGTGCCTACATCCTTATCGACACTTCCCCCGACCTCCGGCAGCAGCTCCTCCTCAACGGTTCTCCGAAGATCGATGCGGTGATCTGGACCCATGGGCACTACGATCACTTCATTGGGTTCGGTGAATTCTACCGTGTGCAGGAAGTGCCGCCGGTGTATGCCGCCCCGCCGGTGCTCTCCTACTGTGCCGAAGTGTTCAGGTTCCTTTCATTTGAAAAGCACCCGGTCAACCCGTACGAACAGTTCACTATTGCCGGGTGCTCCATCACCCCTTTTATGGTTAAACATCCCCCGGCATACACATGTGGCATGCTCGTTGAATGTAACGGGGCGCGGATCGGATTCACCTCGGACACCAACGCCGATATCCCGAAAAAAAGCCTCGATTTGTTATACGACCTTGACCTCCTGCTCATCGATGCCCTCGTCCCGTCGGATGTCAGGATCCACAAGCACATGAACTACCTTGATGCCTGCACGCTCGCACAGGACTTAAAGCCACAGGAGTTCAGGTGCGTGCACGTGAGCCACATGATCTCATGGGATCTTCCCAATGTTGGCAGAGACTTCGAGACCTTCACGTTCTGAAGAGTTGCCGATAACTTCCCCTGCCACGGACTGCACCGCCCACCTTCCCCATCCCCACCCATACATTAATAGTTTTCAGCTCCCCAAACATAGGTGCATGATTGTAAAAGTACTCGAGCTGGAGAGTAACAAGGCACGTCTCCTCGTTCAGGGTGAAGGACATACCTTCATGAACGCCCTCACCGATGAGATCCTCCGCGACCCTTCCGTTGACGTCGCAAAATATATCATTGAGTTCCAGTTTTCGGAGCCGGAACTCCTCGTCACCACCAAAGGCAAAAAAGATCCCATGGTGGTCATCCGGGATGCGTGCAAGCGGCTCTCCAGGAACTGCGATAAGCTGATCAAGGGACTTGGAAAGTAAGTGACAGGCCCTTTTTTAATAACAACATAAACTCAGTTTAAAATTTTTTTCTTCAGGATGTTTTTTTTATTATTTTTCCTGAGAAAAAAAGAGATGCACTCCGGGACTTTAAACCGCCCGTTCGGTAAAGACGATCGAACCGGAGACCCGTGAGATCTTGACTTTTACCTGCTGGCCTGGTTTTGCATTCGCCACGTAGATGATATACCGCCCCATCTTCACGACCCCGTCCCCCCTGCGGGAGAGTGACTGGATTTCAAGGTCAAGGATCGCCCCCTCTTCAAGGTTCTTTTCCACCGGCTCGGTGCGTGCCTTGCGCTTCCTTACCGGGCGGTGACCGCCGCACGCATCGCAGCGCAGCAGCTGGACACGGTCATCCTTGACCAGTTTTGTATCCGGCCTGCCGCACTCGGAGCAGATGACATAATCGTCCACGTAATTCTTGATGATCGCCTTGACCAATGCGATCTCGAACTTACCGTTGAAAATTGCACGGTTGCCATCGATCTTACCTGAGGTCCCGAGCTCGCCTAACAAAAATTTCATCAGGTGGTCATGGTCGCGCCGGATCTTGTCGGCAATCTCGACAAAATTTTCAAGCACGGTTGTCTTGCCTTCAATATAGGCCTTGGCTTCGGGAACAACAAACCGTTCTGAAGAGACACTCACCTCGGAAATATTCGAATATGCCTTTTTTAGGAGATTTTCATAGGGATCGGTCATCGTATATATGAAGGGGCGGCACCACCAAAAAGGCTTTCCCAGCATTGCATGGAGCTCAAAGTGGTATTGCGGATACAGGTTGGTGCCTGCGCAGAGCTCCCCCCTGCAGCAGCTTGGTGCAATAGCTATTTTGTAAGTTACGTCCAATTCCTGAGCATGACTTCTTTTATCCACCGGATAGAAGTATGCTATAAATCCGATCCGCGGTTAAAATCAAGAACCGACAGGATCCGCTCTTTAGGTTTTCCCATCAAAAAACTGCATCTTATCGATACCTATACCATTGCAATGAGCTCACGGGATTTTACCCATGGTGAGTTAATCCGGATTGGCGAACATCTCGCCAATCCGGTCGTCCAGAAATATACAATTGATACCGCGACAAAAGCAGATTTTGATTATGCGATTGGGGTAGGATTTCTCCCGGGCGTTACCGATAATGCCGGTACAACGGCAAAACAGACGATAGGGGATTATTTCTCCATAACCTTCGGCGAGGACGATGCAGTCTATACCTCGCAGCTCTACCTGGTCTGCGGGAACCTTTCATCCTCTTCGCTGCAGAGGCTCGCGGCTGTACTGGCAAATCCCCTCGTAAACCGCGTGCATATCAAAACCCGGCAAGAATACGGTGACAAGGGCATGGATCCGGTCGTGCCCCGTGTCCACCTGCATGAACTGCCGACGGCAGAAACAGTGAGCCTTGACCTTGATGACCGGAGCCTTGCACGGCTCGGGAAAGAGGGGATCATTGATCCACTGACAGGACAGCGGAGAGGCCCGCTTGCACTTGACCTCGCCCAGCTTCACGCGATCCGCACCTATTTTTCCCGGCAACGAAGGAATCCTACAGATGTGGAACTCGAGTCGCTCGCCCAGACATGGAGCGAGCACTGCAAACACACGATCTTTGCATCACCAATGGATAATGACATCCCGCTCGGGCTCTATAAGTCCTGTATCCAGGCAGCTACCAATAAAATCAGGAAAGAAAAGGGGGACAGGGACATCTGTGTATCGGTTTTTTCGGATAACTCCGGGGCAATCATCTTTGATGAAAAGCACCTCGTGACCCATAAGGTCGAGACCCATAACTCACCGTCAGCCCTTGACCCGTTCGGCGGAGCCCTGACCGGCATCGTCGGGGTGAACCGTGACACGATCGGGTTTGGCCTTGGCGCAAAACCCTGCATCAATTATTACGGTTACTGCATGGGGGATCCAGATAAAGAAACGGGACTTTTCCGGGGTAAAAATAAGGTAAATCCCATTCTCTCCCCACGCCAGATCCTTGACGGCGTGGTAAGAGGAGTGGGTGTCGGCGGCAACTGTTCGGGCATCCCCACACCCCAGGGATGGTGTTATTTCAATGACCGGTACATCGGTAAGCCCCTCGTCTTTGCCGGCACGGTCGGGGTGATGCCGCTTGAATACCACCACAGGACACTCTTTGAAAAACAGGCGAAACCCGGTGACCTCATAGTGATGGCGGGAGGCCGGGTCGGCAAGGACGGTATCCATGGAGCCACGTTCTCCTCAGAGGCATTGGACCCGGGGAGCCCGGTGACCGCCGTCCAGATCGGAGACCCGATCACGCAGAAGAAGTTATCCGATGTCATTGTCAAGGAGGCGCGGGATCTTGGACTGTACCATAGTATTACCGATAACGGGGCTGGCGGCCTTTCCTGTTCTGTTGCTGAGATGGCAAGGGAATGTAATGGTTGCCACGTCTCCCTTGACAAAGTACCGTTAAAATATCCCGGTATGGCACCGTGGGAGATCTGGATCTCCGAATCCCAGGAACGCATGACCCTTGCAATCCCGCAGGAAAACCTAGCGGTCTTCATGAACCTGATGCAGCGAAGGGATGTCGAGGCAACAGTGATTGGAACATTCACAGATACAGGCAGGTGTGTCGTCGAGTGCCATGGCAGGGTTGTAATGGACGTGGACTTAAAGTTCCTGCACGATGGCCTTCCAAAGAAGCACCTGAAAACCATCTGTAAAAAAAACACATACCCCGAACCGGCAGTCACTTGCCCGGCCAGGCTGGACGAGACGCTTTTGTCTATGCTGCAGAGGAAAAACATCTGCTCAAAGGAATTTATCTCGACACAGTACGACCATACTGTGCAGGGGGGATATGTCCTTGGGCCGGTCCAGGGCAAAGGGCGGGTGCAGACCGCATCTTCGTTGACAAAGGTCGTGCTGGGGTCAAAGAAGGGGGTCGGATTATCGCAGGGATTGTTCCCGTTGTATTCAGAGATCGACCCGTACCTCATGGCGGCTGCGGGGATTGACACGGCCATCCGGGGGCTGGTCGCGCTCGGCATCCCGCTGGACAAAATTGCGCTCCTCGATAACTTCTGCTGGTGCTCGTCCGATGACCCCGGACGGCTTGGGCAGCTGAAACAGGCTGCGCAGGGGTGTTATGATTTTGCCACTGCGTTTGGCACCCCGTTCATCTCCGGCAAAGACAGCATGTTCAATGATTTCTCCGGGTTCGATGCCGATAACAACCCGGTAAAGATCTCCGTGCCCCCGACGCTGCTCATCTCCTCGATCGGCATTCATCCCGATGTGTCCGCCGCCGTATCGATGGACGCCAAATTCGATGGAGACCTCATCTATGTCATCGGGGAGACATCGGAAGAACTGGGCGGGTCTGAGTATTTCGCAAGCCTCGGTGCCATCGGGAATAAGGTCCCCGCGCTCGATGCCCAAAAAGCCAAAGCACGGTACCAGCGGTTGACCGGTGCGATCGGGAAGGAGCTTGTTGCATCTGCACACCCGGTCAGCCATGGGGGCCTTGCAGTCGCCCTTGCCAAGGTCGCGATCGCGGGCCGTATCGGCATGGATCTTGTCATCACTTCTGCAATGCGTCCGGATTACTATCTCTTCTCCGAATCCTTGGGCAGGTTCGTTGTCACGGTTTTCGAGGGGAACAGGAAGGCGTTTGAGAAGGTCATGGGCACGGACGCGCTGTTGCTGGGAACGGCGGGGGGCACATCTTTTCGGGTTGCTGCACAAAAAACCCTTATCGACACACCAATGGACAGACTGGAAAATGCCTACAAATCACCATTCCGGGGGTATTGATCATGCCAATCGTGACAGGGAGTAAAAAGAAGGACCCGCAGCGTCGGCCGAAAACAAAGGATACGGGCACTCCCGCAAGGACCGTTGTAAAGGCCCTCATCATGAGCGGGTACGGGATCAATTCCGAGATGGAGACGCAGGAAGCGCTCGCCCGGGCCGGCATGGGTTCGGATATCGTCCATATCAATGACCTGATCGCAGGAAGAACAAAGTTGTCGGACTACCGGTTACTGGTTTTCCCAGGCGGTTTTTCGTATGGGGACGACACTGGGGCGGGCAACGCGTATGCGAACCGGGTGCGAAACAACCTGTGGGATGACCTGGAAAAATTTCTGGAGGGAGACAACCTTGTATTAGGAATCTGCAACGGGTTCCAGATCCTCGCAAACCTCGGTCTTGTCCCGGCGTTTGATAAAAAATATACCCGTGATGTCGCCCTGATACCGAACCGGAAGGGGGTGCTGGAATGCCGGTTCGTTACATTAAAACCGGTCTCTGATAATCTCTGGACCCGGGGGATTGAACGGATGTACTGCCCGATCGCTCACGGGGAGGGTAATTTTTTCTGTTCGAAAGCAATCCTGCAACGCTTACAAAAACAGAATATGATAACTTTTCAATACTGCCATGATGACCTGACCCCTGCAGACGGTGAATATCCCGCCAATCCCAATGGTTCGATTATGGATATTGCCGGCATCACATCTGAAGATGGAAAAGTTTTAGGGTTGATGCCCCACCCGGAGCGGGCCATGGAGTTCACCAGCCTCTATGACTGGCCATACGAGAAAGAGCGACTGAAACGGGAAGGAAAAGGACTGCCCCATGAATCGCTGAATATGCAGTTTTTCAGAAATATTTCCAGGTATTTTTCCGACTAGACAATATTGTTTTTTCTTTGGGAAAAACTTCATTTCATTTGAATTTTCCTGAGTATGTTCCCCGTGATCATATTGCCGCAGGTGAGTACCAAAAAAACAAGGTTATGTTTGGAGGGATTTTTTAAAACTATTTTTCACATAATAGCAGTCGGGCATAAAATAACCGGTACGGCCGTCGTTGATGGCTAACGGATTTATTCCGTCATTGAAGCATTGACTGAAACGATCAGCTCGTTAAGCTTCTTACCATCTTTACGGTCAGCTTGCGTGAACACAAAGACCCCAATCACCTTTATGCCCATGGTCTCGAGCCTTTTCCGCAGGATGCCAACCGTCTGGCCCGGATTGCTCTTGCAGGTCGCAAAGATGATCGCTGTTTTGCCTTCACACCCGCGAAGGGCGGCAATTGCCGCGTTGATTGCGGGCGTCGGTTTTCCCGCCCAGACAGGCGAGCCCAGCACAATCATGTCGTACCTGGCAACATCGATCTTTTTCTGCTCGATGGGGTCCTCTGCATCCTTCAACGCGCGATACCCACCAAGCAGATACAGCGTGAGCGCATTGTATTTCTTCCGGGGCATCACTTCGATGAGATCACCACCGCAGGCGACTTTTAACTTCTTTGCAATGCGGCGGGTGGCGCCGGAGTGCGAGTGGTAGATGATACACCGGGACATACCTGAGATATAAGTATTGCGATACAAAAAAGGTTGGCAGCAGGGTCATGTGCAGCGGCAGGGGTTGCCGGCAGAAGGCCGGAACAGGCATGACACCTTATTGTGGTTTTACGCGCGTACTGCGGCACTGACTATTGTGAAGAGCTCTTTTGCCTTTTTTTCATTCTCAATCTCTTTCATATGGATCGTCATCGTGCCCTTCACCTGCATTTTGCGCTTTTCGCACCATGCGGTAAAAGTTTCCTCGGATGACCCCGGCCTCCCGCCATGGGTGAAAAATCCTATGACAGCTTTGCCCTCGCAACCTCTGAGGCAATCGATCGCGGCATGAATCACCGGCGTCGGTTTGAATGCCCAGACCGGAGAACCCAGAACAAGAAGATCATAACCCGCAACATCGATCGATACCGGTTCGATTGGGGTCATCTCTTCACCCCGCGCCTTTTTACACCGGCTTAAAAACCGGGTAAGGGGCAGATAGTCTGCACGGTCATACACCTCAATAAGCCGCACATCGCTGCACGCTGATGCAAGGTGCTGCGCTACGTGCCGCGTATTGCCGGTTTCAGAATGGTAGATAATGCAAATTTTCATCCAGGTACTATAGGAACGTCGAATAAAAAAAGATGCCAGAAGATATCACAAAAAATTCTGTCATCCGGGCAAAAAATGAAGATAGAAGATTATTTTTTCCGCTTACGGGCTTTTACGACCGGTTTTTTTGTACCCGCAGGGGCTTTCTTTGTGGCCGTAGTTGGGGCAGGCTCCCTTCTGAACTGGGGCATCATCGCCCGTACCTCGCGCCCGACATCCTCGATGAGGTGCTCCTCATCTGCCTTGGTGAGCGCATTAAAGACCGGGCGGTTTACCATATTCTCAAGCATCCATTCCCGTGCAAACTTCCCCGTCTGGATGTCCTCAAGAATCTCCTGCATCGCGACATAAGCTTCCGGGCCGATGACCCGGGGTCCTCTGGTGAGGTCGCCATACTGTGCGGTGTTGCTGATGTATTTCCGCATGTTGGTAAGCCCCCCCTCATAGATCAGGTCGACGATTAATTTGAGTTCATGGAGCACTTCGAGGTACGCCATCTCCGGCGAGTACCCGGCATTGACAAGGGTCTCGAACCCTGCCTTGACCAGCGAGGTCGTTCCACCGCAGAGGACTGCCTGCTCCCCGAACAGGTCGGTCTCGGTCTCTTCGCGGAACGTCGTCTCGAGAACAACCGCACGGGTCGCGCCGATCGCCTTTGCGTACGCGAGCGCAATCTTGTGGGCTTTGCCGGTATAGTCCTGGTGGACGGCGATCAGTGCGGGAACCCCTTTTCCGTCCTCGTACTGCCGGCGCACCATCGCGCCCGGGCCCTTGGGCGCGACCATGATCACATCGACAGTTTCCGGAGGGACAATCTGCCCGAAGTGGATGTTGAACCCGTGAGAGAACATCAGGCATTTGTTACCCGAAAGGTTCGGCAGGATCTCCGACCGGTAGATCGCTCCCTGGTGCTCGTCAGGTAAAAGGATTTGGATGACGTCCGATCTCTTTACGGCTTCGGCAACAGGCAGCACCTTCATCCCGTCTTTTGCCGCTGCATCCCAGCTCTTCCCCTTCCGCAGCCCGATGACGACATCGAGCCCGGAGTCGCGCAGGTTTAATGACTGCCCGCGCCCCTGTGAACCATACCCGATCACGGCAATTTTTCTGCCTTTCAGCGCACCGATGTCAGCATCGGCTTCATAATATTTTTTTACCATAGCACTTCCCTTTGATATCAGCAACAAAGCACATAAATATTATATGAAAAAGACTCAACAGCACACGTTCACACGAATACTGGTGAAATAACCTCAAGGATGCGATCACCTATTCCGCCCACACGCACCCACGATAAGCCTGAGAATTCATTTGCCCGCGAACTGCCCGACATACAGGCAACCCCACCCGATGTCCGGATCAACCTGACCCGGGTGGGGGTAAAAAACGTCAAGAAACTTGTCGAGGTCTCCCGGCATGAGAAACGGCCGGTCATTTTTATCTCCACATTCGATGTTTTTGTCGACCTGCCCGGGAGCCTGAAAGGGGCAAACCTCTCCCGCAATTTTGAGGTCATCGATGAGGTGCTCCAGCAGGCGATCGACGGCGAGGTGAACGAGATTGAGAATCTCTGCAGCGCCGTTGCCCGCAGACTTCTGGACCGGCATGAGTACGCGGACCGGACCGAAGTCTTCATGCGCAGCGAGTTTATGGTCAAGCGCGAGACACCGGTCAGCCACACCACATGCCATGAGGTGGTCAAGGTACATGCCCGTGCGGTCGCCCGCCGCACATTCCGCGAACCAATTGTCAGGAAAAGTATCGGTGCGGAAGTCACCGGCATGACGGCATGCCCATGCGCCCAGAATATCATGAAGGAGCGGGCGATGTACGTATTCCACACGCTTGGGGTCAGCGAGGACGTGGTCAACGGGTTCTTTGCCGAGGTCCCGATGGCGACGCACAACCAGCGGGGCAGGGGGTTCCTCTGCATCGAGACTGATGACGACCAGCACGTAGACTTGGAAAAGATCATCGGAATCTTAAAAGAGTCCATGAGTTCAGGGATTTACGAACTACTCAAGCGTGGAGACGAGAGCCATGTGGTGCTTGCCGCGCACAAAAATCCACGGTTTGTGGAGGACTGTGTCCGGGAGATGGCAAAGAAGGTGCTCGCCGAGTTCGAGTACCTTTCCGGTGATTCGATGGTCATCATCAAGCAGACCAATGAGGAGAGCATCCACCAGCACGATGCCTACGCGGAGCGCCGGGCGACGATCGCCGAACTGGTTGACGAACTCAATGGTGAGCGGTTCCACAATTCAGAGAACAACCAGTGAGGTGAGGGGGGGCCAACAGGTAAAGATTTTTTATTCTTTTTTATGTTCTTTTTTTATGTGTTTGAATATATTTCATTAAAAAATCAACCCTTAAATAAACTTATATAACATTTTGTTTTGATGTATGTCCTCCATATCACCCTTTTTATCAGGAATACGCGTCCCCCGGATCGATTAAAAAGGGTTATAACAGACATTGGATAACATAAACATGAACGTACTTTGTACGGTCAATTATCTCTAGAGATGAGAGATCTTATACAAATTCTGTACAGCACTGTGAACAACGCAACATACATGAGGCGATAATATTGTCGAAAGTTGTAGAGATTTCCCCAACCACAAGACATGAGGGACACTCAAAACTCGTCTTGAAGGTTAACGACGCAGGTATCATCGAGAAGGGTAACTGGTGTTCCATTACCCCGGTGAGGGGCGTTGAAAAACTTGCCATCGGCAAGACACCAGAGCAGGTCCCAAAGATCGCGTCCCGTGTCTGTGGTATCTGTCCGGTTGCACACAACCTGGCAGGCACCGAGGCGATGGAAGCATCCATCAAGTGCGAGATCCCCAAGGACGCAAAGATGCTCCGTCACATCGTCCAGCTGGCCAACCGTGCCCACAGCATTGCACTGCACAACATCCTGCTCCTGCCCGATTACTATATTCCGGGCACCGAGACGAAGATCAACCCGTTCACGGCAGAAGAGCCGGTGCGCACCGTTGCAAAGCGGATCCAGCGGATACGTGAGATCGGGCAGACCATTGGCCAGATTGCCGGTGGCGAGTGCATCCACCCGAGCAACACACGCATCGGCGGCATGTACCGGAACTGCTCCGAGCAGGCCAAGACCAAGATGTACGACCTGGCAAAGGAAGGGCTTACCCTTGCCCACGCCCAGTCAGAGTTTATGATTGCGGTTATCCGCAGCTACCACAAGAGAGACTCCGTGGACGTTGGCGGCATGAAAGTTCCGATGCCCAAAGACCTCGGTTTCCACAACCAGGGCTACCTGGCAACCCATGCGTTCTATGGCAGCTCAAGCCTTGACGAGTGCCCCAGCTGGGACATCAACCGGTTCAAGGAAGCCCGGCCGTATGACTGGTATATGGGTGAGATGGACATTACCCTTGAAGAGCCACGATACCCGATCGGCGGCACCACCAAGATGGGCACCAAGACCAACCCCCAGATGGAAGCCTGCACCGGCATCCCGATGTACGACGGCCAGCCAGTCGAAGTCGGCCCGCGTGCACGTCTCGTCACGTACAAGAAATATGACGAGAAAGGCACCTGCGGCCAGAACGTTGCCCGCCAGATGGAGTACCAGGACTGCTTCTACGAGATGATCGACTGCATCGACGCACTTGATCCCAACGGCAAGGTCGTTGCAGACCACATCCCGACCGGCGACGGCTCCCTCGGCTGGGCATCCAACGAGGCCCCGCGCGGGACTGATGTCCACATTGCCCGTGTCAAGGACTGGAAAGTCCAGTACTTCAGCATGCTCGTCCCAACCACGTGGAACTTCGCGACCTGCAGCGCAGCCTTAACCGGCGCACCCTGGCAGCTTGCCGAAGTGATCATGCGCGGGTATGACCCCTGTGTGTCATGTGCAACCCACATGATCGTGATCGATGAGGACAACAAGCTGGTAGCCCAGAAACTCATCCAGTGAGAGCACCGCAATGCTGTATTCCGAGATTGTGATCGCAGGGTGCGGAAACCCCCTGTTTGCCGATGACGGATTTGGCCCGGCTGTGGTTGAGGAGATGCAGAAGCTCTCGCTTCCCGACAATGTAACAATAATCGATGCGGGTCTTGGCGGCCCGCACTTTATTTTTACGCTCCTTGATCCGGAAGTTACCAAAAAGCTCATCATCATCGATATTGCGGATTTTGGCGAGAAGCCCGGGACTTTGGCAAAGTTCAAGGTGGAAGACCTTCCCCCCGGCAGTTACCGTGACGCACATTCATGGGACCTGACCGAACCGCTCCAGCGGATAAAAGATCTCATCGATATCACGGTCGTCGGATGCCAGCCGGCGCGTGTCACCGATCCCGAGATGGAGATCGGACTCTCGGATGAAGTTTCAAACGCTATACCCAGGACGATACGGTTCGTACTGGAAATGGCAGGGATAAATTATGGGACTACTATCAAGTGTCTTCAAGAAGAACGTCAGCGAGGAACCGCCAAAAACTGCGGCTCCGCAGAAACCAGCTGATGTAGCACAAAAAGCAGCAGAAGTGAAAAAGGAGGTTAAGCCTGTGGCAGATAAGATTACAGTAGGCTACACACACCTGAGTGGGTGTACCGGTTGTACTGTGGCACTCGCAGACAACTACGCAGGACTGTTAACGCTCCTCGACAAGTACGTTGACCTGAAGTACATGCCAACACTTGCAGATGCAAGGCACATCCAGAAGGTCGATGTCTCGTTCGTTGAGGGTTCAGTCTGTATTAATGATAAACTTGCAGTTGCAGAAATCAAGGAAACACGTGAGAAATCAGCAGTCGTCGTAGCACTCGGTGGTTGCGCCTGTTACGGCAACATCACCCGGTTCGGCCGCGGCGGCCAGCAGAACCAGCCGGCACATGAGGCATACCTGCCGATCGGCGATATCATCAAGGTCGACGTATACATCCCCGGATGCGCACCAACTCCCCAGATGATCAGGAATGTCGCGGTCATGGCATACCTGCTCCTGAAGGGAACCAAGGAACAGAAGGAGCTGGCGACCAAGTTCTTAACCCCGCTCATGCTGGCGGCACAGAGAGGGACAACCGCATGCTTCTGCGACCTGATGACCGAAGTCATCAACCAGGGTCTCTGTATGGGATGCGGCAGCTGTGCATCAGCCTGCCCGGTCCGTGCAATCACCCATGAGTACGGCAAGCCCCAGGGACAGCGCGACCTGTGCATCAAGTGCGGTGCGTGCTACAACCAGTGCCCGCGGAGCTGGTTCAGCTTCGATGTCGTGGGTTCGTACGAGGCGATCAACGAGGCCATAATGGCGGCGCTTCAGTGAGGTGATTGAAATGGGAACAGAACTCGGTAACTACAAGACATGCGTCTCAGCACGGAGCACCGACAAGGAGCTTCTCAAGCATGCACAGGACGGAGGTATTGTTTCTTCCCTCTTTGCGTTTGCACTTGATGAGGGCATCATCGACGGAGCGATTGTAGCGGCGAACAAGGAGTTTGCGGCAAAGAACCCGTCAAAATGCATGATGGACAACTCCAACTTCGACATGATCGAGCCATGGAGACCTATTCCGGCCATCGTGACAACCAAGGCGGACATGATTGCCGCTGCCGGTACCAAGTACAACATCAGCCCGAACGTTTCCTTAATCAAGGAAGCGACCCGGAGCTTTGGCCTTGACAAGATCGGTATCGTGGGCACCCCATGCCAGATGCAGGCTGTCCGCAAGGCACAGCTGTACCCGATCGGTATCCGTGATGTCGGCGCAAGCATCGCTCTTGCGGTGGGTATCTTCTGCATGGAGAACTTCCCGTACCAGAGCATCCTGCAGCTCGTCGAAGACCATGCAGCGATGAAGATGGAGGCCGTCAAGAAGATGGAGATCGGGAAAGGCAAGTTCTGGGTTTACGGCAAGCGCGGACAGGTCGTCCAGCTGCCGCTCAAGGTGACCCACAAGTACGAACAGCCCGGTTGCCACGTCTGCCTTGACTATGTTGCAAACCTCGGTGACATCTCCACCGGTTCCGTCGGCAGCCCCGATGGATGGAGCACCGTCTTTGTGCGCAGCAAGATCGGTGACAGTGTCTGGGCAAAGGCAGTCGCAGCAGGCTGCTTCGAGACCCAGCCAATCGAGAAGGTCAAACCCGGCCTTGAACTCGTGACCAAGCTCGCAAACGAGAAGATCACGAAGAACAAGACGACGCTCGAAGGCCGCAAGACCTTCGGTGTGGGCAAAGCTCTCCGCAACCCCTATATCTAAATTTTTTTTCGAAAATTCGTTTTTAATGGGTATTTTATTGATTCTGCAGAGATATAAAAACGGGGATCTGGGGGTTTCTCCCCAAAGGTTTTACGGCCGGAAATTTTCGGCAAAAAAGTTTTGAACGCTAAAAATTTTGGCCGTAAAAAATTTTAAAATCAGAAAATTCCGGGCTCTGAAATTTTTGAGCCCCAAAATTTTCTAGCTTGAGGGCTCGAAAAACCGGACGGAAAAACAGGAGTCTCCGTCAAGGGCAGTCTTCCGGGCACGACCATTTTTTCCGGAAAATAATTTTTGTTCTTAAAAAATTTTGCCGCTTGAAAAATTTTATCGCGAAAAACTCCGGGCAATTTTTTTCAAAAGCGAAAAATTTGGTTTTAAAAATTTGAGCTCGAGAAATTTTTTTTGTTAAAAAAATTTCAATGCCAAAAAAATCCGGCCATGAAAATTTTTATATGCAAAAATTTCCAGCCTCAAAATTTTAAGCGCGGAAAAAAAGTCCGGTTCGATCCCGGAAAAACATTATAATTTTTGATAATTGTGATGCAGCTCCCAGTTCACGGGGATTTTTTTACGACGCGTACGGGATCGATTGTCGCATCGATGAACACGTCAAACTTCACTGCCGTCAGCCACCCGGCTTTCTCGAACATGTTCATGAAGCAGACGCCGATAACCTTCGCACCGCCGTGCCTGCCGATGATGTCCTGCACCTCTTCCTTTGTCACCGGCACATTGGGCATCGCAAGCCCGCCCATGATGATGAGCGCCTTGGGCCGGAGCACCGCAGCTTTTTCGCTCACCTGCATTCCCACGTCATCGACGTTGTGGATCACCTTTGCCTTGGACTCGTTGAGGAACGGGACAAAGACCTGTTCGAATTTCAGCCCGCGGACAGCAACCGCGAGCAGTTCGACGAACGGCGTACAGGTGCCTACGCACCCGTAATATACGATCTGGTCGCCTTCCGCAAGGCCGGAGCTCTGGAGGTACTCCTTGAAAGGGCGCAGGATCCCGGGGACCCCGCGCAGGGTTTCTGTCTGGGTCATGGTATCAGGAGAATGTCCGGTACCCGGCATGATAAACGTTGCCGGGCGATGCATGTTGCAGGAGCGTGGGTGCCGCTGTTATTACAGGTCATACCTGCGGCTCGGGATGACTTCGCACCCGATAAGCCAGACCGAGTACAGGATCGAGAGGCTGGCGATCAAAAACAGGGGCGAGATGACCGCTTCGCTTTTTGGGAGGAGTTCGAGCCGGGATAGGTCAAAGACCACGTACAGGGCAAACGTGAGTGAGATAAACCAGCCGTAAACCTTCTTTCCCTTCGTGGCGAGCCGTACTCCTGCGATGGCAACGATGATTTCGATCAGGACGGAGAGGACCTGCAGCACGGTATTGGTATCCATAGCATCTCATCGGTGTGTGGCGCCATAGTTCTTTGTATTACGGCCGGGGTGCGCTGCCCCCGTCATGTTTTTGTAATCCTGCATCGCACCGGAGGATGAGTGAGGATGTGCAATCAAGAGACGCTCCTGCGCGAGCTTGACGATGCGGCAAAGAACTGGAATGCAATGGACGGGCTATGGTTCCTTGCCGTTGAAGATGCGTACGGGATGGACGCTGCGATTGCTCTTGACAAGAATGTCTGGGAGCAGTTCTCCAAAATTGAGGCGGAACGGATAAAAAAGCGGCTCTCGCTGCCGGAATTCGGCGGTATTGACGCGCTGGAACGCGCCCTTGCACACCGGCTTTCTCACCGCATCAACAAGCAGGAGATACAGCGCGATGGTGAAGACACCCTGATCCTTGTCATGAAGAGCTGCCGGGTGCAGGCTGCCCGGGAACGAAAAGGGCTGCAACCGTTCCCCTGCAAACCGGTAGGGCTTGTGGAATACACGATCTTTGCAAAAACCATCGATCCCCGTGTCAGGACCGAATGCGTCTCCTGCCCGCCCGAGACGGTGCCGGGGACAAAATACTGTGCATGGAAGTTTACCCTTCATGCAAAGGGTTAAAGAAACTTCTTTTTTTTCAATACAGGATTTTTCTTCCACAAAAATATGACCGTTAGTCACCAGAGTGAAAATTCCCCGAAGATGTCCTGCAAAAACCCAAAAAAATTGGCGGTTTACTTGCTTAACCGTTCGACGATAAGCTGTTCCAGTTTCTCAGGGATTTCCCGATCGCCGACAAGGATGATGTCCCCGATGACCACCTCAGGAACGCCGGGGGGAGCCCGTTTGAGCTGCCGGTTGACCTCGGTGTATAGATCGGCGTTTGCCTGATCGTGCCAGACCTCAAGGATCCGGATGTTGGCATCAGGGTATTTTGACGACAGGTTTGTGACCAGCGGCATGACCATGTGGCAGTGCGGGCACTCTTCGCCATAAAAGAAATAGACGGTCAGCGGGTTTCCTGCTCCGGTGCCTGGTACAACCGGTACAATTGCCGGGGATTGCAGCGATTCCTGTACAAGAACAAAGGCAACGGCGATCAATGCGACAATAAAAATGGCTGCTCCGATATGCTTGATGATTTTGTCCATGAAGTTCCTCCCTTATCACGTATAGCTTGCCACTGATTAACGATTGTGCCAGATTTTTAACGCAAAAATTTTTGGAAAAAGAGGATTATCCAACTCTATTGTATTTTTCACCGTACCCTTTGAAATCCACAAGGTTTTCCCATGCATTTCCACCGTTAATACCCGTTCCCATGTATGCAGGACAACACAGGGATAATTGCGTTTTTACCTGGCAGGCGCACGCATGATCCGGGGACCATGACCATACCATCTCCGTCGGAATAAACCGCCGGCTGATGTACCATCAGGATTGATACGGCACCCTTACTCCCAACAGCAGGGAAAGTGCAGGAAAAAAATCCCTCCAAGGGTCTGCGGGCCAAATAAAGATAAAAAATCTCATATCCGCGTGAACCTTTATTGTAATACATAACACAGGTATGGAATAACGATGGGTACAAAGGAAGGGCTTTCCCTTGCAGGTGATGAGTCGATTATCCTGACACTACAGGATGTTGTGGTCAACGGTGTCAGGAACGAGGTGGTGCTTACCAGTATGAGGCTGGTGCTGGTCGAGAGCGAGAAAGACCATGTCCATCACGCAGAGATCAGCCTCGAAACGATCGGCTCGGCTGCCGCAGGCGAGAACAAGTTCCATGAACCAACCATCGCGCTGAATATCCTGCTTCCGTCCGGGGATGCACAGATGCGCGAACTTGTCTTTTTCCAGCGCCCGGGTATCCAGAAGGTAGGGGAACGCGATCAGCTGCTATCAAAACTCAAAGAGCACATCGCGGCAGTTCGGGCACAGGCACCGAAGCCTGCCGAAACCCTTCCACACGATCCGGGAGCAGCAGCAGAGCCCGGTCCCCTCCCGGAAGGAGTGCCGGATATCACCAGGGATCAAAAACCCGTGGGCATTTCCCTGGTCATGGAGCGAATGCCCAAAGGCCCGGAAGATCCCCTCAAAAATTCCCGCATTGTGAGCCTACTGGATCATGTACCGTTGCGGGCATTCCCAGTATTGCTCGTGGTTATTGTTGCAGTCTTCGGCGGGATGATCACGTTCGCAGTAATCCTTCACGAGAACCCGGCAGCGTTTGCCGGGCATGCACCCGTTTCCCCCGCCGTTCCGCAAGCTGGTGCAGTTACTTCTCAAGCCGCCCCGGTTCCTGAAACCCAGCCACAACCTGTGTTCACGGTCACTCCGGCCCCCACCCCGCCCCCTGCTATCGCAATCCCGCAGTCCGGTATCTGGGTGCGGGTCCAGTCCAATGCGACATTCGTCGGCGCTGTCGGTGCCCGGGGGTTCCTGCGGCAGGTCAATGCAACAGGCGACCAGTTCTACCAGATACAGGCGCGGGACGGTATCGTGGATATCTCTCTGGAAAAGCAGGAAGCGTCAGGAGACCCGCTTGCGGTTGCGATCTATAAGGACGGCTCGCTGGTCCGGCAGACCAGCACTTCCGTCCCGAAGGCAACAATCGACATCCATATCAGCGTGTAATGATATGGGGGGAAAAGCCTCCCCCTACTTTAAAAAAATTCAGCGCTTCTTCTGGCCTTTGATTGCTTTCTTGGTGATCTTTCCCGGCCGCGGCCGGTCTGCAAACGGGCCCGGGTCCTGGTTCGGGCTCAACGGTTCGGGATGGGTCGTGTGACGGGGGGGCAGTACAGGCTTTTTCCGGGCCTTGTGTTTCGGGTGGGGGAGTGGGTGGGCCATCGGGTGGTGCCGGTCATCCTCCTGCTGACGTTCCTTATCCGGGCTGGTCTTTGCCTTTGCTTTGGGTTTGGGGTAACCGGGCCTGCGGTCCGGCCTAAGTCGGGATGCCATAAACAGAGTTACGCTCTTCCTTAAATAAAACAATCCGGCTCCCCCGGACGGTTGATATACAAATTCCCTGATATTATAAAGCAACAGCACACATCATATCCAGACACCATGGCCCAAAATCCCAGCGAAACCAAAAGAAGTACATGCGAACAGGAGTCCGACAGGATCCAGGAATTTTTCATCCGCCCTTTCTTCCTGTCCTTTTCCATCGGCATCCCGTTCTGCATCTTCAAGCTGCTCTTTGGCGTGACCGCAGTCCGTATCGGCTCAGCTACGTCGCCCGCCCTTGGTTTTTTCGGGTGGTTCATCATCGTATGGGCAGGTACTGATCTCATTATGAATATCGGGCGGGCACTCCTTGACCTCATCCACCGACCGGCTCTTTATGAGTATTGCACGATTGCGCAGGTGGGAAAGGTCATGAACCAGCCGATGGTCTTCCTTGCAATTGACACCGTGCTGACCTTCACGATCATCTGTGTTATGCTCTGGTCAGGCTGGATCATCCAACTTACTCCGATTCAGATGTTCCTGTGGTACGCTGCAACAACGGCAAACCTGATCAGCCTCTCGCTGGTCTCGCTGTATAACGAGATCCGGAAGGACTGATGGCAAAAAAGACCTGCTTGGATGGCAGGAAACACACCATCTGCAGGATTGGAGACCGTTTTATTTTACATCATCCCCGAGTGCTTCCCGGCTCCTCATCTGGTACAGCACCATAGGGTCCATCTCGCGGTATGCATCCTTAGCTGTCCGCATGATCACGTTGGTCAAACCCGAGTTCACGATCATCTTCGAGCAGAGGAAGCACGGCCAGATCCGGGTCAGCTCGTCAGTATCCACTTCAAAACCTGCAAGGTAGAGCGTGCAGCCCCGCGCCTGTTTGCCTGCCTGGATGAGCGCGTTCATCTCGGCGTGGACGCTCCGGCACCTCTCGTAGTTTGACCCCGAAGGGATGTTGTGATCCTGCCTCCAGCATTTTTTAAGTTCCGTACAGTCCATCTGCTTGCGGGGGGCACCGGTATACCCAGTGGATACAATCGTGTTGTACTCGTCCACGATGATCGCGCCGAAGTTTCGCCGCAGGCAGGTGCCCTGGTGGGCACACCGCAGTGCCAGGTCAAGGAAATAGTGGTGCCTGTTGGTCCGCATGCAACAAAATTATTGCAGACTTTGTGTATTAAAGAAGCATGGTCCGGCATTGCCGTCCACCCCGGGCCCGTTCCTGTCATTACCGTATGTTAACAACAGCGGGTATTAAGGCGAATGACGCGAAGTGAGAACTAAGAGATGAAAGAGTTTGAATTTGCCCCAAAACTCACACGGAGGCAAAAGATTACTGCAGTGATGGTCGGGGGAGGACTCGGGCTGTTGCTCGCAGCGGTCAATATCGTATTCCGTGCGTTCCTTGACTCGTATCTGTTCCTGTCTGCCCCGGCCTTTATTTTAGGAGCCATCATCATACTCTGGATTGCCTACATACGGTGACCGAGCGGTACGGCTCCATATGCGCCCGCCTCTTTTAAACGGGCTCATTGCAGGAGCTGTGCACCTGTGACGAGGATAATAACACCGTGAACCTGCATAAAGAACGGGATAAGATAAAATTTTTATTTCCAGGTCTTGTGCCGGAATACATACATGCCGGCATATGCCCCAAACATCCCTGCCTTCTGCCGGCCACGGGCATAGATAACCATTACAACCTGTTTACACGTGGATTCAGGAATGAAAAAATTCAAAATAAGACAATGTCATCATCCCATGGGACGGTTCCATTGCTCTGTGTCCTGCGGTTCCAGCAAGTCATGGCGCAAGGGTAAACCGCCATGTGCAAAACATGTCCCTTGGGTGCGGATCCGGCGGGGCAAATATGCATTCAACATTGATCTGCTCATCAATGACCTTTGCAAAACTTGTAAATTCCGCCCGGTGCATTTCCTTGCAGCTGTACTCCCCATCCCCCCGCCGGAGCCGTGCTTCCTGCGTCGGGCATGACGGCACGGTGATCACCACCTCGTCCTCCCGCTCATTGATCCGGTAGTCCACGAGCAGGGTCCATGGGTAATGGCGCAATGCCCGGACAAACCCTTTCAACCCTTTTTCAGTGATCTCAAACCTGGTGACAATGTCCTTTGCCGCCATTGCGGCAACGCGCCCCCACACCCGCTCATTGAAACTGTCAGCGGCGGCACTTCCATACGTTTCAGAGATATTTATGTACCAGAACGCGTCCACCACCCGGTAATGCCAGAGAAGGAATTCAAGGTACTGCCGTTTTTCTGTATCAGTCATCCCGTCAAAAATATCAAGGTTCATTTCCATCACCTGCATACATCATGAAAGAGATTCAGTTCATCACCCACACTGCAGCATTCACCACAGTCGCGAAACTGACCCAGCAGAGGTACGGGACAAGCAGCCAGCCAGCTGTATGTGAAACCCGGTAAAACGCCACCATCGTTCCTGCGACCAGGACAACGAGGAGGAAAATATCGATGAGCCCGAGAAGTGGCGAACGCAGGCCGAAGAATAAAAACGACCAGGCCGTGTTTGCGAGGATCTGGGCCACAAATAATGCAACTGCATGCCGTACCGGTACCGTGCAGGTTCCGTCCCGCACAACAACAAAAAGTGCAATTCCCATAAGGAGATAGAGCGACGTCCATACCGGGCCAAAAATCCATGCGGGTGGGGTGAAGGACGGTTTCTGGAGCGCGGCATACCATGTCGGGATCGCCTCCATCGTAAAGATTGAACCGATTGCACCGGCAAGCAGGGGGATTGCGATGCAGATGATCAGCAGGCCAAAGGCTGCAGGATTTTTTTTGTCCATACAGGATCAGAGATGAGGTCGTGCCTGTGGAAAATGAAGGTTGTGATCGTGCTGGAAGCCGCGGTTTGTAAAAGAAACGACCTGCCCTACGGGTAAGGGGGAAGACGATCCGGATCCTTGATCCTTCCGACAGGCAGGTCCCCTTAAAAACCTGGATGTTCACCGGACGATCTCCCTCTGGTTCCTCTCGCCTGCAAGCTCCCGCACCTTTTTAAAACATCCCATCGCTTCCTGGTCCCGCCCGAGTCGGTTCAGGCAGAGACCAAGGTTGCTCCATGCAGTTATGTCCAGTGGATCAATCTCCAGTGCATCACGCAACAGGGTCTCCGCATCATTGTACCTTCCGGTCATTGCAAGTGCGACTGCCTTGTTTGTCATCACGGTTGCAACGCCAGGACTGATGGCAAGGCACTGGTCATACCAGTCAATCGCCTCCGCGTATTCGCCTCTACCGGCGAGGGCAACCCCTTTGTTGTACATCGCCTTGGGATACCGCGGACATATCCTGATTGTTTCGGAAAAACACCTGCCCGCTTTCTCGTATTCACCCTGCTGGTAATAGCAGTTGCCTTTAATGAACCATGCCTCGGCATGACTGGGGTCACTGCAGGTGGCTTCATCAAGGCTATGGACTGCATCATCATACTTCCCGAGCCGGAACAGGGCGAGCCCTTTCATGAACCATGCATCGGTCAGGCCGGAATCGAGCGCGAGCGCACGGTCACAGCAGGCAACCGCTTCGTAAAACAGCCCCAGCCGGTCTACAGCTGCCCCGAGCGCAACGAGCGTTGCCGGGTCGTCCGGGCCGGATGCAAGCACACTCTCAAAGCAAGCGATCGCTTCCGCATACCGCCCCACACCGGCAAGTGCTGTCCCGCGCTGATAGTTTTTTAGGGTGTTTCTATCCACCAGACCTGCCCCCATATTTCATGATATTGTGAGATAAAAAAACATGGAGGATATATACAGGCAGGACCTCATTACATCCCACCTGCCCATAACCTCTATGTTCTAAAAAAGCCAACTTCATATTCATGGCACTGCGACCTGTACTCATCATATCCGCCCTCCTTGTCACCGCCATGCTTTTATCCGCTGGGTGCACCCAACCTGTCCAGCAGACTACTGTCGCCAGTCCGACCGGAGCATCAACAATGACAACTTCAGCACAACCCCAGAAACTGGTACGGCTAGAGACGAACATGGGCAACATAACCATCGCCCTTGCTCCCGATATGCCGGTCACAGCAGGCAACTTCGAATCACTCGTGCAGAAAGGCTACTATAATGGCGTCATCTTCCACCGGGTCATCAGCGGCTTCATGATCCAGGGGGGCGACCCTACCGGCACCGGGCGGGGCGGCCCGGGCTACGTGATTAAGGACGAATTTTCAAATAACAACCGGAACAACCGCGGCACCATATCGATGGCCAACGCCGGGCCCGATACCGGGGGCAGCCAGTTCTTCATCAACCTCGTTGACAATAACTTCCTAGACCCCAAGCACCCGGTCTTCGGGACGGTCGTTGAAGGGATGGATATTGTCGATAAAATCGGCAAGGTGCAGACCGGTCCCGGTGACCGCCCGGTCAATAACGTTACGATCATTCGCGCCGTGATGGCCTGAGCTTTCCCCTTTTACAGACTTTTTCCGCTCATTTTTATCGATAGAATCGGAATGGTGGGTATAAGCACCGGCACGCCGGTCCCAAGATGATGAAACCAAAGCCCATGATGATCCCTTCATTCGCGGTCATTGACGGGATCTTTGCAAACAGCTACATTATCCGGTTCCTGTTAATCTATTACCCGACACAATGTGCACAGGTTGCTGCAGAAATCGTTGAAAGAAAGACCTCTGGCATAGAAACCGTCGCATATGTCATTGCTACGCTCGAGCGCACTCATAATCCTTGCCGGCTATTTTATCTGGCAAAGTGGAGTATCCCGCAGGTAGAGTAAAACCTGTACCGTACGAACCAGCCTTCTCACTGTGCATAATGAATCGTCTTCCTGCAATTCTGGTGCAACCGGCTCTATGTCCCGGATCATTTTTTCTCAGTATTTTTTCCTGTTATCCGACAGGCCGCCAGAAGGTTAAAAAAATGCGGAAAACAAGATTTTAAAGAAAGGGACCCTCCGGAAAACATCAAAATTATGAGATGTCGTGATGCACGTGCCCGCGTCCGGGAGGGAGTACCGTGACGAACGTGCAGAGCGCATCAAACGATATGCGGCGGTCCCGTGCCGAGATTTTGTGCACCGGCACGTCGCAAAAATGCTTTTTGAAAATGTCGGGTTGCGCCCCCACCTCCTCGCATTTGTTTACCAAGACCACAAACGGGATCCCTGCCCCCGCAAGCGAGTCATAAAGGTGCCGGGTGAAATCATCGACCGGCGATGTCGCATCCGTAAGCAGGATCGCCCCGTCCATCCCACGTGAAATAACTTCGCGGGCAAACTCGAACCGTTCCTGTCCCGGAGTCCCGAACAGGTAAACATGCCTGCCGCCAACCTCCACCTTGCCAAAATCAAGTGCGATTGTCGTGCTTCCCCCAAGACCGTCTGCTTCAACGTGCTTTGACATCGGGTCAAGGGTCTTAATAAGCGTTGTTTTTCCTGCCCCAAACGGCCCGAATACGACAATTTTGAGTTTGTCCCCGTTCATTGAGGTAAAAATTGCATGCGGGGGATGTTTACAATTTCGGTTGGCAAACGGGATGTGCCTTAAAAGCGTATAAAAAAGAGAACATGGCGGGGGGGATCAGGCGGATAGGTAATCGGCCGGGGTAGGAATCTGTTCTTTTAACCCTTTTCGCTTGCGGATCGAGAGCACGACTTCTTTTACCATGTTATTGGGTACAAGCTCAAAACCGGCGAATTCGGTGTTCCACATCGCACGCCCCTCAGTCGCGGAACGGATATCCCCGGAGAACCCGAAAAGCTCTGCGACAGGTGCCTTGCCAACGACCGTGATAGTGTCACCCTCGCTCTGCATGTCAAAGACCTGCCCCCGCCGCCCCTGGATCTGGGAGGTTGCCGCGCCCATCTGGTCCATGGGCACCGTGATCTGGATCTTCTGGACCGGTTCAAGAAGTGAGTCCCCGGCAATAAGCAGCCCCGCCTTGATGGCGCTGCGGACTGCCGGGATCACCTGTGCCGGGCCCCGGTGGATCGCGTCCTCGTGAAGCTTGACATCGACGAGCCGCATCTTGAGGTTCTGGACCGGCTCATCGGCGAGCGGGCCGCCCGCGAGCGCTTCATGGATACCTTCGATGATCAGCTCCATCGTCTCGTTAAGGTACTGGACTCCTTTGGTCATGTCAATAAGCATGTTGGTACCCTTGATGTCCTTGACGTTCTTTGCCTCATCCTTCTCCATGCCGGCCTTCATGAGCACGTCACGGCGCTCGAGCATCGCCTGGTTCATCGAGACCTCCCCGCTCTTGATAAGGCTGACGATTGCATCGGGCAGCTGTTCGAGGTCGAAGTAGAACCGGTTGTGCCGGTTGGGCGATTTGCCCTCGACAGACTCCACCTTTGACGTGACCGTCTCACGGTACACAACAATGGGCTCAGAGGTGACGATCTCGACGCCCTTGTCTCGCTTGATGCGCCCGGTGATGATCTCGAGGTGGAGCTCGCCCATACCGGAGATGAGGTGCTCACCGGTCTCCTCGTTGATCGCAATACCCAGCGTCGGGTCTTCCTTTGCCACCTGCCGGAGCACCTCGACGAGTTTGGGCAGGTCTTTCATGTTCTTTGCCTCTACGGCGACAGTCATCACCGGTTCGCTGTAGTGCTTGAGCGACTCAAACGGTGTCATATCAAGGAGCGTTGTCACAGTGGAGCCGACCATCGCATCTTTTAAGCCGGTAACCGCGGCGATGTTGCCGGCAACGATCTCCTCGACCTCTACGCGCTTTGGTCCCATGAAGATGCCGACCTGCTGGAGCCGGTTTTCCTTCTTTGCCGTGCCCATCACGTACAACCCGTCGCCGCGCTTAAGCCGCCCTGAGAAGAGACGCCCGGTCGCCACTTCACCCGCGTGCGGGTCAAAGGAGATGTCGGTGACCATCAGACCGACAGGGCCTGTCGGGTCGCAGGAGAGCATCGCCTTGCCTTCCTTGGACTCCTTGTCCCCGTGCCAGATGACCCGGATACGCCGGGGCTGGGCCTCGAGCGGGTTGGGGAGGTGATGGACGACCATGTCGAGCACGACTTCGGAAAGCGGGCTCTTCTTTGCAAGGTACTTCATGTCACCCTCGCGGCACTTCTCGTATACGTCTTTGAACGAGACGCCGCTCTTCTTCATGAACGGCGCGGAAACTGCCCAGTTGTACAGCGCTGAGCCGAACGCGACCGTACCCTTTGCGGCATCGAGCTTCCAGCCGTTGTTGTACGCGTCCTCGTTCATACCCCTGATCAGCTTGTTAACCTTGTCGATCACTTTCCCGAGCCGGATCTGCATCTCCATCTCGTCGACTTTCAGCTCGTTGATAAGCCGGTCGACCTTGTTGATAAACAGGACCGGGCGCACCTGTTCCTTGAGCGCCTGCCGGAGCACCGTCTCGGTCTGGGGCATCGTCCCTTCAACCGCATCGACAAGCACAACAGCGCCGTCGACAGCGCGCATCGCCCGGGTTACGTCGCCACCAAAGTCGACGTGACCGGGCGTGTCGATCATGTTGATGAGATACTCATGTCCCTCATATTCATGGACCATCGAAACGTTCGATGCATCTATGGTGATCCCTCTCGCCTGTTCCTCTTCGTCAGAGTCCATGAAAAGCTGCTTGCCTGCCAGCTCTTCTGATATGATCCCTGCTCCTGCAAGCAGGTTGTCTGACAGTGTGGTCTTGCCGTGGTCGATGTGCGCCACGATACCGATGTTCCGAATGTGCTTCGGATCCTTCATGAGCTCGACTACGCGCTCTACGGTTTTTTTGCCGCGTGACATGAAACAACCTCAAAAAAGATTAAAAATTTACCGGGCGGACTTTGCAATGCGCTCGCGTTCTTCCTTCTTGTTCACCGAATAGCATTTCCCGTCGCCCTTTGCAGCGGCGATGAGCTCATCCG
This sequence comes from Methanoregula sp., assembly GCA_026625165.1. Classification (NCBI taxonomy): domain Archaea; kingdom Methanobacteriati; phylum Methanobacteriota; class Methanomicrobia; order Methanomicrobiales; family Methanoregulaceae; genus Methanoregula; species Methanoregula sp. The sequence continues at coordinate 366,076 of CP112999.1, read as the reverse complement.
CGAGGACGGCGCTCACGCGCTTCTTGCTTGAGCTGGAGCCCTTGAGAGTCGCTTCAGCGATAAAACCAATTGCAGAATCAACCCTGCGGAGGGGAGCGGTATCGACCGATTTCGGGACATTGATGCCCCCATATTTCAGACGGACTGTCTCTTCACGGGGACCGGTGTTTGCAATTGCATCGACAAGCACCTGAACCGGGTTCTGTTTTGTCTTTTTATATACGATATCGAATGCCTCGCGGACAATGCGGGTTGCCAGCTGTTTTTTGCCGGTGTTATTCTCAGTCTGCATCAGCTTGTTGATGAGCCGCTCGACGATCATGATATTGCTCTTATTGAAATCCTGCTGGGAGTTCTTGCCGCAGGACTGGGGGATGATAGTGGGAGTGAGATTGATATACCTGACAAGGCCAGGATCGTTAACGGTGACTTCGCTTGCATCCCACAGGTTGAACAGCAGCTTCTTTGCTACCTGCTTTGCTTCTGCTTCTGCCATACCAATCACCTGCGCGGTTTCTCCTTCCTGCCAATGACCATTTCATGGAGACAAACGTTGTTCACTTTGGTGACAACGTACCTGACTCCGGGGATATCCCCCATCGACCGGCCGAGGCGACCGCCAATGCCCTCGATCTCGACCTCATCGTGCTCATCGATGAAGTTGATCGCGCCATCGCCAACGGCAAATGCGGTGACCTGCCTTCCGTTCTTGATTAACTGGACGCGCACGCACTTGCGGATCGCGGAGTTCGGTTGCTTTGCCTCAACACCGATCTTTTCCAGCACGATTCCTCTCGCCTGTGGAGCACCCTCACACGGGTCTGATTTCACATCGAGATTGAGTTCCCGGCGGGCGTAGTTTTTGTCGCTCCACCGGAACTTATTTGAGTCCCGAACCAATTTCCTGGCTGCAAATTTACCCTGTCCCATTAAATGTCCTCATGAATGTTTTTTTTGTGGTTATCGATAATCCACGCTGAGATATATACTAGCGCAGGGAACCGATTTATAAATTGTGGCATCCCACCTGCCTGTCGTATACTATTCACCCGCACTCATAATAATATAATATGCCGCCCCGCCAATATGATACGATGAACGTCGCGATTTACAAAGAGGTTCAGTTCGATGCGAGCCACCGGCTGCTCCACTACGAGGGGAAGTGCGCAAGCCTCCACGGCCACCGCTGGAAAGCGGAGGTGTGGATGGAAGGTGAGCCTGACGCGACCACCGGCATCCTGATCGATTATAATACCATCAAAGAGATCATCGAAAAGTACGACCACCAGATCATACTGAACGCAAAAGACCCGATGATTGCCTGCATTAAAAAGTTCCAGCGCGTAATCACCACTCCTGGTGAACCGACGAGCGAACTCCTCGCAGCCCTCATCCGGGACAACCTCAACACGTACTGCCGCGCGCACAAGGTCACGGCGAAAGTGACAAAGGTCCGGGTCTGGGAATCGCCGACCTGTTTTGCTGAGATTGCAGAATGAAGATCGCTGAAATTTTTTATAGCCTGCAGGGAGAGGGGAAGAACCAGGGGAAACCCTGCCTGTTCATTCGGCTCGCAGGCTGCAACCTCCACTGCCGCTGGTGTGATACAAAATACGCACAGGAAGGCGGCACCGTAATGAGCCTGGATGTGATACTCGAGCAGGTCTGGCGGACAAACCCGCAGTATGTCTGCATCACAGGTGGCGAGCCCCTCCTCCAGGCAGGTGAACTTGAACCGCTCCTTGCCTCGCTCCATAAACGGGGCACAAAGATCGAAATCGAGACAAACGGCACGGTGGATTTTACAAATTTCCAGCCGTACGCGTCGGTCTGCATGGATGTAAAGTGCCCCTCTTCCGGCGAAAAGAGCCGGCTTGAACTGCTTGAAAAGATCCGTGCGGAAGACAGCGTGAAGTTTGTGGTACATGATGAAGCGGACTGCCGGTATGCATGGAATGTCATGGATGCGCACCGGATCGCAGGCGAGATCTTTTTCTCGCCCGTTTACGGGTCGGATACCGCACCCATCATACGGTTCATCCTTACAAACAATCTCCCGGTCCGGTTCCAGCTCCAGCTCCACAAGGTTATCGGGTTGAAATGATGAAGGCGGTCTGCCTGCTCTCGGGGGGGATGGACTCGTCCACACTCGCGTACCTCGCAAAGAGCGAAGGATATGAGATTTACGCCCTGCACTTAAACTACGGGCAGCGGACGGAGGAGAAAGAGCGGGCGTGTGCAAAAAAGATCGCCGGACTGCTCGGCGCACAGGACTTTGTCGAAGTGGATGTCAGGTACTTTGCACGCTTTGGGGCCAGCAGCCTGACAGACCCGTCAATCGCCGTCGAGGGATTTGACCCGGCACGGGCGCACATCCCCAATACGTATGTGCCGTTCCGGAACGCGAACCTGCTCGCCATTGCAACGAGCTATGCCGAGTCAAAGAATGCGGATGCGATTTTTATCGGGGTCCAGTCGCTCGATTACAGCGGGTACCCTGACTGCAGGCCGCAGTTCATCGATGCGTTCCAGAGGGTTATTGACCTTGGCACAAAAGAATCGACCCACATCGCCCTTAATACCCCCTTTATCACAATGACCAAGACCGAGATCCTCAGGCTGGGGATTGCCCTGGGTGTCCCTTACAACTATACATGGTCATGTTACCGGAACCAGGATAAAGCGTGCGGGACCTGCGGTTCATGCCACTTCCGCAAAGAGGCGTTCGCCAACGCCGGTGTGCCGGATCTCATTGAGTACGAGGTGTAGATGGAGATATTCAGGGGCAGGCGCCTGTGGATAGAGAAGGCAAAGGTCCGGCTGCCAAATGGCACAGACCGGGAGAAAATAATTATTCACCCGGGAAATGCAGTTGCGGTCCTCCCGATCGACCGTGACCGCTGCAAGCTCTTACGGCAGTACCGGTTCGCGGTCGGGCAGTACATTTTCGAGGCACCTGCCGGAACGATTGAAGACGGGGAAGATCCGCTGGAGACGGCTCACCGGGAACTCATCGAGGAGACCGGTTTTAAGGCAGAAACGGTGGTGCCAAAGGGGTTCATCTACACGACTCCGGGGTTTACCGACGAGAAGATCTTTTTGTTTGAAGCCCGCAACCTTTCACCCTCGCGTGAGTTCGAAAAGGACGAGGACGAAGTGATCGAAGTCGTGGATGTGGCACTTGCGGACCTTGAGGCAATGATACGGGACGGGACGATCTGTGATGCGAAGACGATCTGCCTGGTCCACCATTGCACGAGGGGGTAACGTTGCGTCCGGTTCTTGTTGTCGGGTGTATCATCGCACTCTGTATCTGCGCAGGATGTACCGGTACAGGCCATAAAGCATCCTATTCGGTGGACAACAACGGCGTCCTATCCGTCACCTGCGCACCGGTTACCACAAGCGAAGAAGTGCTCTTTTCCAACGGGACTTGCACAAAAACGCGGATCGTGATGCACACCCCGTCCGGTGATGTGATCTCGTACCTTGCTGCCCCAAAGCAGCCGAAAGCCGCAATCGTATATGTGCCGGGAGCAGGTGAGAAGATTGCCGGGCACGAACAGAGAATGGTACAGTACGCCTCCGCAGGGTACGCGTTCCTCTTTGTGGATGTCCGGGGCAATGGCGCGGAGACCCCGGGCTACCCGTTCAACCCGCAGGAAGACTTTGCGGCGTTTGAAAAAGGGCAGTGGCCACAGGTCTACAGCATTGTCTGTGACATTTCAACAGCACGCGGGATGCTTGCCGACAGGTTTGGTGTTCCGGTCTACGCATTGGGATCAAGCAACGGGGGACGGTATGCCTCGGTCGCTGCGGTTACCGACCCTCAGTTTGCCGGTTATATCGGGGTATCGACTTCAGGGTTTGGCATGGCAGGCGACCAGTACTCCGGCGATGCTCGGAAGTTTTTGTTATCAATTGATCCGGACAATTATATCGGCAGGATCTCCCCAAGACCCGTCTGGATATTCCACTCAAAAACAGACAACATCATACCATTTTCGGATGGCCAAGGACTCTACGAACTGGCGCAGGACCCCAGAACATTCACGGAATTTAACAGCGGGCACGGCATCGGCAGCGATGTTGACGACCGGATTATAGAGCAATGGGCGCAAATTTATGGCACCCGCGGGTGAATAGGTTATAGCTTTACAAGAGGTTGGACTTTTCCGGATGGCAGAAGTGGTTGAGATGGATGAGGCGCGCCGGCGCTACGAGTTTAAAAAGACGCTTGAGAAGCTTGAGCTCCAGCAGGGGGACGGGACTGAGCTGATCACGCTCTATATCCCGCCCGACAAGCAGATCTACGACGTGACCGGGCAGTTAAAGGACGAGTTCGGGCAGTGCGCCAACATAAAAAGCAAGCAGACCCGTACGAATGTACAAAGCGCGATCTCGTCAATCCTGTCCAGGCTCAAGTACTACAAGAAGCCCCCGGAACACGGCATGGCGGTCTTCTGCGGGACTGTCCAGCTCTATGGAGACCGGACGGACCTCCAGTGCACCATCATCGAACCCCCCGAACCCCTCAACCTCTACATGTACCGCTGCAGCTCGAAGTTCGAGCTCGAGCCGCTCAAGCAGATGCTTGAAGAAAAGGCCGTGTACGGGCTCCTCGTGCTCGACCGGCGGGAAGCTTACTGGGGATTTTTACGCGGCAACCGGATCGAGCCGATGGGGGGAGCGACCTCAACGGTCCCCGGCAAACAGCGCAAAGGCGGCCAGTCAGCAGCCCGGTTCGGGCGCCTCCGTGAGATCGCGATTAACGAATTTTACACAAAAGTCGGGGAGCGCTCAAGCGCGATCTTCTTGGCGGAAAAGGACTTTTTTGAGCGGTTCAAGGGCGTCCTGATCGGCGGGCCCAGTCCCACCAAGGAAGAGTTTGAGGCAGGATCCTTCCTCCACCACGAGATCCAGAAACGGATCATCGGTCTGTTTGATGTTGCGTACACCAACGAAGACGGGTTGTCAGAGCTTGTGGACTCGGCAAAGGACGCGCTCAAGGGCATGACCGTGATCAAGGAGAAGGCGTTCATGGACAAGTTCCTCAAGGAGCTGGTAAAGGAAGCAGGGCTTGCCGCATATGGTGAGGAGAGCATCCGTAAAAACCTCGAGATCGGCGCGATCGATACCCTGCTGCTTTCGGCAAACCTGCGCAAGTCACGGCTGAAGGTAAGATGCCAGAGCTGCGGGCATACTGATGAACGGACCGTCAGTATGGAGCCGGGAAAAACAGTCAAGGACATTGCACCGGGCACCTGCCCGAAGTGCACGGCGCCACTTGCGCTTGAGGAAGAGATTGACATTATTGACGAACTGACAAAACTTGCCGACCAGAGCAGCGCGAAAGTCGAGATAATTTCAGATGATTTTGAAGAGGGTTCGATCCTCTTCTCTGCATTCGGCGGCATTGCAGCGATCCTGAGGTACAGGACGGGTTTGTGATGGAAGACGGGAAGAGCGACTTTAAACTGCGGTATGACGCGATTGCCAGAATACTGCAGGAATCTTCCGGGATCCGGGATGTCAGCCTCGTGGACGGCGGGGAGCATGCCGACCTTTCATCAACACAGGCATTCATCGTCGCAAAAATCAGGAAGATCCCCCCGGCGAAATGGGCGCAGGACTTTGTTGCCCAATATTCAGAAAAGATCAGGGAGACTGCATCTTCGACCGTGAAGGCATCCGGGCCGTACCTGAACTTTTACTTTGACGGTTCGTATCTTGCCGGCATCTTAAAGGCTGCAACCCAACAAGGCTACGGGTCGCATGCAAAAAAGCCGGACCGGGTTGTCCTTGAGCACACAAGCGCAAACCCGAACGGGCCGCTCCACGTCGGACATATCAGGAACTCAATCATCGGCGACACGCTCGCGCGGGCGTTCCGGAAGGCAGGGTACCGGCTTGAGGTGCAGTATTATGTGAACGACATGGGGCGCCAGATTGCGATTGTAATCTGGGGGTTTGACCACCTCGACAGTGCACAGGCGGACTGGGAAAAAGAGGACGCCCACATCGCCCGGATCTACATCGCTGCAAACCGGGAGATAGAAAAAGATCCCGCCATTACCGGGCAGGTCGACTGCCTGATGCAACTGGTCGAAAACGGTGATCCTGCAACGGTTAAAAAATTCAGGAAAGAGGTGTCCCGCTGCCTTGACGGGTTTGCGGTTACCCTAAAAAATCTCAACGTCGCCCATAACAGGTTTGTCTGGGAGAGCGATTTCATCCGGAACGGGGACACCAGACGGATGGTTGGCAGGATCAAAAAACTTCCGCAGGCACGGGAGGAGGGCACGCTTGCACTCGATCTTGCGGAATTCGGGTTTGAGAACAAGTACGTGATCCGGCGCACGGACGGCACTTCGGTGTATGCCGCCCGGGACCTTGCCTACCATGCGTGGAAGGCAGCCAACTTCGACCGGGTCATCGATGTACTGGGCGCTGATCACAAGCTAATTGGGGCACAACTCCAGTGCACGCTCAGGCTTTTGGGAGAGAAAGCACCTGAGATCGTCCATTTCGAATTTGTCTCGCTCCCCGAAGGCTCGATGAGCACTCGGGCGGGAAAGTTCGTTTCTGCCGACGACCTGATCACCGAGGTCACAAAACGCGCATATGATGAAGTGACCGTGCGAAGGCCGGACCTTGACGAGGGCATGAGAAATTCGATTGCGAAGTCGGTAGCGCTCGCGGCGATACGGTACGATATCGTTAAAGTCTCACCCGAAAAAAGCACGGTGTTTGACTGGAACGAAGCGCTCAACTTCGAGCGACAGAGCGGCCCGTACATCCAGTATGCCCATGCCCGTGCCTGCAGCATTCTTGAGAAGGCGGACACATATACCGAATGCTGCGAGCTTGAGACAGAACAGGAGATCGCGCTTGCCAAACAGATCGCAAAATTCCCCATTGTCATCGAAAAGGTTGTTGCTGAACTCCGTCCGCACATTCTTGCGACATATGCCCGCGAACTCGCTGACACCTTCAACTCGTTCTACCACTTCGAACCGGTCTTAAAAAGCGAGGGGGCCGTCAGGGACCGTCGGCTCACGCTTGTTAAAGCGGCGCAGAACACGCTCAAAGAGTCCCTTGAGACACTTGGGATCGATGCCATCAGCACCATGTGACGCCCTGAAAAAACAGGGCTACCAGTTTTTTTCGCCGGAGTCTTCTGCAGCGCTCAAGCCCTGCATGTGGTGCAAGCGGGCGCTTGCCGGAGGTGAGATGTGCTACAAGCACCAGTTCTACGGGATCGCGAGCCACCGCTGCGTCCAGATGACTCCCACCCTGCGCTGCAACCAGCGCTGCCTCTTCTGCTGGCGCTCGTTCGAACACGAAGTTACTCAAGAAGAGGAGTGCTCTCCTGAGGTTATTCTTGCGGGCATCCAAAAGCTCCAGAAAAAAGCCCTCGCCGGGTATAACGCAGTGCTCGATAACACGGTGACTGATGAGCGGTGGCAGGAAGCCTTAGATCCAAAACATGTCGCAATCTCCCTTTCCGGAGAGCCCACGTTGTACAGTCATCTCCCGGAGCTCATCGACCTCTTCCACCAGAAAGGTTACACGACATTCCTTGTGAGCAATGGCACGAACCCGGAGATGCTCGCCAGGTGCCACCCATACCAGACGTATGTCTCGCTTGATGCTCCTGACAGGGAGACGTACATGAAAACGTGCCGCCCAATAGGAGATTTCTGGGAACGGGTGCAGGAGAGCCTGCACCTGCTGGGAAAACGGCGGTCTGCGGTGCGGATAACCCTTGTCGGTGGTTTGAATGACATTGCCCCGGAACAATACGCGGGGCTGCTGCAGGACTCGGGGGCATCCTTTGTTGAGGTGAAGGGATACATGTATCTGGGATACAGTAGAAACCGATTAAAAAGGGAGAATATGCCGGAGCATGAACGTGTCCGCAAATTTGCGGAGCAGATTTCAGCAGCATGCGATTACAAATTAAAAGATGAGAACCGGCTCAGCAGGGTGGTCTGCCTGGAGCGAGTGCAATGAAGTTCAATCCTGACGACTGGAAGAGAAAGGCGCATGAGAATTTTGAGGGGGCATGGCACGAGGGGCCGTCGGTGCTCACCCCCTCAGGCCATGCCGGACGGTACCCGTGCCTGGCCTACAAGCGGGCGCAGGCTCACCCGGTCTTTGCAACCATCAACCGGTTGCGCGAGACCTATCTCGCGCTCGGCTTTGATGAGGCGGAGAACCCTGTGATCGTTGAGGAAAAGGATATCTACCGGCAGTTCGGGCCCGAAGCGATGGCGGTACTCGACCGGGTCTTTTATCTCGGCGGGCTCCCGCGCCCGAATGTGGGGATTTCACGCAAGCAACTGGACGAGATCAATGACCTGTTGAGAAGCCACCAGAGCCCTCTTGCCCACGGCGACACCGACCCGGCCAAGGCGCACCCGGTAGGTGAGCCGTACCGGCCCATGACGACCGAGACCGAGGAACACCTGCGGGAAACACTCCACGCGTACAAGAAGTCCGAGATCGACGGGGACGAGCTCACGATCGAGCTCGCAAAGGTCCTCGGTGTCGACGATGCACTGGTGGTCCATATTCTCGATGCGGTCTTCCCCGAGTTCAAAGCCCTTGCCCCCGAATCCTCGCGCAGCACCCTGCGCAGCCACATGACGAGCGGCTGGTTTTTAACCCTTGGCGCCATCTGGGAACGGGCACCGCTGCCCATCCGGCTCTTCTCGGTTGACCGCTGTTTCCGGCGCGAGCAGGCCGAAAGCCCGACCCGTCTTATGACCTACCACTCCGCGTCATGCATTGTTGCGGGAGAGGACATCACCAATGACGAGGGAAAAGCGGTCAGCGAAGCGCTCCTGTCCGCGTTCGGGTACACCGATTTCCGTTTCCAGCCCGATGAGAAACGGTCCAAGTACTATATGCCGGACACCCAGACCGAAGTGTATGCCCGGCACCCGGTGCACGGCTGGGTTGAGGTTGCGACGTTTGGCATGTACTCTCCCTCGGCACTCGCGGAGTATGGGATCGGTGTCCCGGTCATGAACCTCGGGCTCGGGGTCGAGCGGCTTGCCATTATCGCTTATAATGCAGACGATGTGAGGCAGCTCGTCTTCCCGCAGTTCTTCCCAAAACCGGTCACCGATCATGAGATCTCCCATGCTGTCCACCTCCGCGAGGAGCCTTCCTCAATTGAGGGAAAACTGCTTGCAGCTGCCATTGCCCGGGTTGCCGCCGCACATGCAACTGCCCCGGGCCCATGCTCGTTCGATGTATGGGACGGGGAACTTGGCAACCGGAAGGTCCGTGTTGTCGTTGAGGAGACCGAATCAAACGCAAAGCTCTGCGGCCCGGCATGCGCCAATGAAGTGTTTGTCCATGACGGCTCAATCCTTGGCGTACCTGACGCGGAAAAGTGGAAACAGGTTCGGACAGAGGGTGTGTCAACCGGCATCAGCTACCTGAGCGCAGTTGCAGCACTCGCTGCTGCCCGTATTGAAGAAGCGGCCCGGTGCGGGAGACCAGCAACAGTCCAGGTAAAGATGGCAAAACTGCCCAGCGATATCAACTTAAAGATTGAAGATTACGCGATGCGTGCAGTCACCGATAACAAGAAGAAAGTCGATGTGCGGGGGCCGGTCTTCCTGTCAGTCCGCTCCACGATCCAAGAATAATTTTCCATTTTTTAACCGAATTTAAGTAGTAAAGTGCCATTCTTAATTTGATGTTAGAAATAGATAACATTAATACCTATGAATGTTAGAAATAGATAACATATAAGCGTGACACGGATGAAACCAAGGAATCTTTTTCGGATTATTATCGGAGCGCTGATGGTCATCAGTGGTATCGCATCCATCTTCCTGAATGCGGGAGATACCATTATCGGCACAATTTTAATCTGTGCAGGATTTACCTTCCTGATTGCCGGAACTTCCCGTCACCGGAGATACGGGGATGGTCCGGAATCAGACGAAAGGTCGAAGAAGATCGGGGCATATGGATTATCCTATGCATGGCTGACCGGCCTTTTCTTCATGTTCGCTCTTTTCTGGCTGGATTACCTTGGCATGCTCAAACTCAGCACCCAGAACGCGCTATTGGCGTCTATACTTATCCTTTCACTCTCTGCAGGCATCTTCCAGATGTATCTATTCCGGAAAGGGGATGTAGACTAAAAATTCATAATGAAGCGAGGAAACCGCAGTGCAGACAAGGATAAAGGCATACCGGACACGGCTTTCCATGACGCAGGACGACCTTGCAAAAAAAATTGGTGTCCGGCGAGAGACAATCGTTTTTCTGGAGCAGGGGAAATATAACCCGTCGCTCAAACTCGCTCACGATGTCGCTGTAGCCCTGCACGCACGTATTGATGACCTTTTCCTCTTTGACAACAGCCTGCCAGAACCTGAGGCACCTCAAGAACGGGTTGTGCTCGTGGACTAAATTCCCCGTGCTGCTACCGGGCAGCATGTCCGGGTTCACATGGCAGTGCCGCACACCCTGCCCTATCATCCGGCACCCCGCACAGGCCTTTGAGAATCCGCAATGTCGCCTCTTTATCCAGCGGCTGGTTGTCATTCCCGCACTTGGGGGAGTAGATGCAGGACGGACACCCTTCCTCGCACCGGCAGTCCCGGACAAGCTCGTGCGAAGTGGAGAAGAGGACTGGGAGGATCTCAAATGCCTTTTCGGCAAGCCCGATCCCCCCTTCATACGCATCGTAGACAAAGATCACCGGCTCGCCGCTGTCACCATACACCGGTGATGACAAACCGCCGATGTCCCACCGGTCGCACAGGACATGGAGGGGCATCAGCGCGATGATTGCATGCTCCGCGCCATGCAGTCCCCCGGCAAGGTCGAGTCCTGCCACGGTAACTTCCTGTTCGAGAGCGGCAGGAGGAATGATCCAGAATGCCATCGTCCTGAACGTGAGCGGGGGGAGGGAGAGCGGCTCCACGCCGATGATTGTATCCCCTCGCTTGATCTTGTACGCGGTGTACTGCTCAGTCACCTCCACCTCGCCAAATGCACATCGGGCATCGTTGATCGTCCGGGTTTCGAGTTTTTCGATAATAGCAAGGGTGACCTCCTTTAATGGCTGCGTGTGATAATCAACATCGGTTTCCACGACGCGGACCGTATGCGTTTCAAGGTCCATTTCCTTCACGATATAGCTCTGCCCCTGATGCAGCATGATCGCACCCTTGTGAGCTTCGCGGAATGCCTGCGCCCGGTCCTTGGTCTCAAGCAGCCTCCCGTTGCACATGATCCGGAACGTCTCGGCTGGAATGCCATCGAGAGTTACGGCGCCTGCTGCCCTGCCCCGCCCTGCATATACCCAGCCGCGCGAGGTCTGCTTCAGGAGGTTCTTTGCCGCAAGTTCTGTACGCAAACGGAGGTACCCCTTCCCGAAATATTCTCCGCCCGCCTCATCCCGTAACGGGATCTCGGCCGCAGCGCAGAGCATGTGCCCCGAGACAATGTAGGGGTTATCCGTGTCCACAACCGCATGCTCGTGCAAACGCTTAAAAAACTTGTCGGGATGGTTCATGAAATACTGGTCAAGCGGGTTTGCCTGCGCGACAAGGATGGCAAGCGATGCGCCCCCGTTTCTCCCGGCACGCCCGGCCTGCTGCCGGGTCGATATCATGGTGCCCGGATATCCCGAGATGATAACGGCGTCCAGCGAACCGACATCAATTCCGAGTTCGAGTGCGTTTGTGGAGACCACCCCTTTCAGGGAGCCTTCCTTGAACTGCCGTTCGAGCGCCCTGCGTTCTTCCGGGAGGTACCCGGCCCGGTACGAAGCGATCGAGCCGGCAAGTTTTGGGGAGAAAAGCCGGGCGTCCTCGCGTGCCCAGACGGTGATCAGCTCTGCCATTTTCCGGGAGCCGGTAAAACAAAGCGTCTGGAGGCCGGCTTTTGTACACGAGACCAGCAGGTCTTTTGTCTCCTGGTGGGTTGAGCGCTCGCCAATCCCGTCATAAAAAGGATTATAGAGAACAAAATGCTTCCTGCCATGGGGCGAACCGTCCCTGTCCACGAGTTCAAACGCCCGGCCGGTCAGCCGCCCGGCAAACTCACGCGGGTTTGCAAGCGTTGCGGTCGAAAGGATGAACCGGGGGCTGGACCGGTAATGATCGCAGAGCCGGATGAGCCTGCGGATCATAAGTGCGATATGGGATCCGAATACTCCCCGGTACCGGTGCGCCTCATCGATCACGATGAACTCTACGTTCGAAAGAAAATCGCTCCACCTGGAATGCCACTGGAGCAGCTGGTGAATTTCATGCGGGTTGGAGATGACCACCCGGGCATGCTCCCGGATTGCCGGCCGTTTTGACTGCGGCGTGTCCCCGTCATAGATCGCAGGTCGTGCGGAAATCCCGGTGAACCGCGCAATCTGTTCCAGAGTGGCCAGCTGGTCGTTTGCAAGCGCTTTTGTCGGATAAAGATAGAGCGCCCGCGCGTCCGGATCGACCGCGAGACGTTCAAATACCGGGATATTAAACGCAAGCGTCTTGCCACTTGCCGTCGGGGTAGTGATGATGACGTCTTTCCCGTTGCGGATGTTGTTGATGGCATCACACTGGTGGGTATAGAGCCGCATCCCTCTCTGGTCAAGGTATCCTGCCATCGCGTCGTTTAGCGGGGAGGACAACGTTCCGTACTGTGGGGGTTCCGGTCCGGTGACGCTCGTGTGTACGACACGGTTCCGGTACACCGGGTTCTGGCAAAGAAAGCCGACAAGATCAACAACAGCCGTCATAGTCCTCAAGTAACCGGAAGAAGAGCATTGCGAGCGATACCACGTCCTGTTTATTGTGCTCAACGATCGGGACGAGCGGGCCGCAGTTCTGTGTCTGCAGGTATTTCTCGTAGAACTCAGGCACCATCTGGCCGGGAATGTCTTCCTCCCGCCGGATCCCTAATATCTCCTTTTCAAGTACACTAAGGCGTAACGAGGAGAACTGGTCGCGCCACCTCCTCCTTGAAAAGAAAAGGACATCGAAATGGGGGAGGCGGGAGGCGCTGCCCATTCCATAATATGCGAGCCGGTCCTGCATGTAGGGGAGATCAAAGGATTTCCCGTTGAATGTTACAAGGGCCGGCTGTTCACCAGACAGGTGATCGCATGCTGCCGCAAGGGCTGCCTGCTCCTCATCGATACCGCGCAACAGGTACTGGCGGACAACCAGCTGCCCTTTCTCCAGCACCCCGATGCCAAAAAGGATGATCGGGCGGGAAAAGAGACCGAGCGTCTCGATATCAAGAAACACGTAATCCTCCGGCTCATGGTACGAGGCCGCGCCGAGGACGAGCGGGTGGGACCGCGCATGCCTTCTCCCGATAAGGCTGATCAATTCTTCAGAATTGCCGCCGTCCAGATGGTCGATCACCTGCAGGGCCGGCACCCGGAACTTTGGTGTCTGTGCAAGGTCATAAAGGGTCTGGTACCCCCGCGCTTTTAACCGGCGCTGATTCGCTTCCCCGATCCCGTGGACAAGGGTGAGATCCGCAACGATCGCTGACCTGAATCTTTCAATATCAACTGACTTGGGGGGGAGTGGGTGCAGGCTCTCAAGCAAGAAACATACTCCCTCCTCATTTTCCAGCTCCCTGCCGGCAAAAACTTTTGATAGCGGGACCCCCTCGAATGTCTTCAACAGAAGGGCAAGGTGCTCCCGGGCCCGGTTATATTCAGAAGAGAGGAGATACCGGCCATAAAGACTTGTCCCTGATATATTCCCGTCGCGGATGACCTCGTACTCCCGCAGCGCCTCCATACGCTGCTGCCAATGGGCTCCCATCCGGGACTGGGCATGAACAGCTGCCATTGTCAGAATACCGGTTCGGGACATGCGGTTTAAACACCCGCTGCGTGGCGTGAAAGTGAAGCAACGCTAAATACGCCTCCGGTGCAAACAACAACACAACGAACATTCACATTGGAAAAAAGGGGTCCTGATCATAAAATGGTCACCGGCATGGATGTCAAAGGATTTCTCATCGATCTCGACGGGGTCCTCTATACGGGGGAGCAGGTAATCGACGGGGCACGCATGGCAATCGGACTGCTGGCGGAGAGGAAATACCGGTTCAGGTTTGTCTCCAACACAACACGATCCTGTAAAAAGACCATATCCGGCCGGCTCGCCCGTCTTGGTTTTGATATCCCGGAGCCCTCAATTTTTACGCCGCCGTTTGCCGCGATTGCCCGGATGAATGCTCTTGGAAAGCACCGCTGCATGCTCATCACGACAGGCGATGTCCATAAGGATTTTGAGAATTCCTGCGACATACACGGGGAGGGCGCCATCGATTACGTTGTAGTCGGAGACGCCGGAGATGCGATCTCCTATGAGCGCCTCAATGCGGCGTTCCGTGCAGTAAATGCCGGGGCAGAGATCATTGCACTTGAAAAAGACCGGTACTGGATGTCCCCCGATGGCCTGATGCTCTCCGCCGGCCCGTTTGTTGCTGCGCTCGAATATGCGACCGGAAAAACTGCAACCGTCATGGGCAAACCATCACCGGTATTCTTTGAAATGGCGCTCCGTGACATCGGTCTTGATCCCTGCGAGGCAGCAATGATCGGCGATGACATCCTGACTGATATTGCGGGCGCACGCGCAATTGGCATGAAAACGGTCCTTGTAAGGACAGGAAAATTTAACGAGGGGGCGCTTCTTAATGCGCCGGTCAGGCCGGACTATGTCATCGGCTCGATTGCAGACATCAGGGATCTCTTATGAACCGAAGATTAATCCGATGCCTGAATTTTTTCAGCCTGTACATGACTGCTGCCTGTGTGGTGCTGGTGGTGCTCTGCCTTGTAGTGTCTGCCGGGTGTATTAACCCCCTTCTAAACCGTGAAAACGTAATTGTTCCCCGGATCACCCCGGTGCAAAACGCACCGTCGCCCGCTGCCCCGGTTTATACCTACCCCTTTGAACGCTCCACAATCACCTTCACGATGCCGGTGAACGGCTCGGTCTATGCAGGTGCAAAAGCGGCAGACAAGGAAGTGACGGTTTATGGGAACGTATCAAAACAGGAGTGGTCGTCCCGGACGTACCTGTCCATGGTAAGTGACCCCAACCAGGAAGAGTTTTACCAGGAGCTGCTCGCCAGGTTCCGGGGGATCCGGCAGCAGAGCGAACTGACTGATGATGAATACGTTGAACTATTATCGGTCTTTGTCCAGTCGATACGCTATGAGACTTTCGCCGAAAACCCGGTCAAGTTTCCCATCGAGACCTTCACCGATAAATCCGGTGACTGCGATGACAAGAGCCTCCTTCTCGCCGGTCTCCTGTCGCGTGAAGGATACCGTGTCGCCCTGCTCTCGTTTCCTGACCAGTCCCATATGGCAGTCGGCATTGCCTGCACAGGTACAGACTACAAAGGCACGGGTTATGCCTATATCGAAACCACCAATTTCTCCTTTGTCGGTGTCCCGCCAGATGGACTGGCAGGCGGGGTCGTGCTCACGCCTGACGACCCCCTCGTGATCCCGCTTGGCAACGGGTCAAAGGCCTACGGGGCCTGCGACCAGACCCGGTTTTTGCATGATACCTACATCCTGACGGACAAAAGGTTCGTTGAGCTCTCCGGGCAGGCAGAATCTTTAAAAAACGAGCTGCAATCCCTCAAAGCCACCGGCAATATCAAAACCTACAACCTCCGCGTCCCGATCTACAATGCCCTGGCAGGGAGGTTACAACAGAATGCCCTGGTGCATAATTACATCGTCGAACACCAGTACGACCGGGTGGGGACATATGCGTGGGTAAGGAGTCATGCCGTGGGGCTCTGAAAGCTGCCTGACAGATCAGCTGCGACTGCCCGTGCCGTCAAGCTCAAGGATCGCCGGCCGGGGAGAGTCATCGGATGGCTCATGTCCTTTTGATACCACTCCGAGGCGCTGAAGTGCGGTATTGCAGTACTGCCGGGAGATATCGATCCCGATGAACCGGCGCCCGAGCTTCCCTGCGACAAGTGTGGTCGTCCCTGCCCCGTTGAACGGGTCAAGCACGATGTCGTTTTTATACGAGAAGAGTTTCATCAGCCGCCTTGGCAGTTCTTCGGGAAACATCGCGGGGTGACCATAGTCCTTCATCCTGATCTCCGGCGGGAATGACCATTTCCCGATCACCCATTCCTTGAACTCGTCAGCGGTGATATCGATATCCTCCCTCCTGCCGCCCTTCTTGTGCGTCTCCTTGTCAAAGACCTCGATAAACTCCCATGTGTACTTGATATAGGGCATCGATGGCGACTTCCAGCTCCCCCACGCTGTATATTTTGCATTGTAGTTGTTCTTCTCCCAGACAAATTCCGCCTTCCATAACAATCCGAGGCCCTGGAGCTGGGACGAGATGATGTGGTGCGTGGGGATGTAATCAGAAAAAAGCGGCTGGACGTTCACGGCTATCCGCCCGCCGGGTTTCAATACCCGTTCGCACTCCTGCCATACCATAAGGAGCTGGGCAAAATATTCATTCCATGCACAGGTATCATTCCGTGAGTCCTGTGCATAGGCATGCCCGAAATTGTAGGGCGGGGATGTGATGATAAGATCGATACTCCTGGCAGGGAGCCGGGCAAGCACCTGCTGTGCATTCCCGCAGATAATCCGGTTTGTAAATTTTTTGAGCTCTGCAGGTTCATGGGACAACACCTGCTGCTTGGCACCCTGTGAGCCCTTCCGGACCCTTGCCTTGCCCGTTTTATCCTGCACTTTCTCCGGACGCACTGACGCACCAGTTTTACGTTTTTATCTGTACTATTGCACAGGATTAGTTAAATGGTGACGATATACCCCGCGATCCAGTGGGATGGCAGGGTGAAAAGCGTTTAATGCAGCAATCGACAAACAATCTACGATTATTGTATGCTGTATATCGAAGACCTTCACGTAAATATCGGCGAAAAAGAGGTGCTGCACGACATAAACCTGCATATCGGGGAGGGTGAGACCCATGTGCTGCTGGGCCCCAACGGGTCGGGAAAGACCACGCTGCTCATGACCCTCATGGGATTTTCCAGTTATACGATAACGAAAGGAAAGATACTTTTTAAAGGCGAGGACGTGACAAAGATGCGGGCCCACGAGCGGGCGCAACGGGGTATCGGCATGCTCTTCCAGCGCCCTCCCACGATCTCCGGGCTCAGACTTGGCAAGCTCCTCACCGCAATTTCCAAGACGAAAAAAGAAGATATTCCCGGGCTCGCGGCATCTGTTCATATGGATAAATTTTTGGAACGCGACATCAACAAAGGGTTTTCCGGGGGGGAGATCAAGCGCAGCGAAGTACTTCAGCTGATGATCCAGAACCCGGACTTTGTTATGCTCGATGAGCCGGAGAGCGGGGTCGACCTTGAAAATATCTCGCTGATCGGGTCTGCGATCGGCTCGCTCCTTGAGAAGGAGAAACATGTCATCAAACGCCAGAAGAGCGGGCTCGTGATCACCCATACCGGGTATATCCTCGACTATCTCGAAACCGATAAGGGGCATGTGATGTGTGAGGGCATGATCAAGTGCCGGGGCAATCCCCGCGAAATCTTAAAAGACATCAAGCAGCATGGATACAAGGAGTGCCTTGAATGCCGCCAGAACTGATCCCAACCCCTCTCTCCAAAGTCGATCAGGAACGGCTTGCACAGTCGGGTATTGACCTTGCCATGAAAAACCGGTGCGGGAGCTACCTCCAGATGGACCAGGACATCGTCCATGCTGAATGCGAACAGGAGGGAATTGAAGTCCTTTCATATAAAAAAGCGATGGAAAAGTACGACTGGTTGAAGGACTACAACTGGAAGGTCGTGCCACCGGAGAAAGACGATATCACGAAGTATGTTGCTGCACAAAAAGATCCAAAAGGTTACGTGATCATCGCGCATAAAGGCTCAAACAACATACTGCCCATCCAGGCATGCCTGTATCTCGGGCGCGAACAGATCCAGCATGTCCATAATATCATCATCGCAGAGGAGGATGCCGAGCTCCATATCATCTCCGGCTGCACGAGCGGGGCACATGTGGGTAAAGGCGGGGCGCACTATGGCATATCGGAATTCTATGTAAAAAAGAACGCCAAGATCAGTTTCACGATGATCCACAACTGGTCAGAGGATATCGAAGTCTTCCCGCGAAGCGCTTCCGTTGTTGAAGAGAACGGGGTATTCCTCTCCAACTATGTTTCCATGCAACCGGTAAAGAAGGTGCAGATGTATCCCACGGCAAATCTCGTGGGAGAGAACTCCGTCGCACGGTTCTCAAGCATCGTGATCGCGTCCAAAACATCGTTCTTTGACATCGGCTCCCGTGCGATCCTTGAGGGAAAAGGTGCAAGTGCCGAACTCATCACGCGTGCTATAACAAAAGGCGGCACTATCATCTCCCGCGGGCATATTCTTGGCAAGACAGCAGGCACCCGCGGGCATCTCGAATGCAAAGGGCTGATCCTGCAGGACGGCAGGATCTATGCGGTCCCGGAGATTGAGGGTAACGTTGTCGGAACCGAGCTCTCCCATGAAGCTGCCGTGGGCAAGCTTGCACGGGACGAGATCGAGTACCTGATGTCCCGGGGCCTTGACGAAGACGAAGCCACCGCAACCATTATCCGTGGCTTCCTCGATGTCAAGATCATCGGGCTTCCTGACGCACTCCAGAAACAGATCGACGCGTCGATTGATGTGGCAGAAAAATCCGGGTTTTAAAAAAGGCTGGAATGGCTCAATTCGGGCGGGATGATGAACGCAGGCGGATGGTGGAACACCAGATCGAAGCCCGGGGTATCCGCGAACCCCGCGTGCTTGCAGCAATGAGGGAGATCCCCCGTCATATATTCATTCCCCCGCCGTATGACCGTGCGGCATATGACGACTGCCCGCTCCCCATCGGCAACGGGCAGACCATCTCCCAGCCATACATCGTTGCGCTGATGACAGCCCTGATCCGGCCGGCAGCACAGGATAATGTGCTCGAGATCGGTGCAGGGAGCGGGTACCAGGCTGCGGTACTTGCCGCACTGGTACGAAAGGTGACAACGGTCGAACGGATCCCGGACGTCGCCGGTCTCGCGCGGAAAAATCTGGCCGCCCTTAATGTTGGCAATGCCGAGATCATTGTTGGTGACGGGACGCTCGGGTATCCAGATAATGCTCCCTATGACGGCATCATCATCACCGCAGCAACCCCGCAGGTCCCCACACCGCTCATCGTCCAGATGGCCGATGGCGGACGGCTCGTGGCGCCGGTGGGGGGGCGGGGTGTCCAGGAGCTGGTTGTGCTGGAGAAAGACAGGGGCAGGGTATCAGAGTCGTTCCATGGCGGGGTCCGGTTTGTCCCGCTCATCGGTGAGCATGGCTGGGAGAACTGATAAGTGTATGAAAATTGTTGATGTAACTCGTCCGCTCGCAAACGATATGCTGGTATATCCCGGTGACCTGCCCCCCACGTTCAGACAGCAGGACATGGGACACTACCTGGTAAGCGATCTCCACATGAGCACGCATACCGGCACCCATATCGACGCCCCTGCCCACTATCTCAAATCCGGGGATACGATCGATACAATTCCTTTGGACAACCTGATCGGAAGGTGCCGGGTGCTGGATGTACGCGGTGCAGGCAGCACAATCACCGCAGAGCACCTCCGGGAGAGAGCCGGGGGTGTGGAGCGCCTCCTTCTCAAAACATCATTCTCCGGCACCAACCGGTTCACCGAAGATTATCCCTGCCTTTCTGTCGATGCAGCGCAACTGGTCACCCGCAGCAGGATACGATGCGTCGGGATCGATTCCCCTTCCATCGAATCATTTCATTGCGACGGGGCTGTGCACCGTGAACTGCTCGGGCATGGCTGCATCGTCATCGAACTGCTGGACCTTTCCCGGGTAACCGAAGGCGATTATAACATGGTTGCTCTGCCGCTGCGCTTAAAAGGCTTAGACGGTTCGCCGGCACGTGTCGTGCTGTCAACACCGGAGGAGTAACTATGGATATTGTTCCTGATGCAGTTAAAAAATTACAGGATATCCTCCTTCACAGCGGGTGCGAAGATGGGCCTGTCGTCCTGCGGGTCAATCCTGATGGCGTGCCGTGCCAGTATGAAAAGGGTGCATGCATGGAGGCATGCTTTGGAGGAAGGGCAGGGGAGTTTGTGACATTTAATCCTGTGAGGGCGACCACGAAGGTGGAGTTCATGTTCGGCGCCCCTCTGGATTCCCCGGCACAACGCGGGGCGGCATGCGCTATACTGAATGTTGTGACGGCATTTCTCTGCATGTCCCGTGCCGTCCGTTCCTGCCCCGCTTCCTGTCATGCTGCATGTATGCAGGACTTAAAAATGAGGACAGGAACGGGGAAGGTGTTCTTGTCAGGTTCAATCCCCTCCCTCGAACATGAGATGAGCCGGTTCATCGTCCAGGACCCGGGGTCCGCCGACATCATCCTTGTCAATGGTGAAGGCACCATTGAGCCGGGAACAGGAGATATCGTTTCAAAATACCGGGAGACTGCAACAGTCCTTTTACTGGGGCCTTCCACTGCAGGGATCGCAAGCCTTGAAAAGATCGAGCGGTTCTGCCCGTACGGCACATGAAAACAGTGCCCGGTCAAAGGATAAGGATATCTTCCATTTCTCCCATTATATTGTATGCTTTTCGGGTCCTCGGGAATCCGGCGGCGCTTTGACCGGGAACTTCTTGATATCGCGTTAAAAACCGGATCGGCACTGGCAGCCCGGTCCCATGAAATCATCGTGGGTATGGATACAAGGACGACAAGCCCCCCCCTTTCCCACCTCGTGATCTCGGGGCTGCTGGGTTCGGGTGCAACCGCATACAACTGCGGGATCGCCCCGACGCCCTCGGTCGCGTATGCTGCAAGGGACGCAGACGCGGCATGCATGATCACCGCCTCCCATAATCCCGAGGAATACAACGGTCTCAAGCTCTTCAACCCGGATGGATCATCCTTCACCCGCCAGCAGCAGGACGACCTTGAAACACTGCTTGCCCGTGAGCACTGGACTGACTGGGAGAACCAGGGCACTCTGAAGTCATTAGATGCAGTATCGCAGCACATACAGGCAATCCAAAAACAGGTGAGTGTCCGGGAGGAGATCCCTGTTGTCCTTGACTGCGGGAACGGGGCAGGGTGCATGCTCACCCCACAACTCCTGCCCCTGCTCGGTGTCAGGACCGTCACCCTCAACTGCAACCCGTCGGGACATTTTTCACGCCCATCAGAACCACTGGAGAAAAACCTTCCCTTTATTGGAGAGATGGTGCGCTCGACCGGATCGCGGTGCGCTGTTGTACATGACGGGGATGCCGACCGGATGATGGCATGGGACAAAAAAGGGAGGTATATCTCCGGAGATCACCTGCTTATGCTATTTGCACAATACCTCGATGCAAAACAGGTGGTCACTACGACGGATGCCTCGATGATGATTGAGGAAGTTGCAGATGTAAGGCGCACCCCGGTCGGCGATGCATATGTCTCAGAGAGACTCCGGTCCTGGGGAGATTTTGGCGGCGAGCCCTCCGGTGCATGGATTTTCCCCCGCATGTCCTATTGCCCTGACGGCCCGTTTGCAGCAGCCCTCTTCTGCGAGATCGCTTCGGAATGGGATGTGGAAGAAGAAATCGGTAAGATGCCATCGTATCCGATTCTCCGTGTATCTTTTGCCTGCAAAACCGCAAAAAAAGTCATGACAGCCCTTGGTGCAGCAAGCCCCACCGATGGGATCCGGATTGCGGGGGAACATGGATGGTGCATGGTGCGTGCAAGCGGGACGGAACCAAAAATCCGGATCACTGCCGAGGGCACAACACCACAGGAGGCAAAAGCGATGCTTTTGCGCGGGCGTGCTCTCTTAAAGCAGGGAAAAACTGCTTAAATGTTGCAGGCAGAGCTGTAGCTATGGAATGTGTCGTGCTCGCAGCGGGGGAGGGAAAGCGGATGCGTCCGCTCACGGCAAAGCGTCCGAAAGTGATGCTCGCGCTCGCAAACCGCCCGATGATGGAGCACCTTGTCCTTGCCGCACGCGATGCCGGCATCACCGGTTTTGTTTTCGTCGTAGGGTACGGGGAACGGGAGATACGCAAACATTTTGGCGACGGTTCCCGTTTTGGTATTAGGGTTAAGTATGCACCCCAGCGGCGCCAGCAGGGTACCGCGGACGCCCTCAATGCCGCACGCGACTCCATCGATGGGAAATTCCTGCTGTTAAACGGCGATATGATTTTAAAAGGAGAAGACATCAGGTCACTTTGCACATGCGATGCCCCCACCATGGGCACCAGCACCACCGATCACCCCAGGGACTATGGTGTCGTTATGGCAGAAGGCGGGTTTGTGACAGGTCTCGAAGAAAAATCACCCCGCCCACGGAGTACCACCATCAACGCCGGGGCATATATCCTTGAGCCGGACATCTTTGATCGCATTGACGAGGTCATTCCCTCGTCACGGGGGGAACTTGAACTCCCCGATGCATTTGAGGGCTATATCAGGGATAAGAAACTCAAATCGCACCCCCTTCCATCATGGATGGATGTCGGGCACCCTTGGGACATGCTGGATGCAAATGCAATGCTGATTGCATCGGCTGAGTCAAGGAACGAAGGGGAGATCGAGGCTGGTGTCAGTTGCTCCGGGACGGTCGTGATTGGAAAAGACACTGTTGTAAAATCCGGCACCGTTATTGAGGGGCCATGCGTGATCGGATGCAACTGCCGGATCGGGCCGCATGCTTACCTCCGCGGCGCAACCGCTGTCGGTGACGGGTGCCATATCGGGCATTGCACGGAACTGAAAAATTCGATCATCATGGCTGGCACAAAAATCCCGCATTTCAACTATATCGGGGACAGCATCATCGGCAGCGGATGCAACTTTGGTGCAGGTACCAAAATCGCAAACCTGCGCCACGACCATGCGACCATACGGGTGGCAGGAAAAGACTCAAGAAGAAAAAAGTTCGGTGCCATCATCGGAGATGACGTGCAGTTCGGGATCAACTGCTCGGTCAACGTGGGAGCAGTGATTGGAACCGGTGCAAAATTTGCCCCCGGCAGTTACATCGAGGGGCTTATTGGGGAAAATTCATGGATACGGTAGGTGAAATGTGCAGGCAGTAATTCTTGCAGCAGGGGAGGGGAAGCGGGTGCGCCCGCTCACTCACAGCAGGCCAAAGGCATTGATACCGGTCGCAAACCGGCCGATTATTGAATATGTTATTGATGCACTGACAAAAAACGGTATCCGGGACATCATCGTTGTCGTGGGGTACCGTAAAGAGCAGGTGACCAGGTATCTTAATTCGCTCAACGTGCCGGTCACAGTTGTTATCCAGGACAAGCAACTCGGGACAGCCCATGCCCTCACATGCGCACAACAGAAGATCAACGGGGACTTCCTTGTCCTTCCCGGGGATAACTATATCGATGCGGGTTCGGTAGCAAAGATCAAGAATGTCCACAATGCAATGCTGGTGCACGAGCACCCGAATCCCTCGAACTTTGGCGTCGTGCAGCTGGCCGACGGGTATGTCACCCATATCGTGGAAAAGCCGGAGAGGGCACCTGGTTTCATGGTCAGCACCGGAATCTATTCCCTTTCGCCATCATTTTTCCGGTACATCCTGGAGAATAATATCACCGATGCAATTTCCTGCATGCTTGAAGACAACCAGAAGCTCCATGGTGTTGTTGCTGATGACTGGCAGGACGCCATTTACCCGTGGGACCTGCTCCGGATGAATGCCCGCCTCCTGTCGCACATCGACCCCTCGCGGGAAGGCGTATCCAGCAGGAACACGACCATCACCGGTGCTGTCCATATCGGAAAAGGTACAACCATCGGCCCCAACACGGTAATCTCCGGGCCGGTCGTGATCGGCAACGATTGTGAGATCGGGCCGAACTGCTGCATCATGCCCAATACCAGCATCGGTGCCAGGGCAAGGATAGAACCGTTCTGCTATATCGGCAACGCGCTGCTCATGGATGACTGCTCTGTCGGGTCGCACTCCCGTATACTTGATGCCGTGCTTGGTGAAGGGTGCATACTTGCCGATCACACGAGCACCTGCACGAGCGCTTCGCTCATGGAGATCGAGGGGACCATCACAAAACCGGAGTTCGGGGCGATCCTCGGCGACGGGGTGCAGGCCGGCGCCTTTACAACGTTTAAGAATTGCATCATCGGGAACAACACCACGGTTGAGGACGGCAACCGGGTCATCTCCTCGTCAGTCCCCGATGATTCACTGGTGATCTGAAGTGTGTGGTATTGTCGGCTATATCGGCTTTAAAAACGCAGCACCCATTATTGTCAAAGGGTTAAAAAAACTCGAATACCGGGGCTACGATTCATTCGGTATTGCCACTATCGGGAGTGGCATCGAGATTTGCAAACATGCCGGCAGGATATCGGAAAACGCCCGGTCTGCACTCCACTTAAACGGCACGGTTGGGATCGGGCACACGCGCTGGGCAACACACGGCATCCCCAATGATGTCAACGCCCACCCGCATACTGACTGCAAAAACCGGATCGCGATCGTCCACAACGGCATCATCGGGAACTATGCAGACTTGAAACGGCAGCTTGTGGCACGGGGGCACAGGTTCCTTTCCGATACCGACACCGAAGTGATCGCCCACCTTATCGAGGAGAACTATACTGACAACCTGCTCACCGCGGTACGGCAGGTGATCCCGGTGCTGCAGGGCTCATTTGCCCTGCTGGTGATCTCGCCTGAAGAGCAGCGGATCATCGCAGCACGGCATGCAAGCCCCCTTGTCATTGGCATGGGTGACGGGGAATATTTTGCCGCATCGGACATGACCCCGGTGCTTGAGTATACCGAGCGTGCCATCTTCCTTGAGGACGGTGATATCGCGAGCCTCTCCCCAAAACAACTCGAGATATACCACGGGAAGGAGCTGGTCAGCCGTCCCGTCGAGCTCATCGACTGGTCGGTTGAGGACACGAAAAAAGGCGGGTTTGCCCATTACATGCTCAAGGAGATTTACGAACAGCCCCAGGCATTTTACAACTCCATCCAGGCAATAGACCAGGAAACCCTTCCCGGAATTGCGAAAAAACCTGAATCGGTCGCGGTAGTTGCGTGCGGGTCGTCCTACCATGCCGGCCTCATTTTCAAGTATCTCCTTGAGGAGACATGCGGGATACCGGCACGCCTTGAATTTGCATCTGAATTCAAATATTTCCCACCCCCCGTCAGTTGCCTCGTGATAGGGATTACGCAGTCCGGGGAAACCGCCGATACCCTTACCGCGCTCAAAACAGCAAAATCGCATGCCTGCCAGACAATCGCAATCACGAACGTGCTGGGCAGTTCGGTGAGCCGGATCGCCGATGCAACAATATTCATGCGTGCAGGACCTGAGATCAGCGTCGCCGCAACAAAATCGTTTGTTGCCCAGCTCGGCGTGTTGATGCAGATGGTAAATCTCCTATCAGGGGAAAAGTTCACAAAAATTTTTCACCAGGCTCACCGGGCAATTGAAGAAGTACTCTTACAGGACATCTCGGGTGCGGTCCTTGCCTGCAAACAGGCCCGCAGCATTTTCTATGTCGGGCGCGGCCCATTCTATCCTGTTGCCCTTGAAGGCGCATTGAAGATGAAGGAGATCTCCTATATCCATGCCGAGGGCTATGCAGCAGGCGAACTTAAGCACGGGCCGTTTGCGCTGCTCTCACCTGAAACGCCGGTGATTGCCATCTGCATGCCCGACGATACATACGGGGTGATGGTCTCCAATATCAAGGAGATGAAGGCACGGGGTGCACCGGTGATAGCGCTGGGTATCGAAGGAGACAGCGAACTTGCCGATGTCGTGGATATCTTTATCCCGGTCCCCAAAACGCACAGGTTTGTCCAGATCCTCACCAGCCTGGTCGTCCTGCAGCTGCTCGCATACCATACCGCGGTGGCACTGGGATGTGACGTGGACAAGCCAAGAAACCTTGCAAAGAGCGTGACTGTTGAATGATTGAGTACGGGATTAATAGTATTGGAGCCGGTGCGCAGATCTTTGAACCGGTGACGCTGGGATTTCCCTCCCGCGACAATATCACCAGAACAGGGTTTATAGGTTCTGCCATCGGGGACCGTGCGACAATCCGGTCGGGCACCATCATTTACTGCGACGTCGTCATCGGTGATGACTTTTCCTGCGGGCATAACGTGCTCATCCGCGAAAAGACCCGGATTGGGGACAGGGTCAGTATCGGAACTGCGTCTGTTATCGAAGGAAGGGTTACCATCGGCAACGATGTCAGCCTCCAGAGCCTTGTCTATGTGCCAACGGATACAACGATCGGCAACCAGGTATTCATCGGGCCAAACACCGTCCTTACCAATGACAGGTATCCCCCCTCCCGCATTGGCGGGCTGCAGGGGCCGGTGCTTTCCAACGGGGCAGTTGTGGGTGCAAACGTTACCATCCTCCCCGGTGTCTGTATAGGGGAAGGAGCGCTTGTTGCAGCAGGTGCGGTCGTGACAAAAGACGTCCCCGATCGCAAACTTGCCATAGGCTCGCCAGCAAGGATCCGGGACCTGCCCAAAGCGATGGATCAAAAATAACAGGGGAATATTCGTGGTATTCTGCCTTACTTGTACCGTACCGGTGCCGGGGATTACTTGATTATGAAAATACTCCTTGTCTCAACGCAGGATTATATCCATCACCCGATACCCTCCCGCCACCATTATATTTTTGAGGAACTGGCGACACGGCATGAAGTGCATGTCCCCCATTTTCACGTGAGCAGGGGCAATGAGCGCAAGACAAGGCTGGTCGTGCATGAGGCAACACAGTTTCCCGTAGAAAACCCCGTCCTCCATTACACGTTAAACGCCCCGTACCACTTCCATATTTTTAAAAAAATCATCAGGGACGAGGGGATCGAACTCGTTGTCGCGGCCCAGGTACTTGCCGGTACAGCGGTCATTCATGCAGCAAAAAAATACGGGGTCCCTGTTGTTTTTGACTTAAAGGACTGGTTCCCGGACTCGGCGGCGGCATATGTCAGGATACGGTTTCTGCAGTCAGTCGTCCGCAGAACCGTCTGGGAGATCACAAAACGAAACCTTGGCAATAGTACGGTAATTACGACTGTTTCCCCTTCCCTAGTCGAAAAGCTCAAAAAATCCGGGTTTGATGCAGATCTTGTAACAAACGGGGTCGATACCGACATCTTCATACCTGGGGAGAACCCTGGACTCCGGGCAGGACTCGGTATTCGTCCTGACGATTTTGTGATCGGATTTGCCGGGAGCGTGGAGCGCTGGTATGCAATTGATGAGGTCATCAGGAGCCTCCCGGAACTGATACGCTATTGCAGGAATACGAAGCTGCTCGTTGTCGGTGGATCGCTCTTTACGCCGTATATGACCGAACTGAGGCAGCTTGCGGCAGACCTTCAGGTACAGGACCACGTGATCTTCACCGGGACTAAACCCTACCGTGAGCTTGCCGGGTACATTGCCTGCATGGACGCCTGCACCATACCCTTATCGCCTCCACAGTGGGCAGACATCGCCCTCCCAAATAAATTTTTTGAATATTCCGCATGCGGAAAACCCATTGTCATGCGTCCCATACCCGATGTAATTAAAATCGGCGGCCCCAATATTTTCCTGTACCGGACCCAAAGCGAATTTATCGAACAGATCAAATTCCTCATGAACAAAAAACCCACATTTGCCATAGACCTTGAACACCACAGCTGGAAAGGTAAAGCCAGGGAGTTTGAGACGATATTTGAGCGTCTTGTGTGATGCACTCTTATGAAAAAACAGCTCCCTATACATACTTAATTTACCTGATAAATTTTTTTAGGGTCTTGTTCGGAGTTATATGTCTGTCAGGTCGTTACCTTGTTGTTATCCAAATTTATTTGTGGTCACGGCAGCAACATGATACTTCATTAGGATGATCAGATGACCGAGCCTGTTAATAAAAATTACCGGACGTATCTCATTTTTGCCATTATTTTCTTTTTTTCGGCTTTTGCACTCTGGCTGCGCCTGATTCCCATGTTCAACCTCGGGAATACGGACATCTTATATGTCGTAGGCAGCGACGACCCGCTCTATAACCTAAGACAGGTCGAACAGATCCTTGCCAACTTTCCTGCATACAACTGGTTTGACGTCATGACCCTGTACCCATGGGGTTCAACAATATACTGGGGCCCGCTCTTCCCGACGATCATCGCAGTTCTCTGCATTTTGACCGGTGCCGCCACACGGCCGGAGATTATCGCTACGGGACTGCTGGTCCCGCCACTGATGGCAACTGCACTTGTCCCCATCATGTATTTTGTCGGGAAGACCTGTGGGGACTACAAGACCGGCTTGCTTGCTTCCGGGTTTACAGCAGTTGTTTCAGGACAAATTTTTTACCGTTCCTTTTACGGGTATATGGACCACCATATCGCCGAGGTGCTTTTTTCCACCCTTTTCTGCCTTTTCTACATCTATGCGATCCTTGCAGCGCGGGAGCAGGATATTGACTTAAAAAAGATCGGGGCATTCAAAAAAACGGTCATTTTCTCTGGTATTGCAGGAATTGCCTATCTGCTCGGCCTGTTTACGATGCCGACAATGATTTTGTTTGCGATGATTGTCGGGATTTTTACCCTTGTCCAGTCGTTAATAAATGTCTACCAGGATCGGTCGATCGGGTACCTGGCTGTTGCCAATTCCATCATCTTCTCGGTTGCAATCATCGGGCTCCTTGGCTACGGGATCCAGTACCCGGGCCTCGGGCTGAGCCTGTATACGATAGGTCATGTCTATGCATATCTCAGCCTCATTGGAGGGACATGGCTGCTGTATGGATTGATCTGGTACCTCAAAGGGAGACCAAGATATTTTTATCCCGCGGCGCTCGCTGGCATTGCCGTGGCATTTGGCGCAGTACTGTTCCTGTTCCTCCCTGATATCTACAACCTGCTCGTGTCCAACTTTATTTCCTTTTTCGGACAGGCAGTTGTGACCACTACCGTCCAGGAAGCCCGGGGATGGAGTACTGATCTTGCATGGTTTGCCTTTAATTACGGGCTCCTGCTATTTACCGGCGGTGCCCTTGTAATGGCATATAATAATCTTAAGGACGAGCACCCCCACCAGGTGTTTGCTTTGGTCTGGTCGGTGGTGATGTTCTATTCCACATGGCAGCATATCAGGTACGAGTATTACCTTGCCATCAACATCGCGCTCCTCTCTGCCGTCTGCATCCATTTTGTCATGGAGCGCGGATGGCCCGAAGTAGCCCGGCTGGCAGCCCGGATTTCTTCAGATCAAAGCACCAGCCGCCAACAAGACAGAGGAGGAGCGGAGCCACCAAAAGGGAAACGGCATAAAAAAGTACAGAAAAAGGTGGAGAGGCCTGACTCATTCAGTTACCTGAACCTCGGTGTGATGGTCGTTGCGCTGGGATTTGCCATACTTTTTGCCTATACGTCGGCTTCCTATAGTTACGCCAATGCATCCAACAATGCGATCCGAATGAACGGGGACTGGCGCGAATCACTGGAATGGATGAAAGACAATACCCCAGAAACCGGTGTGGATTATCTCACCATCTATGACAGGAAGACGTTTGAGTACCCGAATTCGTCTTACGGGGTCATGTCCTGGTGGGACTACGGGCATATGATCACCTACATTGCAAAACGGATCCCCAACGCAAACCCGTTCCAGCAGGGGGTCGCTGGTCCGACCGGGTCCGCCGCATATTTCATGGCTGAGTCTGAAGAGACCGCAAACGGGATTGCGGATGCTATCGGGATCAGGTACATCATTACCGATATTGAGATGGATGAAGCGATCCAGGGGAAGTTCTGGGCAATGGCGACTTGGTACAACACGTCCCGCGGAGTTGAACCTTACGTAACGACGTATGCAGTCCCAAACCAGAACGATCCGACCAAATATATGTCCGCACCCCTCATCAACCAGCACTATTACGAGACCATGATATCCCGTCTCCACAATTTTGACGGTTCGCTGACCAATGCGACGGCAGTCTACTATATCGAGTACGTTGACCCGTCGGTATCCTCGGTTTCCGCCCCGGTGATCATCGCCGCCAGCGAGATAGATGCAGCTGAAGCTCATATGAGAGCAGCCCTGTATAATGCAAAGGCGACGCCGGGCTACCATGCAACCGTTGCGAATCCGGTAATCGTCACCCCTACGGACACGGTGCCGGCACTCCGCCACTACCGGCTCGTCCATGAGTCCCCGACAAACGTTTATGGCACAAAAATCCCGGACGTCAAATACGTGAAGGTCTTTGAGTATGTAAAGGGAGCCCATATCAAAGGCACAGGTGTCATCGAGGTTCCCCTCGTTTCCAACACCGGCCGCCGGTTTACCTACCGTCAGCAGTCAATCAATGGTGAATTCATCGTACCCTACTCCACGACCGGCAACCCCTATGACGTCAAGGCAACCGGCAAATACCGGATCGCCGGGATGACGCGGGAATTTGATGTGCCTGAAAATGCCGTGATGCAGGGACTTGCCATAAACTAATCCTTTTTTTTAAAAATTTTTTGCGGTTTTAAAAAACCCAGTCCAACCTCCCTAATCCGCATTTCAGGCTGGATTGATTTTCACTGGATTTTCTCTTTGCATCAACCGAATGCTAAAGATAGCAGGCAGGCCAATAGAAATTCAGCATATTATGACCGGTTGCCGGGCGATATCGGGGACAATCTTCTCCCAGCATGACCTGGAGACGCATGACGAGTCCGGCATCCGGCTCCGCGAGGCACTGCTGGGTGTCCCCGGGGGGGTTATTATCGGTGAGCCGCGCCCAGCGTCCGTTGATGACCTTCTCCGTGTCCATTCTCCGTCGCACATTCGCATGATCCGTGAGCTCTGCATGCACGGGGGCCAGCACTTCATCGACCATAACACCTATGTCACGACCCGCTCGTTTGAGGTGGCATCCCATGCTGCCGGCGCCGCGATCGGTGCGGTGGACTGCGCCCTTGGCGGCGAGCACTGTTTTGCGCTTGTCCGCCCGCCGGGCCACCATGCCGAACCCGACCGGGCAATGGGTTTCTGCCTCTTTAATAACGCCGCTGTCGCAGCATCGGCAGCACTGGACCGGGTCAGACGTGTGGCAATCGTTGACTGGGACCTCCACCACGGGAACGGGACCCAGAAGATTTTCTATACAAGCGACAGCGTCCTGTTCTGTTCAGTCCACCAGGGCAACACATTTCCCCGCACGGGCTGGGTCGACGAGATCGGCGAGGGGCCCGGGAGGGGCTGTACAATCAATGCCCCGCTCCGTGCCGGCGGGACCATTGCCGATTACCGGTATGTATTTGAGCAGGTATTCCTGCCTGCAATCCGGCAGTACAGGCCGGGCGTCCTGATCGTATCTGCTGGACAGGATCCCCTTGCCGATGACCCGAAAAGCGGGATGCGGCTGGCGCCCCCGGATTTTGGTGTCCTGACATCCCTGCTCAGGTCTTCGGTCAGTACGCCCATCGCCCTTGTCCTTGAAGGGGGTTACGGGCCTTCCCACGGGGAGGCGATCCGCCGGATATTCTCAGCGCTTTCAACCGATATCCCGGTTCAGGAGACCGGGGACGTTGTGCCCCGCGAGAGCACCCAGAAGACCGTGTCCACGCTCAAAAAACTGATCTTCTGATATCCTTCATTTCCCCCATGCCAAAGGATTTTAATAATCCCGGACTGTACGTTCAAGTATGCACGCAGGCGAAGTCGTGGCAGGTATGCGGGTGAGGTACCCGCGGACGGGGACCACCGGCGTTGTCCAGCGCATCGAGACCGTACGGGGGGATACTTTTGCCGAACTGGACAGCACGCACCTTCTCTACCGTATTGACCAGCTGGTACCGGCAACAGGCACCGAGAAGGTCAGGAAGACGTTTGTCGAGGACGCAAAAAAGACAATTGAGAGCGAACGCGAATTTGCCTCTGGCAGCGGACTGCAGGACGCTCTCAGGAATATTGACCAGAGCTGCGAGGGCGGGGGTTAGTCTTCAAGCCCGATCGTTGTAAGTTTGACCGATTCCACCCCTTTCTGGGACATCAGCCGCTCGGCAAGCGACTTGAGCTGCGTCCCGTCACCCCGGAGCAGGATCACCTCGAGGCAGCGCGACTCGGTCACGTGGGAGTGGAGCGATGCCTGGATGATGCCCTTGAACTCGTGCTGGACATCGGTGAGCACGACAAGGAGCCCCCGCTGGTCATGGTCATAGATCATCGTGATGACTCCCTGCCGCTCACCCTTGACGTCCGCCATCCATTTGTAATACTGGATATAGCTGCGGATCGCGTCCCGTATCCCCTCGGACCGCGACGAGTAGCCGCGGTAGTTGATAATCTGGTCGAACTGGTCAAGGAGATGTTTTGGCAACGAAATGCCGATGCGGGAGAGCTCACTGTCAATGGTCATACGGAGTCCTTACTCTGATGTTCCTTTGTGTTATTTTTAACATTTCGGTTTAAATTTCGTAGCAAGGGGTATGAATTTTTTTTAAGAACATCTTTACGCGTATTCCGGCTGGATGGGGCAAAATAAAACAGTTTTCATGCGAATTCCGACGAAATACCCCTTCACTGGTTATGTATAAGTATGATCGTTATATATAGAGTAAGGAGGTTCGATTTCAAGGATGCATGATGTGACAATACCCAGCGTCAATATCGGCGTGGTGGGCCATGTTGACCACGGGAAGACCACCCTGGTCAACGCGATCACCGGGACATGGACGGACCGGCACAGCGAAGAGGTTAAACGCGGCATCTCCATTCGTCTGGGGTATGCTGACGCGACATTCTACCGGTGCGGGTCATGCCAGGATGCAGATGCCTACTCTACGCGGGAGACATGCCCGGTATGCGGGGGCAGGGGGACCCCGTTCAGGTCCATTTCCTTTGTCGACGCGCCGGGGCACGAAACCCTGATGGCAACAATGCTCTCCGGCTCGGCACTGATGGACGGGGCGATGCTCGTCATCTCTGCATCGGAGAAATGCCCGCAGCCGCAGACCAAGGAGCACCTCATGGCGCTGGAACTTGTCGGCATCAACAGGATCGTGGTCGTCCAGAACAAGATCGATGTGGTCAGCCAGAACGAGGCGATCGAGAATTACAGGCAGATCAAGGCGTTCATCAAAGGCACCATCGCCGAAAACGCGCCCGTCATCCCTGTCTCCGCCCAGAAGGGGATTAACATGGGCGCTCTTGTCCAGGCGCTTGACGCGGCGATACCGGAGCCCGCACGGGACCCGGACGCAGAACCGATGGTACTTGTCGCACGTTCCTTTGACGTGAACAAGCCGGGCTGCAACTGGAAGGAGGTAAAAGGCGGCGTAATCGGGGGCTCGCTTATCCGCGGCATCCTCCATGAGGACGAGGAGATCGAGATCCGGCCCGGGCGGCAGCTGCAGGTCGAGAACCGGATCAGGTGGGAGCCAATCACAACCCGGATCACCTCAATCCATGCCGGTTCCACCCGTGTGACAGAGGCAACACCAGGCGGGCTGCTTGGCATCGGGACCCGGCTTGACCCTGCGCTTACAAAAAGCGATGCACTTGCAGGGCAGGTCGCCGGCCATATCGGGAAGCTCCCGCCGGTATGGGACAAGGTCAGGTGCCAGGTCACCCTCATGGAGAGAGTTGTCGGCGCAACAAGCGAACTCGCCATCGAACCGTTAAAACACAACGAGCCGCTGATGCTCTCGGTAGGTACGGCGGTCACGGTGGGTGTCGTGACCGGCACAAAGAAAGAGAATGTTGAGATCTCCTTAAAACGGCCGGTGTGTGCGGAAACGGGTGCACGGTTCGCAATCAGCCGGCAGGTGGGGGCACGCTGGCGCCTGATCGGGATGGGCGTTCTGAACGAGTGAGGGTCCTCCTCGACGCCAACGCGCTCATGATGCCGGCACAGTTTTCCATCGACCTGTTCGATGAACTGCGCCAGCTCGTGGGCGCATTCGAACCGCTCGTCCTTGAAAATGTAACGCGTGAACTTGCCGGCATCTCCTCTGGCAGGGGGCGGGATGCGGCGGCAGCGCGGTACGGCCTGGGTGTTGCACAGAGGTGCACGACGGTCCACGCGCCCGGGCCCTCAAACGGTCCCGTTGACGAACAGGTGATCAGGTATGCGCGGGAGACTCGCTGCTTCGTCGTGACCAATGACCGGCGCCTGCGGGAGGCGCTGCTCGCGCAGGGCACTGGTGTTATATCTATGAGAAAACAGAAAAGACTGGAACTGATACAGAGCTAGGGGATTATTATGTATAATAAAATCCGGTTGGATGATAAGGTACGGGTGCCCCCTAACCGTCTCGGCGAAAATCTCGAGAAGGTTATTCTGGATGTCCTGCAGGAGCATCTGGAGGGGAGCATTGACAAGGAGATCGGGATCTTTATCTGCGTCACACGCGTGCTGGAAGTCGGCGAAGGGGAGATCGTGCCCGGTGATGGCGGCATCTACTACGATGTGAAGTTCGAGGCGCTGGTGCTGCGGCTTGCGCTGCAGGAAGTGATCGAGGGTGTTGTCGTTGAGACGACGAGCTTTGGCGCATTTGTTTCACTTGGCCCGATCGATGCGATGCTGCACGTCAGCCAGATCTCCGATGAATACATCAATTTTGATGAGAAGAATTCACGGCTCATCTGCCAGGAATCGAAACGGTTCGTAGGCGTGGGTGACACGATCCGTGCCCGCGTCGTGACGCTAAGCTTAAACGAGCGCGAGCCCCGTGACAGCAAGATCGGGCTCACGATGCGGCAGGCCGGCCTCGGCACTGCACTCTGGCTCGAGGAGGATATGAACCTCGAGAAGGAGAAGGCACTCGAAAAAGGCGGCCAGCCGGCGGAGAAGAAGGAGCGGCCTACCCGCAGGCCGCGGGAGAAGTAAGGGTATGCCACCTCCCGGGAAGAAGAAACAGGGCAAGGTATGCCGCGACTGCCATCGCGTTGTAGACGGGGAGAACTGCGTGGTCTGCGGCACCACGAACTTAAGCGATGACTGGGCAGGGTATCTTGTCATCATCGACCCCGAACACTCTGATATAGCAAAAAAGATGAACATCAGACTCCAGGGCCGGTATGCGCTGAAGGTTCGCTGATGCTGATACTGCCTGAAGAAAGACGCCATTTTTTCAAAGATCCATTTGGCGAATTGTATCCGGGTATCGCACCTGCCCTCCCGCTGCTTGCCCGCAGGACGGTGTACGCAGTCGGCGATGTGGTGACACATAACCTCCAGAAAAACGGGGTTGCCCCGGACGTGTCAGTCATTGACGGGCACACCATGCGTTCACCGTGCACACAGGCCCCTCCTTGTCACGGCCGGATAATCCGGGTGAAAAATCCCCCGGGCACCATCACCGATGAACTGGTCGCCGGTATCGACGACGCAATCGCCCACCCGCCTGCCACGGTCTATGTCAGCGGGGAGGAGGACCTCGCGGTCGTCCCGCTTGTCCTTGCTGCACCTGAAGGCGTGGTCGTGCTCTACGGGCAGCCCCACCGCGGCGTCGTGGTCCGCACCGTTGATGCGAAGGCAAAAGAGGCCGCACGGGAACTGCTCTCCCACTTCATCCGCAGTGATACAGTATAACACCAGCGTATTTTTTTAGCTCTGCAGAAATTCCTGTTCTCAAACCCTGTGCTTGCCCGCCGTAGAATTCCTTCCGGCGATGGGCACATTATATATAACACGGTTTCCAATAATTACAGGATATCGATGGATTTTGAGATTACCAGCGATAAAAGAAATGAACTTTTATCACGACGGGAGGTCCGGTTCACGCTCCGGTACGAGGGTGCAACTCCCTCGCGCATGCAGATCATCGGAAAGGTCTGCGCACTCCTCAACGTCAAAGACCAGCAGGTGGTGCTGGACTCGTTGAGGGGCAGCTTCGGCAGGATGGAACTTACCGGAGAGGCGCGAATTTATGACAGCGAAGAGGGCAGGAAGAAGACGGAGCGCGCGCACCTGATGGCACGCGGCATGCCCAAGCCAAAAGAGGAAGGGGCGGCTTAGGCATGGCAGACAAGAAAGCAAAAGCCCCGAAAGCAAAAGGACGGGGCACGTTCTTTAAGGTCGAGGGTGCGAAGGTCACCACCGCAAAGAAATACTGTCCACGCTGCGGGCCCGGTATCATGATGGCAGACCATAAGGACCGGACTGCCTGCGGGAAATGCGGTTATACGGAATTCAAAAAATAATTTTTTTTAAATGCCTATTTTCGGGCAGGTTCTTGGGATTGAAGGCACTGCGTGGAACCTCAGTGCCGCAGTTTTTGATACTGACTGTATCGCACTCTATTCTGATGCGTATTCCCCCCCTCACGGGGGCATCCACCCCCGCGAGGCAGCCCAGCACCATGCATCGGCAATGAACGCCGTCATTTCGTCAGTCCTTCATGAACCTGGCAGGATCACCGGGGTCGCGTTCTCGCAGGGGCCGGGGCTCGGGCCATGCCTGCGCACGGTTGCCACTGCCGCACGGTCGCTGTCGCTTGCCCTGGGTGTGCCGCTTGCCGGTGTGAACCACTGCGTTGCCCACGTGGAGATCGGGAGGTTTGCCACCGGCTGCAGCGACCCGGTTGTGCTGTACGCGAGCGGGGCAAACACACAGGTGATAGGGTACCTGAACGGCAGGTACCGTATTTTCGGAGAGACGCTTGACATCGGGATCGGCAACGCACTGGACAAGTTCGCCCGGTCTAAGGATCTCCCGCACCCTGGCGGCCCGTTCATTGAAAAACTCGCGGCCAGGGGGGGGTATATCGAACTTCCATACACGGTAAAAGGCATGGACCTTGCCTTTTCCGGGCTGGTGTCTGCAGCAAAGGACAGCACGGCGCCACTAGAGGACGTCTGCCACTCGTTGCAGGAGACGGCATTTGCGATGTGCGTCGAGGTGACCGAGCGGGCGATGTCGCTTGCCGGAAAAGACGAGGTGCTCCTTGTCGGCGGCGTGGGTGCAAACCGGCGCCTCCAGGAGATGCTGCTGACGATGTGCGAGGACCGGGGGGCAGGGTTCTTTGTCCCGGAACAGAGATACCTCGGCGACAACGGCGCGATGATCGCGTACACGGGAAAACTGATGCTTGAAAGCGGGCAGGTTCTTCCCCTTGAATCTTCGCAGGTCAACCCGTCGTTCCGCTCCGATGAGGTGGATGTGACGTGGAAGGCACCTGAGCGCAGGAGCGCCCGGCAGCCCGGTCCTGCCGCCACAGCCCGTGGCGCTGAAGCCGTCGTCGGGTTTTCCGGTTCCAGCGCAGAGAAGCGCCGTCTCTCCAAGCGGTACCGTGTGCCGGCACTCGACCGCCGGCTCATCGCCGAACGCACCCGTGCCGAGGCCCGGCTCATCTCAACAGCCCGGCATGCAGGTGTGCCAACCCCGATCATCAGTGACATCACACCCGACACGATTGTCATGGAGAATGTGTGCGGGACGCTGCTGTCCCATGACCTTTCTGTCCGCAATGTAAAAGAGGCCGGGCGGATGGTCGGTAAACTGCACACCGCGGGTATCATGCACGGAGACCTGACCTCGGCCAACATGATCATGAGAGACGGGCGCTGCGTCCTGATCGATTTCGGGCTGGCACAGGTGACAACGGAGGTCGAGCAGAGGGGCGTGGACATCCATGTGCTGTTCCAGACGCTGGAGAGCACGACGGCCGGTTCCGCAGCGCTCAAAGCGGCTTTCTGCGAGGGTTACCGGGAGACATTTGCCGGCGCAGGGGATGTCATCGCCCGCGAGCACGAGATCGAACTGAGGGGGCGGTACCGGTGAAGCTGGTGGTTGTCACAAGCAACCCGCACAAGGCGCACGAAGTGGCGGAGTTCTTCTTCGGCAGCGTCGAAGTGACGCATGTTGCGCTTGAATGCCCTGAGCTCAGGAGCGAGGACGTGGGCGAGATCGCACGCGGGAAGGCACGGTACGCGTACGGGGAGATCGGTTTGCCCTTAATCGTCGACGATACCTCGTTTGAGATCGATGCGCTCAACGGGTTCCCCGGGCCGTTTGCGGCATACGTGCTCGACACGATTGGAAACGCCGGTATTCTCAGGCTTATGGAAGGGGTGAAGGACCGGAGCGCCTGTTTTACCACAGCAATTGCATTTGCCGATGCTGAAGGCATACGGGTCTTCACCGGCACAATCCACGGCACTCTCACCACAACACCGAGGGGGATGGGGGGGTTCGGGTACGACCCGATCTTTGAGTGTGACGGTAAGACGCTCGCGGAGATCCCGCTTGCGGAAAAGAGCCGGACCTCGCACCGGGCACAGGCGCTCGCCGCGTTCCATGACTGGTTTATCCGTAAGTAAAGCGCCCGCCCTGACGCAAACGGTTAAGAGCTTTTACATCATTCATGATAGGGCAGGAGAGTTTATACCATGGCAAAATTTCCCGAGGCAGAAGCCCGCTTACTCAACGTGAAGATCTGCATGCACTGCAACGCACGCAATGCGATCCGTGCGACAACGTGCCGCAAATGCGGGTACAAGAATCTGCGCCCCAAGAACAAGGAAAGAAAGGCGTAACCCCGATACCCTTTTTTCACTATCTATTTGTCCGAAACATCTTCAACGGGCGCCATTATTATTTAAGGACGACCTGGTTTTCTTAAATAAAAGTCCGGGTGCATCTTATTTTTTTTCAAACAGCCGCTGTGCCGGGCACCCGATTCTTTTTTGCCTGCAATACCTGCAGGCGATCTGACCTCTCACGACCGCGTTCCCCGCAAATCCAAGGAAGAAAAGAATGATGATCAGCACGAGGAGGGTCCAGCTGAAATCATGGATCAGGAGCCCGGTTCCGACAAGAACGGGGATAATAAAGACAAGAAAGTCCGGGACGATATCCTTCCATGTGATCGTCCGGTTGTAAAATTGTTCCGGTTTTCCCCGGGGAAAAAACATGCAGCTCAACCGGCCTTTTGCAAAAGCACAGGTTTTGCCATAATAATAACAGTCTACGCAATGTCCCCTCACCAGGCGGACTTCGAGGATAAGGATGAAGAGCACGTACAGGACAAGCCAGATGAGGCCGATCTGGGAAATAATCACAGCGCCAATAACATAAACCGATATAGAGAGGAGATTGGATACCAGTACCATCCATACGGGATACTGGTCGTAACCTTGGAGTTCCCCCATAATGCTGCATGGGATTCCTGCAGTAAAAAATTGTCCCCCTGTTGGGTTCTTTAAGGAAAGAAAATCACTTGGAATAATACGTTACAAGTTTACCTTTTCTTTTTGTCTTGTATCAATTATTTTACACTCACAGCTCAAGTTGATCCATGCGACTGCCGGTATGCGTCCTGCTGCTTGTCCTGCTCCTCGCGATCTCAGGAGGCTGTGTAAAGCACATACCTGAAACAAGCCGGAATGGCACGCTGCCTGAAAATACCGCAGGTCCAGTCGTTTCAGGTCCGACTTCCCTTCCTGCTGCGGGGGATCGTATATTTACATTGCAGCATAATGGCCTGAAACGATCCTTCCTCGTCCATATCCCTTTGTCGTATACCGGATCTGAACCGGTCCCGGTTGTCATTGTCTTCCACGGTGGCGGCGATGACATCTATGGGATGATGAGACAGTCCGGAATCACAGCCACGTCCGACAGTGAGGGGTTCATCGCAGTCTTTCCGCAGGGAATAGGAAAAACCATCGGGGGCAAAACCACAGGGACATGGAATGCCGGCAGGTGTTGCGGCTCAGCCGAAACGAACAATGTCGATGATGTCGGATTTATATCGGCGCTGCTGGATGACATGGAATTACGGTTTTCCATAGACAAGGACCGGGTCTACGCCACGGGCATCTCGAACGGTGCGCTGTTCTCGTACCGGCTGGCATGCGAGCTGTCCGGCAGGATTGCCGCAATCGCACCTGTTGCCGGGCAGGATGCGTTTGACAACTGCCATCCTTCCCGCCCGGTTCCCGTTATCCACTTTCACGGGACTACAGATCCTGCAGCCCTGTATAAAGGGGGCCACTGTGGCGGGAGGCTTCCGGGGGACCCGGGATGGAACTGTGTTTCAGTCCCCGAATATATCGGGAGATGGGTGACATCCAATTCCTGTTCGCCTGAATCAGTTGAGAGCTTCAGGAACGGGAGCGCGATATGCCGGACATACGGGCATTGTCCCGGGGGAGCCGATGTGACGCTCTGCACCATCGGAGATGGCGGGCATACGTGGCCGGGCGGAGAATATCTCAAAGATGAGCGATGGTGGAAAGAGGCCGTAGGAAACATCAGCAGAGACATCTCCGCAAATGACCTTATGTGGGAATTTTTTAAAAGTCACCCGAAAAAATAATCGTTCCAGTCTGTTGAAACCCGACCTTTGCTCTCACGCGGAATAATACGTGACCCGTTTTCCCTTCTTGGCGTATTCACCGGCGAAGGTCTCAATGTTCCGCTTGTACCCGATGCGGTCGACAAAACCGAGCTCTTTGAGCTTTGTGCGCACCCGCATCACATCCGGTTCGTCCGCCCAGTCCTTTGTATAGACATAGACAACCTTGCGGTTATCCCGGGACTCGGGGTTGGGTTTTGCGGTGCTGACCTTGGTCGAGATCCCAAGCGACCCTTCAACCGTCGCGTCCCGCACCTTCTTCCACAACCCATCGACCTGGTCCGGCTCCAA
The DNA here is from genome assembly GCA_026625165.1 of Methanoregula sp. Lineage (NCBI taxonomy): Archaea > Methanobacteriati > Methanobacteriota > Methanomicrobia > Methanomicrobiales > Methanoregulaceae > Methanoregula > Methanoregula sp. The sequence goes on along the minus strand of CP112999.1, from coordinate 325,335 downwards.
AAAGATGAGCCACTTGCCGGCATTCTCGTCCTCGATTGCCTCTGGCTGGCTTTCCGGTGCGTCCTGGACGATCCAGTACATCTGGGTGGTCTTTGACGGGATGACCCCTTCACCGGCCCGGATCATATCGTAAATTGTACCGGCCCCGTCAAACTTTGTCATCAGCGCCTCTGCGAGCTGCGGGTATTCGCCCGTGAACTGCCGGAAAATTTCATCGAACTCCCGCCGGAAGTCGACCCCCTGCTCCACAAGCGCAAACAGGTACTTCTCCTGCACCCGCAGCCCCTTGTTCAAAAGGTGCTCGAAAATACCGTACCCGACATCCGCGAGCGCCCCGGGATCGACTTCTGCCATACTTAGTCGTCAGGTGCTGCCCGAAAAAATAGTTTCTGATGTTGTCCGGCCGTTCGATTTATCTGTGATCATCCTTCCAAAAAAATCATGGGGGATAAACCGGCCGCCCGCTATTGTTCAAACGCGGTAATAACCGCTTTTTTCCGGATTCAGCCTGATGTGTCGTCGAATTCTTTAAAAGCGCCCTCATCGAATAAGTACCAATTATGATCTGGAAACGTGACTGGGGTCTGACCGGCAGGGTATGGCTGACGATGTTTTTACTCTTTATTGTCTACCTTGTGTTTCTTGCTGTGCTCTGGGCGCTTGGGATCGGCACATCGTTTTTGATCCTGATCGCTGTTGTTATGGCGTTCATCCAGTATTTCTTCTCTGACAAGCTGGTACTCTGGACGACGGGGTCGCGGGTGGTCGCCGAGGACGAGTTCCCCGACCTGCACCGGATGGTTGAAAAACTCGCAAAGGAAGCCGACATTCCCAAGCCGAAGGTTGCGATCATGCAGAGCCCTGTGCCAAACGCGTTTGCAACAGGCAGGAGCCCGAAGCATGCGGTTGTGGCCTGCACGGACTCGATCATGCGGCTGCTCAATAAAGACGAGCTCGAGGCTGTACTTGCCCACGAGCTTGCCCACGTGAAGAACCGCGACATCCTTACCATGACGGTCGCAAGCTTCATCGCGATGGTCGCTTCGATCATCATGCAGAACTTCCTGTGGGGTGCGATGTTTGGCAGGCGGGACTCAGGGGGAGCCGGCGCGTGGATCATCGCGGGTATTGTTGCGATGATCGTGTACTTCGTGGCAAACCTGCTGATCATGGCGCTCTCGCGCTACCGCGAGTTCGCCGCAGACCGCGGCAGTGCCTACATCACCAAAAACCCCCGGGCGCTCATATCGGCGCTCAGCAGGATCAGCGGGCGGATGGATTCTGTCCCGGCCGAGGCAAAGGCAAAGGTGGAAGGTGCGAACGCCTTCTTCATCATACCTGCATTGTCGGGAAAAAGCACCTTAATGGAGCTCTTCTCCACGCACCCGCCGCTTGAGAAGCGGATTGCCAGCCTTGAACAGGTCGAGGCTGAGATCCGGGGATATTGATATCCCCTGTTCATTTTTTTATTTCCCTGCACCTGCAGCAGTTCCTGTTATCCGGCGGCCCCCCGGTTACTGCGAAAGGGGAAGTCGTGCGGGAGAGATTCTCAACTACCAGAGAGCAATCATTAATACACCCGCTCGCCAAAATTCTAAAGCACCATTGCATCGATGGTCTAGAGGCATGACTTAGGCCTTCCAAGCCTATAGCCCGGGTTCGATTCCCGGTCGATGCATTGTGGGCCCGTGGTCTAGCTGGCTATGACGTCGCCTTCACACGGCGAAGATCTCGAGTTCGAATCTCGACGAGCCCATGATTTTTTTTATTCCCTGCAGATAATCCACACCCTCTTTTTTTTAATCTGCAATTTTTTGTGTTGCCTGCCTGCAGATTATGACAGAAGGCTTGGTCGATCGGTAGAGAAAAGAAGCGTTTATCATGGCCGGCACAGATCGGATTCTATCGGTTCATGCGAGAAGATACCATGAAGAGAAGAATGACAAGCCCTATAACCAGCGGGGGAGCGATGGCAGGTATTCTTGTTGCCGCACTCATCCTGCTTGCATGCCCGGCTGCAGCCGCCGGGGAACAGGTCTTTACCAAAAAAGACTGTACCTGCCAAGGATACAACCTCCCGTCGTATACTGACGCCTTCCTTTCAGACGCCCCGCAGAACGGGTACTATGCCCTGACCTGCCAGTACGGGGGATATGCAAATATTCCCTATGCGGGGAAAGGAAAAGGAGTCCAGTTCGATGTCCACAAGGAGTCGGCCGAAGCTGCCAAAGGGGAGTACTTGGACAGGCAGAAGGTCATCCTGCCGGTTTTAGAGGGGGTAAAAAATGACAAGACGCGTCACCTGATCGAGTATATTCCTCCGGGTCCTGCTTCTGTCTCGCTTATGTATACGTATCCAAGTACATCCAGCGGCTCGACCGTGCATAACGGCCAGCGGGTGATTATCTACAAGACTAATTACTACATCTTTGTCTCCGGTATCGGGTATGACCTTGGAGATGGCGAGCTTGCGTCCATGATGGATTCGGCTGAATCCTGTGCAAAAGCCATTGCCGATGCGAAGGAGGGTGGCTCCTCCGCCCCGCAGGAGATCACGGCCCGGCTCGTCGTGCTCGGCGGAGAAGTCACGCTGAACGGGAATGTGGTCGATCCCCGGGAGGGCGGTGTTGTCTTACGGGACCGTGACATGATCGAGACGACCGGCTGGCTTTCGCCGGGCTGGGGGTACCTGATGTACACGGACAGGACCCTTCTCCGGGTCGAGCCCGGCTCGAAATTCATGTATCACCCGGACTCGCTGGACCTCATTATCGGCGGGATCTGGTACCGTGCCGAGAAGCAGGGGCAGCAGTTCCGCATCTACACCCCGTACTCCAGCGGGGCGCCGAAGGGGACGACATTTGAAATCGATGTTGCCCCAGACGGTACCTCCGGCATCTATGTCTATGAAGGACAGGTCGCGTTTTCCGACATGGGCAATTCAAAGACTGTAACGGTCGGCGCAGGGCAGAACTCCACCTGCAGCAAAGGCGGTGTGCCATCAGACCCGAAACCATTCGACCAGAACGCAGTCGATAAGTGGTGGGAGAAAAGCCCGCCCATCCCGGCTGATGCCGGTTCAGGATCACCTGCAGCACCCTCTGCAACAAAAAAGACGCCCGGTTTTGAAGCGGCTTTTGCTGTGCTCGCGTGTGCCGCGGTTTTCGGGGCGATAATAGTACGGCGCCGGTGATTTGCTCTCATTGGCACTTCCGTGACAGCAGCAGGCCCGGATCATTCCTGCTGCATTCCCTTCACCGGGTTCCCCGAGCCCGGTGCCGGCCCCCTGCCGCACAGGTGTCCGTTGCACAGAATGCTTTCGGGCCCAATGTTGCATCATATCCTGTCCGGAACATGCACGCCGGGCATACAAAGGACTTTGTGATCGCCGGGCGAGAGCATATCATTAAACGGACGGGGAAAAACCGGCCGGGATAATAACGGTATATTTACGTGGGACCGGTTGCTGATACTGATAACCGCGTTGTGTTCAGACCATGATCCCCTTTGAAGAGCTGGAGCGGCTTGCCGGATCGGCCGGTATCAGTGATGACCAGGCCGGGTTGTTGCGGGAGACCTACGGGAGAAACGAGCTGACGCCCCCCCGCCGGGACCCGTTGTGGAGACAGTACCTGGCAAAATACAACGAGCCGATAACGCGGATCCTGATCCTCGCAGTAATCCTGTCGGCAGTGGTCGCGGTAATCCAGGGGGGAGGGCTGGTCGACACGCTGGGTATTGTCATCGCCATTCTTCTTTCCACGACACTATCGTTTTACAACGAGTACCGCAGCAGCAGGGAGTTCGAGGCCTTAAGCTCCCAGCGTGGCCTTTCGGGGACCAAGGTGATCCGGTCAGGGCGCGTCTGCCAGGTCCCGGTAATGGAGGTCGTGACCGGAGACCTCGTCATCCTTGAAGCCGGCGATGCGGTCCCGGCGGACGGGTACGTCCTTAAGGCCGACAGCCTGATGGCTGACGAGTCTGCATTTACCGGGGAGAGTGAACCGGCGGAAAAGAAGGACCGCGATGCGGCGAGAAAAGGCACATTTGTGACCGCAGGGCGGGCTTTTATGCTGGTCGGCGCAGTCGGGGACGCAACGGAGATTGGGCAGATCGCGGCATCGCTGGGCGAACAGGAAAAGACCCTCACCCCGCTGGAACAAAAACTTCACGACCTTGCCACCATGATCAGCCGGTTCGGGTACCTCATGGCCGTCCTTGTGGTAGCAACGCTTGTGACACGGGGGATCCTGCTGGGGGAACTGACCGGTGCCGACCTGAACACCGCCGGCATCCTGCTGGACTATTTCATGCTGGCGGTGGTCATCATCGTCGTTGCCGTCCCTGAAGGGCTCCCGATGTCCGTTGCACTCTCGCTCTCGATCGCGATGCAGAAGATGACACGGGCAAACAGCCTTGTCCGGCGCCTTATCGCCTGCGAGACGATCGGGTCGGCGACAACGATCTGCACGGACAAGACAGGGACGCTGACCGTCAACCGGATGACGGTCGAAGAGGCCCCGTCTGGCAACCCGGTACTCCCCGCGGGCACGACGCCCGAAAAACCCGGGGAATGGATTGCATTCAACGCCGCGCTCAACAGCACGGCGCACCTCGGGACCAGGGACGGGAGACCGGTCCCCATCGGTAGTGCGACCGAAGGTGCCCTGCTCGCGTGGCTCGGCCAGCACGGCATCGATTACCGCATGGTGAGGGACGGGTATCCTGCAGGCAGGCAGGTCCTCTTCGACGGCAACCGTAAGCGGATGTCAACGGTTGTCGCTATCGGCGGCAGGCAGTACCTCCTTGTCAAGGGCGCCCCGGAGATCGTGGCAGGCCTGTGCGAGGGTACCGTCGACCTTTCCGGGGTCAGGGAACTTGCATCCCGTGCTATGCGGACCCTTGCGTTCGCCCACAGGGAGGTCACCGGGTCCGATGACGAGTCCTGCCTTGTCTGGGACGGGTACGTGGGCATCCGCGACCCCCTCCGGGAGAACGTCCCTGCCGCGGTCATGTCCTGCCACGACGCCGGCATCGTAGTCCGCATGGTGACCGGCGATAACATTGATACGGCGCGGGCGATTGCAGAGGAGGCGGGGATCCACCGTTCAGGCCTTGCCCTGACCGGCAGGGAGTTCCGGGAGCTCAGCGAGATGGAGCAGGCGCGGGTGGCTCCAGGGCTGGAAGTGATGGCCCGGGCTGAGCCGCTCGACAAGCTCCTGCTTGTCAAAGCCCTCCAGAAGAACGGGCAGGTCGTTGCCGTGACCGGTGACGGGACCAATGACGCCCCGGCGCTCAAGCACGCCGATGTCGGCCTTTCGATGGGGATCGCCGGGACGGAAGTTGCCCGCGAGGCGTCCGACATCATCCTGCTCGATGACTCGTTCCCGACGATCGTGAGTGCGGTATGGTGGGGGCGGGCGCTGTTTGAGAACATCCAGCGGTTCCTCGTCTTCCAGCTCACCATCAACATATCCGCCTGCATCCTGACCTTTGCCGCCCCGCTGCTTGGCTTCCCGCCGCCATTTACCATTATCCAGATCCTCTGGATCAACATCATCATGGATTCTGTCGCCGCCCTTGCACTCTGCTCGGAAGCCCCGCATGCCGCGCTCATGCGGCGGCCCCCTGTTCCCCGCGGTGCCCCGATCATAACCCGCACGATGTGGCAGGCCATCCTGATCACGGCCGGGTTCTATATCGTCGCGGGCCTCGCTGCCATGAAGACCGGGTTCCTTGGCGGCAGCAACCCTGCTGAGCAGGCGACCATCTTCTTTACCGCGTTCGTATTCGCGCAGGTCTGGAACGGGATTAACTGCCGGGCGGTCAACTGCGTCATGCCGCCGTTTTTCAAAGGCAACCCTGTCTTCTTTGTCTTAATGGGGCTCATTGTGTTAATGCAGATCCTCCTCGTGCAGTTCGGAGGGGTGTTCATGGACACGGTTCCGCTCTCCCTTGCCGACTGGGGACGGGTCTCCCTTGCAGCTGCCTCGGTGCTGGTCGTCGGGGCAATTATCCGGAGGATCCCGCCGGCACCTGCTTCATTCCAATAAAAAAGGACAGGAGCGGAAGCCGGCCTGCTTGATAAGGGCCGTAGCCGGCACGCCGTCCCGGGGGTTTACATTCCGGTGGAAATACTTCCTGTGCCGGTCCCCTTCGCGAGTAAAAAGTAAAAAAACGGTAATGGAGCCCTATCCCGTTGCCTGATTGTCTGCAATAATTTTTACACTCTTTAAAGTTATTTTCTGGACATCCTGGACATTGAAGGTGTATGTGCCCGGCTGAATGGAATTGCCGGGGTTCCATGTATAACTCCACGTGTTATCCGACAACACATCCGGGTGCGCCACATCAAGTCCGCCTGCGTATTGCCCGGGACCGTACACCGTCAGGATTACGATTTCACTCCCGGTGCTTGTCCCTGCAAAAGTAACCGGGCTGCCGATAATGAAAGATTGAGGATTTGCTGTAATCGTGAGTTCCCCCGCCCGGACAATAACTCCGGTGCGGTTGGATGCGGTCCTCTGGGCATCATACACGTACATCGTATAGGAGCCGGGCGCGATGGAATATCCGGGATTCCATTTATATGTCCACTGGTGGTTATCCAGCACCGGCTCACGGCTCAGGACAACACCCCCGGAATATTTTCCGGGCCCGAATAATGTCAGGACAACCGTATCGCACGCCGTGCATTTGCCGGAAAACAATACAGAGTTCCCGATGATGATCGAGTCCTTCCCGGACCTGATGGTGACGCCTGTCTTCTGGTCCGGGCCCTGCGGGATCAGGGTTGGGAGATCCGGGGGCGGCAACGCAGTGGTCAGTGCCGGCACGGCCGGCGGGGGTGTGGTGGGTGAAGGTGACGGGGCGCTGGTCCGGGCCGGTGGCTGCCCGTTTGGCAGCAGGACAAGTTCTGCATTCACCAGGTTGCTTCCTGAAGGAACCAAAATGCCCGTTGACCAGTCCCTGTATCCCGGGGAGCGCAATTCGAGCGTGTGGTTCCCGGGCCCCACATTTTCAATCGTGCAGGGCGTGGTCCCGTGATATACATCGTCGAGGTACACCTCGGCGCGGGACGGTACTGATGTAACGCGGACCGTATCTTTTTTTATATACAGGTCTGATATGCATCCCGAAACGATGACACATATGATTAATATCGATACAATAACCCCGCGGTGCATTCGTAATCTCCCGGTTTATAAGACCTTTTCAGATGTTCATTGATAACATTTTGCACCAGATTGCCGTTGAGAGGAAAGAGGAGGAAAGGGACAAAATATCCCGTATTGCCATGGCGGATCAAAAAAAATATTTTAGGGCAGGTTACTTTAATTCACAATCTACGGTCCACGGCCGCCGGTTATGGGTTTTTAAATGTCGCTGTCGTAAAACCCGTAGAAGAATGTCACAAGGATGAGCCCGGCGATGCAGACAAAAAGGTATGGTATATAATCCGTTCCCCAGTACACGACATAGAGGGTCTCAATGACGATTGCGATCCCGACGCCGAGTAACAGGACCAGCCCGAGGGCATGCTTGAAGATTGAAAAATCCCGTCTTTCGCGGTTCATGGGCAGATTCTCTTTTGTTTGCGGGGTCCGGGCCCGCGTTCAGGACGCTTACAACAAGGGCATCAGCAGCTGTGAGTGCCCGGGCCCGGATTCATTGCGTATTGCTTATCTATTAACCATCAGGTAAAAAATAATGATTATGAAAATCTGTCCGTTTTCTCTTTCCCACCCTACGGGGCCCAAGGAGTGTATTGGGGAGAAGTGCATGATGTATAACCCGAACGCCCGTTTTTTCTTTGGATCTGTTGAAGACAAATGCCAGCTGCGGGTGTAGGCATCCGCACCCTATGCTGCCTGCGCCCGTGGGGTTTTCCGGTACACCATTCCCTGGAAAACGGCAACCCGTTCCCCGTTCCCATCGGTTACCCTGACAATATATGACCCGAGTTTTGCATTTTTGCTGAATTCCTCTGCCTCTGCAAACAGCGTACCGGAGGTTACGGATTTCATATACGAGATGTGGGCGTTGATCGCGGCGGCAGGTATCCCGTGCGAATTGGACGCGAGTGCAAATGCCGTGTCTGCGAGCGTGAAGATCGCTCCGCCGTGGACGGTCCCGTGGCTGTTTTTGTGCCGGTCGCAGACCTCCATCTTTACCTTTGCACTGCCGACGGATACCTCCACCAGTTCTATGCCGGCCTGGCGAGCATATGCATCCTGTTCGAAAAATTTCCTGTTCTGGTCCATACCATCACTAATGGTACATGCTCTGTAGCTGATAAAAAAGGGCGTGGAGCGATCCTGTATATGGCGGGGATCCGCAAGGTACACCCGGCATTTTATCGCACAACCGGGATAAAATATCGATCGTCCCGGCACTTTAACCGGTGGAAATTCCGCGGTGCCCACTGGTGTCCCGGGTGCTTTTTTTGTTATGGGAAGAAACGCCGGAAATAAAAAAAGAGCCCATGTACTCCCCTTATGTTTTTTGTCCCCTGCCTGCTTTACCGGTGTGATGAATAGGAACCGGAACAGCCGTGCGGGCAGGGCACTTTCATTCCTTTGGGATGGTTGACAAAACCGGTGCCATAACAGAGCGTACAGATTTTTTTCCTTGATTTTTTGTCTGCCGGTGGCACGGTCGATCATCTCATGGTTAGTATTTCAATCAGTATATATCTATAGGTTTAAAGAAATCCATTAACCCGCGGGCCCTTGTTTATGCCTTGGATTTCCCGTCGTGCCGTGGGGGACTGCAGCTGTCCGGATGGGAGGGGGGGGAACAAAAATGTTTATCAGCATAAGAACAATACTTCTTTTGCTACAGAGACTGTGGCCAAAAAACATGTACTCTCGGGCCGCCATTGACCACCAACGGTGGCGGCTCCATTCTCCTCAACACTTTTTCTCACACTTTTTCTCGCGTGGCCAACTGGTGATCTTTTTTAAACCGGTCACCTTCAACACCGGTGAAGGGGATGCCGGGGCTGACCCATGCAAAGTACACACAACGGGAATTTCTTTGTACGCAAAAAAAGGAACCGTCCGGCAATTTTTTTTGCCTCAGTCCGGGGCGCAATATGGGGATTGCCGGGCTTTTTTGGTCATGGGTTTTTTGCGGGGGGTATGCAGGGAGAACCTGCCCCGGGACAAGAGCCGGCAGCAGGCAGGACGGCGTGAAAAAAGGGGGCCTGATCAGGTGCGGCCGGAAAGCCACTCGTCGGCATCTATCGGAAGGTCAGTTTCCAGTTCGGCCTGCACGTTTAAAAAATCCCCGATATGGTCAGGGGACAGGACGACCACGTCCCCGACGCGCCGGATCACGCCCTTTGCCCGTGCACAGACAAGGACCGGTATGATCTCGGCCTTGAGGGGCTTCCGGTGGTACTGCCCGACATCGGACGCATACGCGCAGGTCGCGTCGACATGGGCCTGGAAAATCTCGTCGCAGTCCACGAATTCGAGGATGAAAACCGAGCTCCCGAGGATGACGATGTCGGGGCCCCTCGCGCTGGAATGGGGCACTTCATATTCAAAAATGATTGTGTAATGCTCAAGCTCCGGTTTTACCTGGACAAGCTGTTTGAGCTCTTTTTTAAATACGTCAAACGCCTGCTCCCACAGTGCAGACACCCGGTCATCGGCAGGATGGTTCATGCGTGCGGCATAATGCCGGTCAAGTGCGTTGCGCCATTCCTGCCTTGGGACTAACAGGAGATCATGTATCGTCCCGCGCCAGCCATACGGCTTCCTGTTTTGTGCAGTCATGAGTCAGGCATCCCGGTTTTCTTGTAAAAAGTGTCTATGTTGCACCGTACCGATAAAGGTTGGCTTTTGTAGCATCATTTTTCCGCCCGGCTGCCGGTACCATTCCCCTGTGCCGTAACCATCCGCTAACCCGTGTGATACGGTGCCTCCCGGTGCAATCCGGGGGCTGTGCGGGCGTGCGTTTTGGTCCCTTGCGACCGGGTCATTCCTGCACCGGGGGCCCGTCATCCCCGTCCTCTTTTTCCTTCGTTGCTGTTCCGGTGCTCCGGAGCACCGGGAACCTGAGCATGTACCGCAGCCCCCCGGCAGTGGAGAGGTTGCGCATCTCGCGGCTGACCTGCGCTATCAGCTCGCGGACGACAAGCCGGTCCTCCACCTCACCGGCCTCCCTGACATAGGCAAGCCGGTGGATCGAGTAGATCCCGATTAAAAATGCAAAGAAAAAGAAAAAGTCCCAGTACTGGAAGTCCAGCGTCTGGATGGCAAAGGCCGTCTGTGGGCTTTTCCAGTTCAGGGTGAGCGAGAGTTCGGTCGCCTTGAACGAGTCCACAAACATCCCGCCGATGACCGGTGCGATGCCGGCGGCAAGGGAGTTTGTGATGTTGATCGTGGCAAGGTACGCGGTTGCGCCGCCATGGGGTGCAAGCTTGAGCCCTATGTTTGCCGATGCGAGCGTGACCCCCGCTGTCGAGACTCCCATCAGGACATGCAGGGCGACAAGGAGCGGGACGGTCAGCAGGTGCCTTGCGGGCATGGTCGTAAACGTCCAGCCAAGGATGCAGAGCATAAAGAGTGGTCCCGAGACCCGCAGGACAGACTTGTTGCTGAACCGGTCGGAGAGCCTGCCCCACATGTGGTAGGAGAGCACGCTTGCGACCTGGCTGATGATGGCAAGCGCGATGACGACCGTGATATCAAAATCGAGCATGACGAGCAGGTAGACGGTAAAAAACGGTGCGGCAAGGTTTACCGCAAAGTTCCATGCGCCCAGAAAAGAGATCAACCGGGTGAAGTTGTCATCGCAAAAAGCAGACCGGACCTGGTCAAGAAGCGGGACTTTGGGCGTTTCCTTCATCAACGGTTCCGGGATCTTTGACATATACCAGATCCCAAACAGCCCGGCGACAAAACCGCCAAGGAAGATGACCGAGTAGGCAGTGGCCGGGGGAAATGCCGTGTTCCTCTGGATGAAATCGATCAGGGCACCGGCAGCTAATGACAGGACGATCCCAAGGGCAAGGGACAGGGCCATGCGGCGGGAGAAGAAACTGCCCAGTATCTCTTCGGGCACAAGGTCTCGCATCCACGAGTTCCAGCTGCAGTGGGAGATGGCAGAGATGCTCCCGTACAGGACGAGCGCCCCGACCAGGACGGGCACGGCGGCAGCCGGCCCGAAGAGAAACGGGATAAAGGCGATGACGAGCCAGAAGAACCTTGCGACAATCGAGGCGCCGACGCAGACCAGCCGCCGGTTGCGGACCTTTTCCACAAACGGGATGGCGGGCATCTGGATCAGCTCGGCAAGCGGCGGGATTGCCGCAAGCAGCCCGATCACCGTATTGGACGCGCCAAGCTGGAGGCCGAACGCGACAAGGAAGATCCCGCTTGTCAGCGTGACCATGGCCTGCGTGGCGAGCCCGTCTTTAATGATATACGAGAGCCCTTCTGTTATATCGTCGTCGCTTAAGGTCTCTTTTGGGTCCATCATGGTTAAAACACGCACGCCGGTGATGTGGACGGGAATGCCGGCCCAAAAAAAAGGCCGTATTTTTTCCGGAATGTTTGTTATTTACCGGCAGTTTTTAATAAAGATTTCATTTTCGGTGCCGGGTGGTATTCCGGTAATCGTTCAATTCTCCCGTTATAAAAAAAGTATAATGAACAGCAACCCCTAAACTGAATGATCCTCTATGCGGCAGGTACCATGCATCATCGCCGGCATCATCCTCTTTTGTTCGATCACGCTGCTGCCGGTCGAAATGTACGGGATACCGTCACCTGTGAAATACACGACCGCGATTGCTGCCCTCATGGTGCTCTGGTGGATTACCGAGCCGGTCCCGCTTGCCGCAACCGCCCTGCTTCCCCTTGTCCTGTTCCCCCTGTTCGGGATACTGACAATAAAGGATGCAGCAGCATCCTACGGCGACCAGATCATCTTCCTGTTCCTTGGCGGGTTCATCATCGCGGCCGCCATGCAGCGCTGGGGGCTTCACCGCCGGATCGCACTGAAGATTATCCGGACCTCTGGCACCAGCCCGAAGCGGCTCGTGCTTGGGTTCATGGCGGCGACAGCCTTTCTCTCGATGTGGATCTCCAACACCGCGTCGGCAATGATGATGATCCCCATGGCTGTCGCCATTCTCGCCGCGCTGACCGGGGAAGAAGGGGGACAACCAGTGCCCGATGGGGTCAGGAAATTCCGGGTGTGCCTCGTGCTTGGGGTTGCTTATGCCGCAACGATCGGTGGGATTGGTACGATTATCGGCACACCGGCAAACGGCATCTTTGTTGCGCAGGCTGAAACGCTTTTTCCCGGTTCACTGCCGGTCGATTTTTTTACCTGGCTGAAATTCGGGTTCCCGTTTGCCGCAATCTTCCTTCTCATCGCATGGTTCTGGTTAACCGGGATCGCGTTCCGGGGAATGCCGGAGACTATTCCCGGGATACAGCAGATCATCGGGCAGGAGATCGGGGGCCTTGGCGCACTGAACCGCGGTGAACGGTGGACTCTCCTTGTCTTTGCTGCAACCGCCCTTGCCTGGATCTTTGAGAATACAAAGGTAATCGGAGGCGTAACGATACCCGGCCTCGACATAATCGTTCCCGGAATATCGGATTCCATGATCGCGATTGCGGGCGCAATCCTGCTCTTTTTGCTTCCGGTGGACCGGGAAAAGGGGATATTTACGATGAACTGGGAGACGGCGGTAAAAGTCCCGTGGGGGATCCTGCTGATCTTTGGGGGGGGTTTGTGCCTCTCGTCGGCATTTGTTAAAAGCGGGTTTGCTCACATGCTGGTATCAAGCCTCTCGTTCCTTTCCGCGTTCCCGCATGTTGTTGTCGTTGCCCTGATCGGGGTCGGTCTCCTTTTATTCGGCGAACTGATCTCCAATACCGCCAATGCTGCGATCATGGTCCCGCTCATGGCGGTGCTCGGGGCCGGCATCGGGATCAATCCCCTCATGCTTATGCTGCTCTCCTCGCTTGTGGCAACGCTGGGTTTTATGCTGCCGGTTGCAACACCCCCCAATGCGATCGCTTATGGTACCGGGCACGTGACCGTGCGGGAGATGGTGAGGTCCGGGCTTGTCCTGAACCTGATTGGGTTGTTCCTGATCCTTTTAAGCACGATCACGCTCATCCCGTGGGCGATGGGGATCTCGTTCTGAACCACCGTACCTGCTGGTTTCTAACGGCGGATTTTACAAGGGGCAGCTTGGCACATCCGGTTACTGTTCCATGTCCCTGCTTTTCACTCCTGAAAAGAGGACATGGGCAAGAAGGAGGGGCGATACCTGCTTCCTGCTCCGGGCGGCAAGTAAATTTATTAAGTCCGATACCGTTATGCAACCATACCGGCTATTAATCAGTAAAAATGGCAGGAGCCGGCCGGCCCCTGCGATTGAGAGGAGGAAGAGAGAAACATGTCACAACAACTTGGCGGACAACCCATCCTGATCCTCCGGGAAGGCGCAAGGCGGACCCGGGGGCAGGAGGCGCAGTCCGGAAACTTTGCCGCAGCAAAGGCGGTTGCCCACGCGGTCCGGTCGACACTGGGGCCAAACGGGATGGACAAGATGCTGATTGACGGGATCGGCGATATCGTGATCACCAACGACGGCGCGACAATTCTAAAAGAGATGGATATCGAACACCCGGTCGCAAAGATGATGGTTGAGGTTGCAAAGACGCAGGACGACGAGACCGGGGACGGTACCACGACCGCCGTCGTGCTTGCAGGAGAACTCCTGCGGAATGCAGAAGAGCTCCTTTTACAGAAGATCCACCCGACCGTTATAGCGGAAGGATACCTGCAGGGAGCAAGGAAGGCGCAGGAGATCCTTTCCGCTCTTGCACTTGAGATCCGGCCGGACGACGAGGCGATGTTAAAAAGCATTGCCGAGACCGCCTTTACGAGCCGGCTTGCGGAATCTGCCAAGGACCAGTTCTGCGGGTTCATGGTCAGGGCGGTTACGGTTGTTCAGGACCCGGACGGCAAGGTCAACATCGACCATATCAGCGTGGTAAAAAAGGTAGGGGGTGCAATCGAGGACTCGACAATTATCGACGGCATTGTCATTGACAAGGAGCGCATGCACCCCGGGATGCCAAAAGAGGTACGGGATGCACGGATCCTCCTGCTGAATGCTGCAATCGAGTTCAAAAAGACCGAGGTGAACGCGAAGATCAATATCGCGGACCCGTCACAGTCCCAGGCGTTCCTTGACGAGGAAGCCCACATGGTCCGGTCGATGGTTGACAAGGTTATCGCAAGCGGGGCCAATGTCGTGTTCTGCCAGAAAGGGATCGATGATGTTGCCCAGCATTACCTTGCAAAAGCAAAGGTGCTTGCAGTCCGCCGGTTGAAAAAGAGTGACATGGAGAACCTGTCCCGGGCAACCGGGGCATCCATTGTGAACAGTATCGACGCGGCCGCAGCAGCGGATATCGGCAGTGCGGGGCTTGTCCTTGAAAAAAAGGTGGCAGGCGAGGAGATGATCACGGTGTCTGAGTGCAAAAACCCAAAGGCAGTCTCGATCATCATCCATGGCGGGACGCAGCACGTTGTCGACGAGCTCGAGCGTTCCGTCCATGACGGGCTCATGGTAGTCAAGGACGTTGTCGAGGACGGC